>QZKI01000110.1 GCA_003598055.1 Candidatus Abyssobacteria bacterium SURF_17 | reverse complement strand
ATTGGGAGAATTGAAGATGCACACAGAGATTGCTTCGCTCGGGTCTGCGACCCTCGGGCCTGCGGCCCTTTGCTCGCAATGACTGCGTCAAGAAAATCACGACAAAAATTTGAGAAACTGAACGTTAGTAGTACAGAGCCCTATTTCTAATCTGCATGAGACAAATAAGCAATTCCGGCTAGAAATAGGGCTCTTTCCCTGCTTCGCCCAAAGTTGGGGATACTATTGTGGCTGAGCGGCTCCTGTGGTACAGTAGTTTCTGTAGACGTAATCGGCGGGCGCGTCGATTTTGTGATGAAGGTGAAAACGACGGAGTGCGTATGATCCTAAGACGATTGCTTGCTGGAGCCATAGCATGTTCGATTCTTCTGGGGGTCGGTTCGTGCTCATGCGCGGAGGAAATCGAGGTCAGAGGCCGGGTGTTCGAGGATGCGAACCTCAATTGGGCCTATGACGGCGGAGAGAAGCTGCTCGGAGGAGTCGTCGTGTCCGATGGCGAGGACGTTACGGCTACGGACCGTCACGGCCTGTATGAGATTCGGACAAATCCGGGCAGCATTGTGTTTGTATCCGTGCCCGGTACGCACCATGCCCCTAGGAACACGTACTATGGAAGCGTTGGCAAGGACTCCAGAGACAGCAAAACACTGGATTTTCCCCTTGTTCCAAACAGTGATCTCGTCGATGATGGGAAGTTCAAGTTTGTGTTTGTGAGCGACACCCACGCGGGCAGGGAGCGCAGCGTGCTGGAAATCACAAGAGCCTACACAATGGTTGCCGGGATGAATCCCCCGTTCGTGATACACGGGGGTGATGTCGTCGATGATGCCTTCAGATTGTCGAGTGAGGTAGATGCGCGGAAACAATATGAGATGTATAAGAATCAGCTTGCCTCCCTCATTAAGGCCCCGTTTTATCACGCGGTGGGCAATCATGATGTGTTTGGTTGGACAGTTATCCCAAATGAGCGCGTCCCCGAACGGTACGGCAAGGAGATGTTTGAGACATATTTCGGCCCCGCATATTATTCCTTCAATTACAAGCACTGTCACTTCGTGATACTCGATAACATTGGCCGGGCGACGACCAGATCGGGTGAGGTTTTCGCTTTCGGACAGGTAACACCCGAGCAGATTGAATGGTTGAAGAAGGATTTGTCACACGTTGGAGGCTCGAGACCAATTGCACTCGTCACGCATATCCCGACGTTAGGTGCGTTTGGGGTCCGTTACGGTCTCGATGGCGAGGTTATGCCCCCGCCGTCCGACGAGAAGGGTCTGGAGGGTCAGGATTCGGATTTTCCGGACACATTGGATACGGTATTCAAGAAGTGCAACCTCAAGCTTGTGCTGTCCGGCCATCAGCACGTCTACAGGAAAATTCCTTGGAAGATGAACGAGCACGACATCCTCTTCGTCATGGGCGGCGCGATATCAGGACAGTGGTGGAAAGAAGATCAGATGATTACCGATAGTAGTTCGCGGAGGGGCTTTACGGAAGTGAGTGTCGATGCCCAAGCGTTCGATGCGACGTATATTCCCTACGGCCAGCAGGGAGTGAAGGAGCGCTAGAGCGTCGGGAAGTCATCTCATGTGAGGCACGGAAATCAAGACCTGATCCTTGAATCAAGGGAGGCTGTTGGAGAATATGAGACGACGGATTTCTGGCAGCAAGCTGCATGAAGATGTCATACGCATTGCGGCATTCGGTGACCGCAAGTCGGGGAGCGCGGTCGAGCGTCAGGTGATGCAATACATCGGCGACCGGTTTGTGGAAAGCGGCCTTAAAGACGTGACCATCGAATGGTTCGAGATGCACCGGTGGTCGCCCAAAGTGGTGCGGCTTGGGCTTCTGCCCGAAGGCAGGGACCTTCGATGCCAACCGATTTGGTATTGCGGCTCAACAACCTGCGATGGACTCAAGGCTGAATGCGTATCGTGTGGATACGGCATGCCGCACGAGTTTTCGGCGGCACAGGGAAAGATTGCCGTTATCGACAGCCGAATCCTTTTGCACTTCTGGCCCACGTACCGGTTTTTCAATAGCTATCAGGCGGCTGTGGCGGCGGGTGCTCTGGCGCTGGTGGTGGTCATCGATGCGCCCGGCGACCTCATCCCGATTTTCACTGCCGAGGAGGAGAAACATGATAACCCGATACCGGCCGTGTTGGTCAGTCGTTCCGACGGCGCAGCACTGAAAGAGCGCATTCAAGCGGGAAAGACGGAATTGCTGGTGAACGTAGCGGCCGAATCAAGCATCGCATCGACAGGAGATGTGGTTGGGATTGTGCCCGGAGAGTCGGATGAATTCATCATTGCGGGCGCGCACCATGACAGCATCTATCGGGGCGCGGTCGACAACGCGGGCGGGCTCGCGGCGCTCCTGGCGCTGGCAGATAAGTTCGCTAATCGGCGTGAACCGCCGCGCAAGAGCATTATCTTTGCGACGCATCCGGGACATGAGCTGCTCATCGGCGCGCGTGAGTTCATCAAGAGGCGCCAGCACCTGCTGGACAAGACGGCCGTGTACATAACGATTGACGGCGCAGGCAGCGACAACTACGAAGAGATTGACGGCAAAATTGTGAAGACAGGCCGCGATGAGTCGCGGGGCGCATTTATCTCGCCTAACCACGTTCTGGCGGAAATCGTGATGCCAGTTATCAAGAAATACCGGCTGCAGCCGGCGGCGTTGATGCCTGCGGATTTGATGTGCCCGAACGAGGATCTCGAGGGTCGGTTTCTTGAGGCGGGCGTGCCCATCATTGATATCATCGGGAAGCCGATTTGGTATCACACAGAAGATGACACGCCGGATAAGTGCACTCCAGACCAACTTGAGCGCTATACGCTCGCCCACCTGGAACTTATCGAGAAACTCGATGCGCTGCCGGCGGCAGAGATTCGTGCAGCCGGTCGAGAAGGCCTCGACCCGGCGAAACTCATAAACGCGCTCCCCTCCGCCTCTCAACCGACCATTGATTTCACCTGGCTGCCACAGCGCCCGCGAGCAGGTGAACCCACCCTCATTTACGTCGGGAATTTCGATGACCGTGAGGGCATTCTCGTAGATATGGAATGGAGCATCGGAGAAGATACCGGTTCACGAGGCCCGGCATTGTTGCATGTGTTCGACAAGCCGGGTGAGTATTGCGTTCGCCTGAAGGTCAGGAATGACCTGGGGGCAGAGGGTCCGTGTGAGAAGAGCATCCGGGTGACATAATAAGCTTTGCCTGCTCGACTGGTTCCCCACCTTACCTGCGCTCCTTTCTCAGAGTTGGCCTATCCAAGAGAAAACAGGGAAATGCATCTCGTGCTACGTCGCGTAAATTCCCGCTAAATCTTTCCGATGTCAAATCCCCCTCCCCTTTTTCAAGGGGGGAAGCCGGTTGCACCGCTTTTGGCAGAGGGGAAAGTGTGTTGTACCCCCCTCTGCTAAAGGGGGGGTGGGGGATTTGCTTCCAGCAAATTTTGGCGCGAATTTCTGCAATCAAGCATGGGTAGTGTGACAAAAGTCAAAGTATCATTTCCGGTCGCGGAGGCATAATTATAATGAGGACAATTGGTAAGGTCCGAACGGGAGGAACCAAATCGCATCCCCGGATGCGGGAGACGCTTCCCGGTCAAGATGTCGAAAAAGGGATGGTGCAATAATGAGCGACAGGTCAGTTGATAAGGCGGCTTTGAACATGTTGAGGAAGGCAAAGAGCGAGGGCGTTCGCACAGCCTTCGACCGGTCCGACCTGCAGGAGCCCAGGTGCGGATTTGGCGAACTCGGCCTATGCTGCCAGCAGTGCTACATGGGTCCGTGCAGAATAGACCCGTTCGGGAAAGGCCCCCAATACGGCGCTTGCGGCATCTCAGGCGACGCGATTGTGGCAAGAAACATCGCGCGCTCCGCTGCTATCGGGGCTTCAGCTCATAGTGACCATGGTCGCGATGTCGCGGACAACCTGTATCTGACGGCGCTTGGCAAGACGCAGGGCTACGAAATCAAGGATCAAAGGAAGCTGTTGGCATTGGCGGAAGAAGTTGGAGTAGACGCATTCAGCAGCGACTTCAACATGATTGCTGCCAAGGTCGCTGATAAATGCCTCGAACAATTCGGGCAGCAGAAGGGAGAACTTCTGTTCGCCCAGCGTGCGCCTGAGAAACAGAAGGCTCGCTGGCGGAATCTCAAGGTCATGCCCCGCGGAATCGACCGAGAGATCGTGGAAATGCTCCATATGGTGCACATGGGAATGGACGCCGACTACCACAATCTGCTGCTTCACGCCATCAAGGCGGCCTTGGGCGACGGCTGGGGCGGCTCCATGATTGCGACCGACCTGACCGATATTCAATTTGGCACTCCCACGCCGATTCGGTCAACGGCGAATCTCGGCGTTCTTCGTGAAGACGCTGTGAACATTGTGGTTCATGGACACGAGCCAACGCTCTCGGAGATGATCGTCAAGGTCGCTCGAGACTCCGAGATGCGGGCGCTGGCCCGCGACAATGGAGCGGAAGACATAGTCGTTGCAGGTATCTGCTGTACGGCCAATGAAATCCTCATGCGGCAGGGCGCGCCGCTCGCGGGAAATTTCCTGCAACAGGAACTGGCGATTGTCACTGGCGCCGTCGAAGCGATGGTGGTGGACGTTCAGTGTATCATGCCGGGTCTCAGCCAGGTGGCCCAATGCTACCATACGAAACTCATCACAACGAGCAAGAAAGCTCGAATCCCGGGGGCGGTTCATTATCAATTCGAGCCGGAGAAAGCCGTGGACATCGCGAAGAAAATCGTCTCGGAGGCTGTCGGGAACTACCGAAGGCGCGACCGGGCAAAAGTCGAAATACCCAAAGAAAAGAATGATCTCGTGGCAGGATTCACCGTCGAGAATATCTTCTATCATCTCGGTGGAAAGTTCAGGCCTTCCTTTAAACCGCTCAATGAGGGAATAATTCAGGGCCGCCTGCGCGGAGTTGTGGGAATCGTCGGCTGCAACAATGCGAGGCTCACGCACGACCATAACTACATGACAATCGTGAAGGAACTTCTCAGACATGACGTGCTGGTGGTTACCACAGGTTGCTCCGCCGGTTGCCTTTCCAAACAAGGATTGCTCAACCCGGAGGCAATGTTCACATGGTGCGGCAATGGGCTTCGCGAAATCTGCGAAGCAGTCGGCATTCCGCCCGTGCTCCACATGGGGTCATGCGTGGATAACTCCCGCATTCTGAACGCATGCATCGAGATGGTCAAAGAAGGCGGCATCGGTACGGATATCAGTCAGCTTCCCGTGGCCGGCTGCGCTCCCGAGGCGATGAGCGACAAGGCTGTATCCATCGGCCTCTATGTCGTGGCATCCGGGATCACGACGCATTTCAATCCTCCCTTCCGCGTGCATGGGAGCAAGAAGGTCCTCGAATATCTCTCGGAAGGCATGAAGGCGGAATTCGGCGCGCACTTCATCTTCGAGAGCGACCCGAAAAAGGCCGCAGGCAAGCTTATCAAAGTGCTCGACGAGAAGCGCGAAGCTCTGAAGCTGAAACCGATGCTCTATCCCCCTTTGGATGGAGAATCGCAACAAAAAGTCACAGAAAAGAATGCCCATCCGGTTGCGGTGGGCTAATCCGTCCGTGGCTGCATTGTCCCATCTTGAGGCATGACGGAATAGAATTTCCAATCAGGCAGGCCCGGAAGCCTGTCCGGGCAACTTCCTATCAGGGCAACACGCCCTTTATACATACACCTTGCAGAGGAATCCCTTCCATGATTCGGAGCCCCAGATGGGGTCAGCGGGACGATGGTCGAGCAAAAGATTAGCGCTCGACCTCTTCCAGCCGTATTCCGGTGGCTCCTCTTCGGGAAACCACCAGGCGTGCTGAATGGCAACCATTCGCGGATGAATATCAGGAGAGAGCTTTGCCCGCTGTCTTATCCGAGCGCGCGGTGACTCGACCCAGACCCAATCGCCGTCTTCAATTCCGAGTTCTTTGGCAGTCGCAGGGTTGATCTCAACGAGTGGGTCGGGGTGTCTCTTCCGCTGTGATTTGAGCTGCCGATATTCGGTATGGAAGAACGGCTCGACCTTGCAGCCGGTGATGGCGATAAGCGGGTATTCCTTGGCAAGTTCCGGCGCGCTGTAGGGGCTTTCGGGAGGCTCGACGTAGTCGGGCAGCGCGTCGTAGCCGAAAGAATCGAGGATAGACGATGCTATCTCGAATTTTCCCGATGGAGTCGGGAATCCGTTCGCCTCATACTTCCGGTACTGCATTTCGCCCTTAAGAATGCCCAGCTTTGTGAATTTCTCGAAATCGAGTCCGGTGTCCTTGAGCACGAAATCGCAGTATTCCCTCACATCATTCCACGGAAAGCAATCCTTCAATCCGATTCTTTTTGCAAGCTCGATAAAGATTTTCTTGTCGTCCCAGCACTCTTCAATCTCCACCACTTTTTGCCTCGCCGCGACGCACCAGATGAAGTGAAGGTCGGCAATGTCATCTTGTTCGAGCCACGTGGCCGCAGGGAGCACGATGTCCGCAAGCTGAGTGGTGGGCGTCATGAACAGGTCGAGCGCAACCGTGAACTCAAGCTTCTTGAGAGCCTGCTCACCCTTCAAGCAATCGCTTGCGGTGAGCAGCGGATTGGTTCCGACGATTATGAGCACCTTCGGTGAATAGGGCTTGCCGGTGAGCACCGCGTCCCAGAACGTGGAATGACGCAGCACGAAGTTCATCAATGACTGTCCTGCGCTCAGCTTTCTCGCGCTCGCCTCCGGGGTGACCATCTCCGGAAGGATGATTGACGGGTCCATGAAGGGCGATGTTTGAACGACGCCTTTTGGTGGAATCCAGAAGACATCGCCGCCGGGAACGTCGATGTTGCCCGTGACGGCCCTGAGAATCAAGAGCGCGCGAGCGGTCTGGAAACAATTGATGCTCTCGTCGAGGCCGTTGCCCCAGAGCATGCAGGCCGGCTTTGTCTCGGCATAGAGCCGCGCCATTTGTCGAATAATCTGCGCCGGCACCCATGTGATTTCCGCCACTTTCGACGGCAGATAACCTTTCACATGCTGCACGAGCCGGTCAAATCCTTCTGTGTACTGTTCGACGAATGCCTTGTCATAGAGTTTTTCGTGGATGATTACGTGCAGCATGCCCATGGCGAGCGCGACATCCGTGCCGGGCCTCACCTGTGCCCAGACATCCGCTTTCGAGGCCAGCTTCGTGCGGCGAGGGTCAATAACGATGAACTTCGCGCCAGTGCGTCGGGCGAGCGTGAGCTGATTGCCGCACATGCCGTCGGCCGCGCCTGTTTCCGATATGTTGCATCCCCAGACCACGACACAGCGGGGATGCACGCCGCCAAATCCGTAGAAATCGCAGATGGGAAGCTGTCCGCAGGTGATGATGGAGGCGACCACCCGTGGAAGATAGCAAATGTGCGCATAGCTGACGACGTTGGGCGTGCCGAACGCATTGGCGAATCTGAGCGCAAACGCTTGATAGGGGCGGCCGGTACCGACTGCGAGGGCGACCGACTCGGGACCATAATCTTTCTTATAATCGAGCAGTTTCTGAGCAATGGTATCCAGAGCTTCTTCCCAGCTTATCTGTTTCCATTTGTTTTCGCCCTTCGCGCCTGCGCGCTTGAGAGGGTGGCGTAATCGGTCGGGATGGTAGAGGTATTCCACCGATGCGCGGCCCTTCGAGCAGATGAAACCGTTGCTCAACGGACTTTCCGGGTCGCCGGTCACCTTGACGACTATGCCGTTTCTCATATGAACGATCACGCCGCAGACACCATGGCACATGCGGCAGATGGACTTCACGACCTCTTCTTTGCCCGATTTGACGCTCTCGCTCGTTTTCCGCATCATTTTCCCTCCGCGCCGAGGTTTGCGCGAAGACTACATCTGCTCGTGCTACTTCGGCGACGA
Organism: Candidatus Abyssobacteria bacterium SURF_17; assembly: GCA_003598055.1. Taxonomy (GTDB): domain Bacteria; phylum Abyssobacteria; class SURF-5; order SURF-5; family SURF-5; genus SURF-17. Next base: position 53,392 of record QZKI01000110.1, on the reverse strand, counting down.
TGACGGCGCCTTATCGAGCACGGTTCGCGACTCGATGTGTTCGGCCAACTCCTCGGGCGCGTACCATGTGGGTTTCAGCTTGCGCTCGCTGAAGAGCTTCTCCGCCTGGTCGCGATAATGAGGAGACTCGGGCCGGTCGCTTTCTCCGATGGGCAGAGCAGTCCAGCTCTTGATGGGTTTGCTGAGGACGACCACCTGCGTGGATGTTTGCCCGGCGCGGCCCCAACGAGTGTGGTCTTTGCGCTCCGGGCCGTACTCGACGCTTCGCAGCGTCACCAGCCCGAGAGATTCGTCTCCGCCGCCGCCGAGCGGCCATGAGACGTCATCACGACCGACGCGGAAAACGTCGCCGTATTTCGTGTCGAGGGAGCCGAGGTCAGAGTGAAGCGCGACCATTGCATAGGCGAACGAGGACAGCACGGCATCGAGTTGCTCGTCGTCAAATTCCGCGGGTGGTTGCGGCTTTCCGACCAAAGCGAGCAGGTTGTCGACTTCAGAGGCGACCTGTGCTGCGAAGGGGTCCGAACCGTAATCCGCAAAGAGCTGCTTCCGCCAATAGTAATACTTGAGCGCGGCGGTTGAGTCGCGACGCAACTCTCCATTCCAACTCATGAGGTCTTTCAATCCGGCCGCATAGAGGGGATTGCTGCGATATTTCTCTCCAGCCTTGGAATCCGCCTGCTTCAGGATGGCGAGCCAGTTGTCAACGCCTGCCGGGCGCACGTCGAGGATGTACGAGATGGCCTCTTGCGCCGTGACCGAATCATCTGCCTGCAGGAGTTCGACCGCGCGCGCGCCGCGCTGGTTCGTCCAGCCGTTCAACGGCCCATATATCATGTCTCCGTAAATGTACGGCGGCGTCTTATCCAGCGTGAGCGGGCTATTAACCATCATGACGTCGGGCGGCACGTTGCAGTTCTGCATGTATCCTTGTTTCGGGTTCAGAATTTGGACGTGGTCCGACGCCGGATGGAATCCTTTCCACTCGGTGGCCGAGGTGGAGCCGTTCACGGGACGTGACCAGTCGAATCCAACTGGGCGTCTGGGCACGCGGCCGACCCGCTGATAGTAAATATTGCCGGAGGTATCGGCGACCATGACATTCTGCGGATAGAGCTGCAGTGTGGCGGCCGCCTCGATGGTGCCCCGGTAATCCTTCGCGAAGTTCAGGTAAAGCCATGCCTCGCCGGCCTGAACGATATCTGCATATGCGATTCTGGCCGCATACGCTTTTCCGTCTTTCATCGCGATGACAGGGCCGTAATGCGACTCATAGACATTGAATTTCCTGACGCCTGCACCCTTGATCTCAATGCCGATTTCACGCGAGGTCATCTGCCTCCACTCGCCGTCATAGAGATACTTTGTCGGGTCGTCCGCGTTCAACGTAAGTTCGTACACATCCGCCGTGTCGGGACCGCCGGTGGTCATCGCCCAGGCAACATGGTCGTTGTGGCCGAGGCCGATGTTCGGGAAGCCGGGAAGCGTCACGCCGCTTCCCCGCAGCTCACCGGCATGAATGCGGAATTCCCAGAAGCGGGTGAGTCCCCACCACGAGAGATGCGGGTCAATGATAAGGATGGCGGCTCCTTCCGCGCTGCGGGCGGGCGAAATGGCCAACTGGTTGGAGCCGTGTTCGATCGGGGCAACGCCCGGCTCGATTCCGCCGCGCTCTAAATCGGCGAATGCCTGTTCGATGGACCAGTTGTAGAGGAATAGACGTCCGAACGCGGTCACCATGAACTCGTCAATCTTCCGGTTCCCCCACCACTCCGGCACGTCTTCCGGATGCGCTTCATAATAGTCGTTGACTCCCTGCACGAACGCCTGCTGCATTCTGCGCACGTCGCCACGGACGCGGTGCGCGTTTTCCTTCGACACCTCGTAGTTGTTCCATAGATGCATCGCGAGGTCTGAAGGCATTGAGGCCGAGCCTTCGACCTTCGCGATTTCGCCGATGCCACGCAGGAAATTCTTCAGCAGTTCGTGCGGGCGGTCCTCCGCCTGAGTCCAGCCCATGGCATAGGCGCCGGCCTCGACCGTTGGGGCGTATATGTGCGGGATTCCCCATGTGTCTCGATAAATGACCGTCTTTCCGGTATCGTCGCCTGTTCCGGGCAGGCTGGCTGCCGGAGCGGCTGCCGACAAAATGAGGATAAAGGCAACTGCAATGAAAACCGGGAGATATGAGGGCAATGGATGTAATCCTGTGCGTGTTTTCCGGCGAAACATTTCTGATTGTTCCTTTCTTGCATAAAAGTTCTTGATGCTATTGGAGCTTTCTGGGACTCCAGATGACCTGTCGGAGTATACATTATCGGAGCTCGAATTTCCATATGGCTTGTTCGAAATCCATGCCTACGCCGATTTTCTTGCGCGCTCTTTGGAATTAGCTTTTCTGACGCAGGGTTTCGAGGAGTTTCCTGGCCCGGGTGGGATTGAAGGCGGCGCACTCGCATGGCTTGGCGAGCAGGTCGGCTCCCTGCTCGGGAGTCATCCTGTCCAGCTTAATTTCGTCGATGATTTTCTTGATAAGATTGAAAGAGACCATGCCGTGACCGCACATGCTGTTTATCTCGACGACCTCACGCGACGGCAGACGGTCGGTTCTCCCGAACACGCCGAGTGACTGCTCGGCGCTGTGGCGCGTCAGGCCCGCCTTACCGCAGCACTGCTTGATTTCCTCGAGCAAGCCGCTGACGTTGATGGGCACGCCGAGGTCGGCCTCTTTGAGGTCGGCGATTACGGCGGCAACCGCCTCGACGTTGTCAAAGGTTGCGGTGAGCGCCAACTGATCCTGCATCTCTTCGTGCATTCGCCGCGAATCGACGCGTCGCATCGCCATGTTCTCGAGCTTTGCGACGTTGACAGGGCCATGCTTGAGGACGATTTCGGTGAATCGCTTCATCTTCGCGGGCAACTCGGGCGAGAGGCTTCGCGTCGGAGTGGCGAAGACGACGAAATCTTCCTTCAACGCCTCGGGCGTCCCTTTTCTGTGCAGAGTGTTTGTCATGTCAATCTCCGAAGGTCACCGGGCGTCCCAGCCCCAGATTGGTTTTTCCATTCGGCGAAAGCGAGTAGCCCGCCTCGACGCATACGCGCTCATGAGGAACGCCGCCGTCGCTATCGCACCTGCTTGAAACGCCTGCGCTGACCACGGTATCGAGCGTGCCGGCAACGTCGTCGACCACGTTCAGCACGTCCCGAAGGTCTCCGAGCGTCACTTTGAGCTCGATTATCGCCGAGAGGACTTTTTCCTGGAGGATGTCATCTCTGAGGTTTCCCGTGCGGGCGTCGATCATGAGAGCTGTGAGCGGGTTTTCGGGCTCGAACGTGACGCGCAGAGGCGCGAGCGCCCTTGTCATCCTGTCTATTTCGTGGAAGAAGACGCCGGTTCCCGGCCGGCCAAGGTCGATGACGACGCCCGCCTCGCCCGGCCCTATTCGGCCCGTGATATCGTTCGTCTTGATCTCTTCGGTTCCGCGTCCGGCCATGCCGGTGCTGTCGTGCGCCACCGTGGGGTCGCTGAACGCCCGTCTGAGAGAGCGGGGCCACTCGAGCTCGGGCGGCGTGAGCGCGCCGGTGGGGCAAACGTCGATGCGCCCATCGTATCGCAGGCGGAAAACCGCGAACAATTTTCTGAGCGCGCGGACAAGGGTGGGATTCAGTCCCTCGGATTCACAACAGCGATAGCACGTGTTGCACTCGACACATTCATCCTCGTTGACGACGGCAAGCCCGTTCTCGATGCGTATCACGCCCATCGTGCAGAACGAGACGCAGTTGCCGCAGCCGACGCATTTTTCCTCATCGATTTTCATATATCCTGCCTGAGCCCTTCTTTCGAAGACCGTGCGTTCATCCCCATACTTTGAACACCCTGACCAGTAACAGCATCGCGACGCCGACGAGAGAATAGGCTACTCCAGTATACGCTATGATGAGGTTTAATCGCGACGGCCTGAACTCCTCGTCTACCAGTCTTGTGACGGCCCATATGTTCAACACATAGATCAGCGGATACGAGATGAGCCCTGTTGAAATCGCCAGAATCACAAGGAACACCGGCCTTTGCACGGTCGTCGCGAGCAGCAGCCCTCCCACCACGATCACAATTGTGTAGATGATACGAAACCTGCCGAGCTCTGGAGAATCCTTTTTCCCCATGGCGCCGTTGAGGAGTTTCTCGGCCAATCGTGGCGCGCCGTCGGTGGAGGCATAATAGCTTCCCCACAGCGTGAAGAATGCGACTGCGATAAAGAGCGGGAACGTCCATGGGCCCACGGTCTCCGTGTAAATCTGTGACAATTTCATGGCAAGGTTGAGGCCCTCGAGGTCAAGCCCGCGCGGATGCAACACCATGGCCCCGACAGAGACGAAAAAGATTGCGATCAAGAAGGAAAGCGTGAAACCGATGCGAAGGTCCAGCAGACTTTTCTTGAGTCCGGCCTGCAATCCGCCTTCCTCTATCCATGCATCACGCTTCTTGAGCGCCCAGAGGGAGTGCAATATAGACGCCGGCGCGTCGGTCGGCATTCTCATCAAAGCCACCAGAGTGACGAGCGAGCCCGCCGGAATCGCGGGAATCAGGGCGCCCGAGACCACGTCCGCCGGCCTTGGAAGCTGATAACAAAACGCCGCCGCCGTGCCAAGCAGCAGGAAAGCGGACATAACCAGGCATGTTAACTCCAGCCCTTTGTACCTGCCCGCGAACACGAGCACAACGGTGAAGAAAGCAATGATACCGCACCACCAATTGAACGATACTTGCGGCATGCCGGCATAGAGCACAGAAGCCGACACGCTCAAGAGCGAGGCCGACCCAAGGAAAGGAAGCGTGGCAAGAACAATTCCAAAGTAGGCCAACAGGATAGTTCTCCCGCGTCGCACCCGCAGATACGCATCGACGAGCGATTCGCCTGTGGCCACCGCATAGCGCGGACCATATTCGAATACGGGATATGAAAGCACGTGGGCCAGCAAAATGACCCAAAGGAGCGAAAAAACGAAATTTGTTCCTGAATAGGTGGCCAATATGATATGCGTCTGCCCGATCGCCATCATCGCCCAGATGAGTCCGGGGCCGAGCTGAAGGAACAGGCGGCCGATTCTACTTCCGGGCTGCTTCATGTATTAACGCTCTGACTCGCGCAGTTCCCACGGGAGTGTGCCACGCGATGTATGAATTCGTATGTTTTCTCTTTGACGAGCCGCTTGTCGTAATCAACGGGAAGTATATGGTATGACCTTTCGACCTCTATAACCGTCTTGTCGCGAGAGCTGACAAGCGCATGAATAAGATGAACATCCGACGGAGGGACGACGTGGTCGTTCTTGCTCTGCATCAACAGAACCGGCACTCTGACATCCTGAAGGTCGTGCTTCACGTGAGCGAGCAGCTCGAGCAGAGACGAAAGGCATGCAAGCGGCACGCGGTCATAGCTCCTCGCCAGGTCGCGGCCGGCCGGGTCGGCGACATCCTTTTCGGGAACCTTGAGAAAAGATACCACCTTCTTTGCTATCGGCAATAAAGGAAGCAGAGGACCCTTCATATGAACAGGAGCGCCATATGTGACGACGCCGGCCACCTTGTACTCTTGCGCGTGATGGGCGGCCAGATGCAGGCTGAGCGTCCCGCCCATCGACAAACCGCAGAGGAAAACGCTGTCACATAGCGAGCTCAGATCTGCGAGGTCTTCTCTGCATGCATTGTACCAGTCATACCATGTTGTTCGCATCATGTCTTCCGGAGTCGTGCTATGACCGGGCAGCGGCTTGCACAAAACACTTATGCCGCGCTCCGCGAGGTATTCGCCCAGCTCGCGCATCACGCACGGCAATCCCATGAACCCGTGAATCAGCAGGCAACCAATGGGGCCCCCGTCAAACCTGAACGGCGCAACCTTCTCCGGCTCCAGCGTCTTCATGAATCTGATTGCCTCCATGTCCTATTCCCGGATTCATTCAAGGAGGAAACACTCAATGAGATTGGCCACGATCTCGGCGTCGTTAGGAGAAGAAAACACCGTAATAACTAACCCATATGGTCAGTTGTATACCTGTTCACTCGCGGGTTTGTCAAGAGCTTTCTCTATCGGGAGGAATGGCCGCACGAAAAGACTCTTCCCTTTGCTTGTCCCTCTCATTTTCCTCTTGACAAGGTGGAATGCCGCCGGTATAATATAAATAACTAACTAAGTCAGTTAATTATGGGTCGTTCGCCCTGTCCGAAGGAGCGCATGAATGTCACCGCGAGTTACCCCGGAAAATCGAATTCCCGACATCGTCAACGCAGCGATTCGAGTGTTCCGCGCCAGAGGCTATCGCCTGACTCAAATGGATGAGATCGCGAAGGAAGCTGGCGTGTCGAAAGCGACGCTGTATTACTATTTCAAGAGCAAGATTCACCTCTTTTATTATCTGCTGGAAAACGGCGCCCCGGAAGATGGCGCGCCCATGCAACCACGCGAGGACTGCTCCTCGATAAGGGAGGCCGACCTGTTGCGGCTCTTACAGAAAAGGCTGAAAACGATCAGCCGCCTGAAGAGTATCAACACATCCCTGAAAGATAATTCGGGGATGGCCGACATTGCAAGCGAATTGAAGCATATACTGAACGAGATATGGGAACTGATGGAGAAGAACCGGATACAAATCATACTCCTGGAAAAGTCGGCTTTTGAGTTTCCGGAGCTGGCTCAGGTATATGACAAATATGCGCGCAGACAGTTATTGGGTCAGCTTGAGTGCTATCTTGATAATCGAATAAAGTTGGGCGCGATCAGGCCGCTGGAGTCTGTCAGCGTCGTTGCCCGCATGATAATCGAGTCAATAGCGTGGTTCGGATTCAAGCAGTCGGGGGATTACATGTCTCCCGTTCGTTATTCAAAGTCCGAAGCGCTTCCGGAATTGGTCGCCATTTTTGTGAACGGGTTGAAGAAGCAATAACATGCGCGCCGCGCACTTTGATGCCGGTTCGCCCGTAGAAGAGGGGACAAATGGAGGGGACAGCAAGCAAGCCTGAGAGGCGGTACGACATTGATTGGTTGAGGGTTGTCGCAGTCTTGTTGCTCGTTCCGTTTCATACAGGGGTGATTTTCTGTCCGGGGGATTCGATTTCGTACGTCAAGGATCAGCCTAACACTGGCATCATGTTATTCACTGACTTCGTTCATCGATGGCATATGCCGCTCTTTTTCCTCGTCTCTGGAGCGGCCACGTGGTTTTCGCTGGCCTCGCGGAATGCTGGAAGGTATATTAGTGAGAGGGTCAAGCGACTTTTGGTCCCTCTGATATTCGGCACGCTGGCGGTAGTTCCCATTCAAGTTTACTGGATGCGTATGAGTAAGCATGAGTTTGCGGGATCGTATTTTCGATTCTATCCGCATTTCTTCAATGGCATTGCCCCGCAGGGAAACTTTGAATGGGGACACTTATGGTTCCTGGCGTATCTTTTTGTGTTCTCGCTGGTCGCGCTGCCGCTATTTCTTTTCCTGCGAAAGGAGGCCGGACGCGCTCTTATTACCAGGTTTGCCGCCCTGTGTGAAGGACGGGGGAGAGTATTTGTGTTCGCCATTCCGCTGGCCGTGATCCAGGCGGCTTTGCGGGCGAGATGGCCCGGATTCCAGAATCTCTATGATGACTGGGCGAACTTCGCGTACTACCTCACATTCTTTATTTATGGCTATCTGCTCTGTTCGGAGCCGGGATTCAGGCAGGCGGTACGCGAGAACGGCAAGCTGGCCTTTCTGATGGGAATTGGTTCTACCTCAGCCATTTTCCTGCTTTACCTCACAGGCAATACTCCGTCTCCCGACTATTCGTTCGGTTGGGTTCTCCTCATGGTTCTCCATGGATTCAATTCATGGTTCTGGATTGTCGCCATCCTCAGTCTTGCGGACAGACGCTTGAACTTCACAAACAAAGTGCTTGAGTACGCGAATGAGGCCGCTTTGCCTTTCTATATTTTTCATATGGCTGTGGTCGTAAGTTTCGGTTACTATATCGTACAGTGGAACGCCGCCGCGATAACAAAATTCTTTGCCATTTGCGTCGGGGCGTGGGTTACGACCGTCGTCTTGTATGATGTTCTTGCGAGACGCATAAGCGTTACACGCTTTTTGTTCGGCATGAAGTCGCAGAAGAGCGCGAGGCATATCTCGACACTGCGAGCAATTCAAGGCAGCGGCGCGTAACGTGCACGCGCGTCGTTTGTCTGGTGTAAGATCACACGGAGGGGATTGTGACGAGTAGTCTTGAACACGTCAAAGGCAGGCCGGAAAGACGCTGCGATATAGACTGGCTCCGGGCGCTGGCAATGCTGACAGTGTTGTTCTTTCACTGCGCCCGCTTTTTCGATGATGACGGCTGGCACGCAAAGAGCGGAGAAATCAGTTACGGCATGACCGTCTTCGTGGCGGTTGTCGCGCAGTGGCTCATGCCATTATTTTTTGTGCTTTCCGGAATGAGCGCGTGCTACGCGCTCGACTATTTGTCTGGCCGAGGGTATTTGAACGCGAGGGTCAAGAGGCTGCTGGTGCCACTCGTTGTCGGCGTGCTCACGCACGTATCTCTTCAGGTCTACATCGAGCGCGCGACTCAAGGAGGCTTCTCCGGCTCGTTCTTCAAGTTCTATCCTCACTACTTCGACGGCTTCTATGCGTTCGGCGGCAATTTCGCATGGATGGGGTTGCACCTCTGGTACCTGGAGATGCTCTTTATTTTCTCGCTCATCACGCTGCCGCTCTTCCTCTGGATGAGAAGGGAGAAGATGAAGAAGTCCATGGAAACATTTGCGGGTTTCCTGACGAAGCCGGGTGCAATTTTCCTGCTTGGTGTCCCGCTCGGCATCGTCGTGTCGCTCGTGAATATGGACCCCGACGGCATCGGCAACAGATCCTTTGGCGGGTGGGCGCTTTTCCCGCATCTTGTCTTCTTTGTTTCCGGCTACGTGCTCACGACGGACGTGCGCTTCAGACCTGCACTCGAAAGGCATAGAGTCGTCGCGCTCGGTTTGGGCATCCTTGCAACTCTCTTCGGATTCTGTCTCCTCGAGTACGGACATTACTCTCTCAACAGCAGCGGCTTCTCATTCCTGCGCGCCTTCAACTCCTGGTTCTGGCTGATCGCGATACTCGGTTTCGGAAGCAAGCATCTGAACTTCAACAACCGTGTGTTGAAATACGCGAACGAGGCCGTGCTTCCGTTTTATATTCTTCATCAGAGCGTGATCATCGTGATCGGCTATTTCATGATAGACTGGACCGCTTCAGTGATGCTCCAGTACCTGTTCCTGAGCGCAACCTCATTTGCGGTCATCATGACGATATACGAGTTGTGTGTGAAGCGCGTCAACGTAATGCGCTTTCTCTTTGGGATGAAACTGAAGCGCGGCAGAAATAACCAGCTCGCTTCATTGAGCGGGGCGAGTGTCGTTTCCCAAAGATAACTTGAGCATGCATGCACTGTGGGGGCAGTTGGCGAAAGGTCTTAGACCCAACCGCGTCTGCAAATTGAAAGGAAAGCACCATGAGCGATTTCAAGAAACGCAGCCACATCTACCTCGGCGGAGATCCCACGGCCCGTGGCCACAGGGCGCTCCTTTACTCCTTGGGTTTCACAAACGAGCAGGTCGAGAGACCTCTTGTGGCCATTGTGAACACGTGGAACGAGCTTCATGCGGGACACGCACACCTCAATCGCCTCGCAGCGAAAGTGAAAGAAGGCGTATTGATGGCGGGAGGCATGCCCGCCGAGTTCAATACAATCAGCCTGTGCGACGGCCTTACCGTCGGCCAGGAGGGCATGCGGTATGTCCTGCCCAGTCGCGAAATCATTGCCGACTCGGTCGAACTCACCATACAGGCGCACGCCTATGATGCGATGGTTCTCATCGGTTCTTGTGACAAGATATTGCCGGGCTTGCTCATGGCGGCCGCGAGGCTCGACATTCCGGCAATTATTGTTGCGGGCGGACCGATGTATCCCGGCTATTGGCCGCGCTTCCAGATGCAATGGGGCGAGGAGGGAATGGAAAAGCTGAGACCGAAATGGGAAGGAGGCGAACTGACCGACGAGCAATTGGAAGAGCTGACCGCCTGCATCTACCCCTGCGCAGGCGCATGCTATGGTATGGGCACTGCAAATACGATGGGTTGTCTGACGGAAGCCGTCGGGATGTCGCTCCCCGGTGACGGCACGGCGCCCGCTACTTCCGCCAAGAAGGAACGGCTTGCAGCCGAGGCAGGCGTTCGTGTGATGGGCTTGCTGAAAGATACCTTGACGCCTTCAAAAATAATGACACAGGCCGCATTCGACAACATGCTGCGAGTCAACATGGCCATCGGGGGCTCGCTGAACACTGTTCTGCATATCCCTGCCATTGCGCACGAACTCGGAATCAAGGTCAATATGGATATGTTCGACGCAATGTCGCGCATCACTCCGCATCTGTGCAGCATAGAGCCTTCTGGTCCTTATCCCGTAACCGATCTCGATAGCGCCGGCGGAATCCCCGGCGTAATGAAGCGGCTCGAAAACAAACTGAGTCGCGGCGCCTTGACCGTGACTGGCCGGACCGTCGGCGAAAACCTCGCGAAAGCCGAAGTGTTCAACGGCGATGTCATTCGCACGCTCGATGCGCCCGTCCATGAATACGGCGGCATCGCGGTTCTGAAGGGGAGCCTTGCCCCCGGCGGCGCAGTTATCAAACAAGTCGCGGTTCCGAAAGAACTCTGGAAATTCGAAGGTCCGGCCTGCGTGTTCGACTGCGAGGAAGACGCCACCCAAGCGCTCATGGCCCAGCAGATAAAGGCCGGAAGCGTGATTGTGATTCGGTACGAAGGCCCCAAGGGTGGGCCCGGTATGCGCGAGATGCAAATGTTCCGCGCGCTCTTGAAGTTTGCAGGTCTCGGCAAAAAGGTATATCTTGTCACCGACGGCAGATACTCGGGATATAGCGAGGGCACATGTATCGGCTATCTCTCGCCCGAGGCGGCCGACGGCGGTCCCATCGCGATTGTTCGCAACGGCGACCTCATATCAGTTGACATCGAGGCGCGAAAACTCGACGTGAAACTGAGTAAGGCCGAGTTGGATAAGAGACTCAAGGAATGGAAGCGGCCTGCCCCCCGCATAACAAAGGGATACTTGGCCAGATATGCCGCTAACGCAAAGTCCGCCGCCGAAGGCGCGATAATAGACTGATGTGGGAGACTGAGTGAGCAAGCCGGGTGATTCCTTGCGTGTGTCATTGCGAGTCATGGCCCGCGCTGGGCGGGGCATGACGAAGCAATCTCATTGGTAGCATTGAAGATACACACAGAGATTGCTTCGCTCGGGTCTGCGACCCTTCGCTCGCAATGACGGCGCGCATGTTTCTTTCACATGCAACCCCGCAGCCGGTGGGGTCGAATGCTCGCAATGACAGAAGTGTCGCAGAAATTCGCACGCGCGTGCCAAGCCACAGCCTATGTAAGGAGAAGAGCATGTTCAAGAGAATTCTGACGGTTGCTGCAGGTCTTTTTGTCGCTGCGGTCTTGCTGATTTCTCGTCACAGCAACGCTCTCGAAAGTTCCAGTCAACCCGCCAATGCGCCCACATACGATGTCCGCATCCTGCGCGATAGTTGGGGAGTGCCGCACATATTCGGCAAGACGGATGCAGATGTGGCATACGGCCTTGGCTATGCGCATGCGGAGGATGATTTCGCGACGATGCAGGGAGCGCTCCTTGCCGCGCGCGGCACGCTCGCCTCGGTCTATGGGCGCAAGTACGCAGCGAATGATTACATGGTGCATCTGCTGCGCGTGTGGGACGTGGTGAACTCGAAGTATGAAACCGACCTCAGCCCGGAGGTGCGCGCGATATGCGAGGCATACGCCGTCGGAGCGAACGAATACGCGAGGCTGCATCCGAAGGCGGCAGCGCCGGGCGTGCTTCCGATAACCGGAAAAGACATCGTCGCTGGCTTTGTTCATAAAGTGCCGTTATTTTTCGGGATTGATGAAGCGCTGGAAGAACTCATGGGGCCGGAACGAAAACGCGAAGTGAGTAGGAAATCGAGCGCGCAGACTCTGCTGTGGCCCTCGACGGCGGGGGTGATGACCGGCTCGAACGGCTTTGCAGTCGCTCCGAGCCGTTCGGCCGACGGCAAGACGCGGCTCGCCGTGAACTCACACCAGCCGTGGGATGGGCCGGTGGCATGGTATGAAGTGCATGTCCATAGCGAGGAGGGCTGGGACATGACGGGCGGCGTTTTTCCGGGCAGCCCGGTCGTGTTCCTTGGCCACAACCGCGACCTCGGCTGGGCCTCGACGGTCAACCGGCCAGATCTCATCGACACTTATGTCCTCGACATCAACCCCGACAACCAGAATGAGTATCGATTCGACGGCGAGTGGCGCACGCTCGAGGCGCGCACGGCGCCCATCAAAGTGAAATTGCTCGGCCCGATTTCATGGACGTTCAAGCGCGAGGTGCTCTGGTCGGTCTACGGGCCCGTGATACGGCAACCGCACGGAACATATGCGATACGCTTCGCGGGCATGGGCGAGCTGCGTCAGGTCGAGCAGTGGTATCGGATGAACAAGGCGCGTACATTCGAAGAGTGGAAAAATGCCATGCGCATTATGGCCGTTCAGATGTTCAACTTCGTGTATGCCGACCGCGAGGGAAACATCTATTACCTTTATAACGGACTCATTCCCGTGCGCGCCGAGGGATACGATTGGAAAGAGTATCTGCCCGGTGATACCTCCGAGACTCTGTGGACCGAGTACCTGCCGCTCGAGCGCCTGCCGCAGATTGAGAATCCGGCGTCGGGATTCGTGATAAGCTGCAACAATTCGCCGTTCCACACGACGGTCGGGCCTGAGAATCCGAAGCCGGAGGATTATTCGCCGACACTCGGCATCGAAACTCGCATGACGAACCGCGCCCTGCGCGCGCTCGAGCTTTTCGGCGCGGACGATTCGATAACGGCAGAAGAGTTCTACGTCTACAAATACGACATGGAATACTCGCCACAGTCATGGGTGGCTGAGTACGTGCAGAAAATCCTTGCGGCTCCGCCTTCGGAGGACCCTGTCGTCCGGGAGGCTGTCGAAGTGCTCCGGGGATGGGACCTCAAGACAAACGCGGAAAATACGCACGCTGCCATCGGCGCCTTGACAATCCAACCGTTCTATTACGCACAATTCCGCGAAACGGGACCCCTCGACTTAATGGGGCGGTTCTCAGAAGTCGCGCACAAGCTCAAGAAGGCGCATGGAAGGATTGACGTCCCCTGGAGCGAGGTGAACCGGCTCAGGCGCGGTACGATTGACCTCGGCCTCGGCGGCGGGCCCGACGTGCTCCGCGCGATTGACGGCGACGAGATTATCGACGGCCGCGTGACAGCAAACTCCGGCGACTGTTATATAATTATGGCCACATGGGGCAGCGACGGTGTGACCTCGCAGAGCATCCACCAGTATGGCAGCGCGACGCTCAATGCCGAATCTCCGCACTATGCCGACCAGTCGCCGCTGTTCGCGCAGTGCCTGATGAAGCCAGTTTGGCTCGATGAATCTGAAATTCGTGCACATCTCGAGCGCGAATACCGTCCGGGCGAGGAAATGAGCAAGTAAGGTCGGTTATTCCGGGGACATGATGCCATGCTGGCTTCTTTGTCAGAGCAACGGAATGGCAGTGTTTCTCCCCAGAACACGACAGAAGATGAAGAAACGGGTATTATGTCCTCGGCATGCATGAGCGGAAAGGAAGCGCCCGATGAGCTCGTCTCAAACCCCTAAGGTGTTCTATGGATTCTACATCGTTGGCGCGTGCTTCATCGTACTTTTTTTCCTTTGGGGCATGGTGCTCAACACGTTTCCCGTCTTCCTCAAACCGATTACCGAAAACATGAACTGGGGGCGGGGTGCACTCACGTTCTCGCTGCTCATGGGAGCCATCGGGACCGCCATCTCTGCGCCGATTGCAGGAATCCTGATTGACCGCATCGGCGCAAAGCCGGTAATGACGGTGGGGACGGTCGTTATCGGCGTCGGGCTGCTTGCGGGAAGCCGAATCATGCACCTGTGGCAGCTCTATATCATTTTTGCCTTCATCGGGGTAGGACTCATGTGTGCCAGCATTATCCCGTGCGCATTCATCATCTCGAACTGGTTCGTGTCGCGCAGGGGAGCGGCCATGAGCGGCGCGTTTGTAGGAACGAGCGTAGGCGGCATGGTCATGTCGCCCATCGCGAATTGGATTATCCTCAACTACGGGTGGCGGACGGCGTTCTTGTTCAGCGGCGTCACCGTCATCGTTGTGGTCATCCCGACGGTACTGTTTCTCATACGAACTCGCCCGTCGGAAATCGGGCTGGAGCCGTATCGTGTGGCGCTGCCCACGAACGCTGACCCGTCGGATAACTGGGGCGTGAGTGTCAAAGAAGCTTTCTCACTGCCGGTTTTCTGGCAACTCGCCGTCATCATAATGCTCATCGGGGTCGTCACCGGCGGGCTTGGCAACCATTGCCCGGCTTACCTCAGCGATCTCGGACATTCACCGACGCAGGCGGCGTTTGCCTGGAGCACGGTGATGGGAGTGATGATTCTCGGGAAGCTGGCCGTTGGGCCGGTGGCCGACCGTTGGGGCCCCGAGAAAACCACGGCGGCCTCGTGCGCCCTGTTTGCGGTCTCGATCGGGATTGTGTTTTTCGCCCAGCCATATTGGGTTGTGATGGTGTTCGCGAGCCTTTACGGGTTCGCTTGCGGCGCTCCGCTCGTCCTCAATCCGCTGCTCATCTCCGGCAATCTCGGAATGAAGAACTTCAGCGCGATTTACGGAGCGCTGAGTATCATGGGGACCATTGGAGGAGCGCTTGGACCGGTCGGCGCGGGGATTTACTTCGACAAGCATGACACTTACCTTCCCGTGTTCTGTGTCTTCATCGTCCTTATGATCGTGACAGGAGTGGTAGCGTTGGCGATTAAGCCCGTCCGTCACGGAAATTAGGTCGGAAACCGGTTGTACAGAGGCCAGTAACTGCTGTTGAGAATGACGTTGGAGAAGGGAGGAGATTTCTTGGAAAGCAATGCACTGCGGATTCATGTCAATGACAATGTCGTGATAGCGACAAGGTCAATAACCAAAGGGGAGCCGGTTCTCGTCAAAGGGGGACTGGAACAGCCGCTCCCGGCAGCCGAAGATATAGAGGCTGGCCACAAGATAGCCATCATACCGATCCCGTCCGGCGGAGTCGTGTTTCGCTACGGCGAGCCGATAGTGCAAGCAACTCGCGCGATCAGCCGCGGCGAGTGGGTGCACGTGCACAACACGCAGCCGATTCCGGGCGACCTGAAGGAATAAGTTCGCTAAAAGCATCTGTATGGGATGCAGCATGCTGCGCCCGAGCAGAAACACTGCACTTCTTCGAGAGTAGGGAGGAAACCATGGAATTTCTTGGATATAAACGCGAGGGCGGCAAATTCGGGGTGCGCAATCACGTGCTTGTCTTATCTTCGGTCTCATGCGCCAACGGGGTTGTTGACGCGATTGGTCGAGCGCTGCCCGAGGTTGTGGCCGTCACTCATGGCTACGGGTGCGGCTATGGGCCGGAAGACTTGGGCGTGAGTCTCCGAACGCTTTCGGGCCTCATAGACAACCCGAATGTCGGCGCAGTGCTCGTTATCGGGTTGGGCTGCGAAACGCTGAAGGCCGACTTTCTCACGCAGGTAGTCGAAGGCAAACCGGCGGAATCTCTGGTAATACAGGAGTCCGGCGGCAGCGCCGCGACCACCGCAAAAGGAATCGATATCGCCAGCAGATTCCAGAAGGAATTAGCAAAGCAGAACCGCGTGCTTGCTCCCGTGAGCGAATTGACTGTCGGGCTCGAGTGCGGGGGTTCCGACGCGTTCTCGGGCATAACCGCGAATCCGGCTGTCGGCGCTGCGGCGGACCGAATAGTGCGGGAGGGAGGCACCGTCATTCTTTCCGAAACAACTGAGATGATCGGCACGGCGCACATACTCAAGCGCCGCTGCGCCACGCCTGAGGTTGGCGAGCAAATCGAGCGCCTCGTGAATAACCACGAACGACACGTGCGCGCGTCGCTCGGAGACCTTGCCGGCATGGTGATAGCGCCGGGCAATATCGATGGGGGCCTTTCGTCCATAACGGAGAAATCGCTCGGGTGTATCATGAAGGGCGGCACGACGCCGATTAACGAGATGCTCGAGTATGCCGGACGCCCATCGAAAAGAGGGCTCGTTATCATGGACACGCCCGGCTACGATATCGATTCGATGGCCGGCATGGCGGCAGCGGGCGCCCAACTCATTCTCTTTACGACGGGGAGGGGGTCGACTGCAGGCTTCCCGGCGATTCCGGTAATAAAGGTCGCAAGCAACTCTCGGACGTACAAGAACATGCCCGGCGACATGGACGTGAATGCGGGAGCAATCCTTGACGAAGGCAAGACACTCGATGAGGTCGGCCGGGAGATATTTGAGCTGTCGTTGGCGGTCGCCAACGGCGCGCGGACGTGCGCAGAGCTGAACCGCTCGGTGCCCTTCAATTACTTGAAACAGGGCCCAACGTTCTGAGAACGTTCCGGAATTTCGTGCTTTCCTCGCACGCTGAAAATGACACATGACTGTCGCGTTGTGGGAAACTGGCGTTCGGTTGCAGAAGTTGGTCATATGAGACATGGCCAAAAATTACTCTTGTAGGGCCGAATTTATTCGGCTGGAGACATGAAACGGCCAATTGCGAATAAATTCGCACCTACAGATAGCCCCGAAAATGTCGCGAGACTCTGAAAGTAAACACTAGCCGTCGTGACCTGACTCTTAATCTTCTTCTAAGCGAAAGGAGTTCCGCATGAAAGCCGCCGTCATGAAAGATGCGCGGAAAATGGTCGTCGAGGAGGTTCCCGACCCCATCGCCGGGCCGGATGAGGTCGTGGTGAAAGTGAACTATGTCGGCATTTGCGGCTCGGACCTGCATCTCTACAAACACGGGCTTGTGCCGCCCGACCACATCATGGGCCACGAAGTCACGGGCACCATCGCGAGCCTCGGGAGCGGCGTTTCGGGGTGGAAGCAGGGCGATAGGGTCTGGCTCTCCGGAGGCGCGCCGTGCGGGAAGTGCGACCACTGCTTGAGAGAAGAGTTTGACTTTTGTCCAAACCGCACTTCTATCGGGATGGGCAGGCTACCCGGCGGATACGCTGAATACATCAAGGTTCCGCCAAGATTCATGATTCCGATACCGAGCGATGTGAGCCTGAAGCATGCCGCCTTGCTCGATCCGCTCGGGTGCGCGTATCATGCGGCGTTTCTATCCAACATTCAACCGGGCCAGTCCGCGCTCGTGATGGGCGCCGGGCCCATCGGCCTGTTTGTCATTCAGTGCCTCAAGCTCGCGGGCGTGACGCCGCTTATTCTGACCGAGCCGGTTGCCGCGCGTGCGGAGCTTGGACGCAGGCTCGGCGCAGACCTTGTCCTCGATCCCACGAAGGAAGACGTCGAGGGGCACTGCAGCAAGCTGACGCGCGAGATGGGTCCCGAAATGGTGTTCGAGTGCGTGGGCATCCCGCAGACCGTGCTCGATTCCGTCTCGCTCGTGCGGAAGAAAGGCAAGGTCATGTGGGTCGGTTTCTGTCCGGACGAGGTCACATTCACCCCTGCGCTCTGGTTCTTCAAGAAGATATCCATTCAGACCAGCTTCGGTGTTGATTCGCGCGATGAAGTCCACCACTGCATGAAACTCATTCAAGACAAGAAAGTCGCCGTCGAAGAACTCGTCAGCGAGATTATTTCCATTGACGAGGTACCGCGAGCCTTCGAGCGCCTGCTAAAGCCAAACACCGAGGTCAAGATACTCGTCGGGTTTTGAAACGGGAGAAATAGCGCAATGAAAGCTCGCAGACTGCTTTTGGGGATTCTGCTGTTGCCGCTGGTTGTCGTGGCGGTAGCGATTGTTGTCGGCTGTGTTGTGTGGTCGCCGACGTACGTGTACCGCTGCCTTGCGTGGGGACAATCGGACATCAGGGATTGCGATAGATTCCCGTATCGCGGGGTCGGGAACGAGCCGCCTGTGTTCCACTTCGCGCGCGGGCCAGAGAACAACGTTGTTTCGGACCTGTTCGACGACATCGAATACAGGAGCAAAGGGAAGAAGACGCGCATCGGCGACCTCGACGACTTCCTGAAAGCGAACGACACCACCGGATTCATCGTCATCAAGGACGATGCAATATGGTACGAGAACTATTTCAACGGATACACGCGCGACTCCGTTAACACATCGTTCTCGATGGCGAAATCATTCACTTCGGCGCTCATCGGAATCGCGATAGGCGAGGGATTCATCGAAGGCGTTGATGACCCCGTCACGAAGTACCTGCCCGAGCTGGAGGGCAAGGGGTTTGATGCCGTCACGATAAAGCATCTGTTGCTCATGGCATCGGGCATCAAGTATGTCGAGAACGGAACGCCGTGGGGCGATGACGCGCGGACATACTACGACCCCGACCTGCGCCGGGTCGCGCTCGAGGCGCCCATCACCGCGCCGGTCGGGAAATATTTCCTCTATAACAACTACCATCCGATGTTCCTCGGCATGATTCTCGAACGGGCTACGGGGAAACCGGTCGCTCAATACCTCGAAGAAAAAATCTGGAAACCGCTTGGAATGGAATATCCGGCCTCGTGGAGCATCGACAGCGAGGAGAGCGGCTTCGAGAAAATGGAGAGTGGCATCAACGCGCGCGCGATAGATTTCGCCAAGTTTGGCCGGCTGTTCCTCAATCGCGGGCGCTGGGACGGCCAGCAGATTGTTCTGGAAGAATGGGTCGCCGAGTCCACGCGGAGAGACCGCTCGCGCGAAAACCCCGACTACTACGCGTTCGCCGCCTTTAACCGCGACTTCTTCGCATCGGGAAAAGGCTACTACAAATACATGTGGTGGGGTTACACGCGTGATGAAGAAAACGACGATTTCATCGCCTGCGGCCATCTCGGCCAATTCATCTATGTTTGTCCGGCGCACGACGTAATCATCGTCCGCAACGGCAAGACAACCGGCGCTGTTGATATGTGGACCGGGGTCCTTTTCGCTATGGCGAGCGCACTCGGGAATGAGGGAAAATAGGGGCAAGGGAAAAAGGCGAATCGAAGTACGGACTACACGGCTTGCAGAACAGACACGAGAAACATCATTCTCCACCCACGGAAAATCCGGAGAACACATCGTGTATGCGGAACTTCACCTATATTCACTTTGTTGGCTTCCGGACCTTACCGACCATATCCCGCAACTTGCGGAGAATCTCCCTCTCTTCTTCTTGAATCTGCAGGAGCTCTTCTCTGATACGTTCAATTTCCTCGAGCACATTGTCCGCCGTCTTGGTAACGTCGCCGTGCCCGGGAACAGCTCCAGCTCTTGGCTTGCCCTTGTGACCGCTCCCCGATGCTGACGGCGTCCGTGAGTCTTTGCGGCCGGCGTGAGGAGATGATCTGCCGAGTTTTTCTTTCTCAGCCTCGCTGAGGATTCGTATAATTCTGGACATAAATAATTCCTTTGAACCTCCGACGCTGAGAACAATTGAATCACGGACTTTGGTACAAAATCAAGCGCAAAATTGGTCCATAATTCGAATATAATCACGAAAAGACAGACTTGGACGAAAAAAAACAAAGCACCGACTCGTAACTGTCCCGCAATTCGAAATTGTGGGAGATATTCGTGTAGGGGCGGCCCTGCGTGGCCGCTTGCGGTGAGCCGTCCGGGCGCCCACATAGGGGCGCCCCTACAATTGCAGGACACTCTCACTCGTGGCACTATCGGTTAGCAAGAGTTTTTGCCTGATGAAGAAGCGTCCTCACAATGGAGAGGTAGCAAGTTCGAGATGAAGGCAGCGCAGCCGTGACCAAAAGCATGGTCATTGCGAGGAGCGCAGGGTCTCAGACCCGAGCGACGAAGCAATCTCTGCATCATATCGAGATTGCTTCGCTCAGGCCTGCGGCCCTTCGCTCGCAATGACTGCGTATCGGAGCTTACAACAGGAATTGAAGATTTCCAAAGCAACGAATTCCGGAGGAAGTCTCTCAGTGACGGAACAGTCTTCATTCGCGTTCCGAATCCGTGCGAACGCGTGAAATCCCGCATCAAGAAAAACGCCTCGCCGGTATTGGTTCCGGGGAGACTTTGCGTGAATCTGCGGGTCAGAAGAGAATTTGCTGGTCCGGTGAAAGCCCGTGCCTCACCGGCTGCTGCGAGTCTTCTTTCGCGCCTGTGCGCGATGTTTCGGACTCGAGGGAGCGCTTGAGCGCCTGTATTGTCTTCTGCATGGATTGCAGCGAATGAAGCACAAACGCGAACGCGAGGAGAATCGCACTCAGGGCGACTCCTACAAGGCCAGCAGCATTTGTCGCCGTGAATCCTGCATCCGGGTCGAACGAGAGCATGATAAAGAGGCTGATTGCGCCGAGGATTACCGCGATGGTGGATAAAAGGTATACCATAAATGTACCTCCTCTCTAATGATTTGGCATAAGCCCTGTCCGCTTATCCCATATTCCCGCGAAGAGGAGATTACTCCTGTGCGCCGCCGGCGCTCTCTTTGATAAGGTGGCGGGCGATGATGTTGCGCTGAATCTGGTTGGTGCCTTCGTATATCTGGGTGATTTTGGCGTCGCGCATCATCTTCTCGACGGGATATTCCTTCATGTAGCCGTAGCCGCCGAGAATCTGGACGGCATCGGTCGTCACGCGCATAGCCATGTCGGAGGCGAACACTTTCGCCATCGCCGATTCCTTCGAGACGCCGCTGATGCCTGCATCTATCATCCGCGCGGTCGCGAACACGAGCGCGCGCGCGGCCTCTATCTGCGTGGCCATATCAGCGAGCATGTGCTGGATGGCCTGGAACGAAGCGATTGACGTGCCGAACTGCTGGCGGGTGCGCGCGTGCTGGATGGCTTCGTCGTATGCGCCTTGCGCGAGGCCGACGGAGAGCGCGCCGATGCCCGGGCGCGTGGTATCGAGCGTTTTCATGGCGACGATGAAGCCCATGCCTTCGCGTCCGAGCACATTGCTCTTGGGGACGCGGCAATCCTCGAAGAAAATCTCGCGCTGCAGCGATGCGCGGATGCCCATCTTGTTCTCGGTGCGGCCGAACGTCATCCCGGGCGTGTTCCCCTCGACGATGATCGCGCTCGCGCCACGGCTGCCCCGGCTCTTATCCGTCATCGCGAAGATGATGTATATTTGAGCCTCGCCCGCGTTCGTTATCCACTGTTTGCGCCCATTGAGAACGTAATAATCACCGTCGCTGACGGCGGTGGTCTCGATGGCGCCTGCATCGCTTCCGGCGTTGGCTTCCGTCAGCCCGAACGCCGCGAGCGCTTTGCCCGACGCAATCGCGGGGAGATATTTCTGTTTCTGCTCTCCGCTCCCTGCAACGAGGATGGGCATCGAGCCGAGCGCGGTGGCGGCAAACGTGGTGCACACGCCCGCGCAGACGCGCGCTATTTCCTCGACGGCGAGGCAGAGTCCGAGGCATCCGTCACCCGTGCCGCCGTACTGCTCGGGAATAAAGATGCCGCAGAGTCCGACCTTGGCTAACTCGCTCAGTATCTCGCGCGGGAATTCCGAGGTCTCGTCGAGCTGCGCGCGAACGGGCCGAACCTTCTCAACAGCGATTTTGCGGGCAAGTTCGCGTATCGCTTTCTGCCGCTCCGTCAGAAAATAGTCCATCCGTCATGCTCCGTAATACGCCTTCACCCCTGCTGTCCTTGCGGACGAGTAACCCATCGGGTCGCCCGTACAATTGATGGAATGCGCAACATAGAACTCGGAACCCGAAACTCCGGAGCCGAGAGCAGATTTCCAGTTGTTGAACAGACCTACTACTGCAATTTTCTGAGAGCATCGCATGCGGCGTTCTGCTGGGCCTCCTTCTTATTGTAGCCGTGGCCAACGCCGTATGGTTCGTCATTGATGGTGAGCAAGACCTCATAGGTGCGCTCGTGCGGGGGACCCGATTCGCTCACGACGGTGTACTTGGGAAGGGTCTGGAACCGCGATTGCGTGATTTCCTGCAGGATAGACTTGTAATCCATTTTGTGTTGGTCGCGGTCGAGGCTTTCGATTTCCGGGCCGAAGTGCCGTACCACAAATTCACGCGCCGACCTGAGGCCCCCGTCAAGGTAAATGGCGCCAATGACCGCTTCCATCGCATCGGCCAAAAGCGCATTGCGTTTTCGCCCGCCGCCCATTTCCTCGCCTTTGCCCAGGCGGATGTACGCAGCGATGCCGATCTTCTTGGCAACCACGGCGAGTGTAGCCTTGCTCACGACAGCCGCGCGCAGCTTCGTGAGCTGTCCCTCGAAATAGGTGGGATAGGAATCGAACAGCTCGTGACTGACGACGAGCTCGAGCACGGCATCTCCGAGAAACTCGAGCTTCTCATTATGGGGACGCTTCTGCTCGGGCATTTCATTGACAAACGAGGAGTGGGAAAGCGCCTGGTCGAGCAGTGCAAGCCTTCGGAACCGCACGTGCAAGAGCTTCTCGCATTCTCTGAGAACCCTGCGGCGCGCGGGCTCTACGACGTGCGAGGACTGATGATTACTGATATCTTTTGAAGACAAGGGTTGCATTGGTTCCGCCGAATCCAAACGAGTTACTCATTGCGTACTCAACATTCATTTCCCGGGCGACGTTGGGGACGTAGTCAAGATCACATTCCGGGTCGGGCTCCTCATAGTTAATGGTCGGGGGGACAACACTCTCCTGCATGGCGAACAAGGTGGCTATCGCCTCGACACCGCCGGCGGCGCCGAGCAGGTGGCCCATGTGCGATTTCGTCGAGCTGATGGCGAGCTTTCGCGCGTGGTCGCCGAAAACGGCTTTCACGGCATCGGTCTCAAGCTTATCATTCAGCGGAGTCGAGGTCCCGTGAGCATTGATGTACGAGATTGCTTCAGGCGCGAGGCGCGCGCTCTTGAGGCCGGCGCGCATGGCACGGGCAGCGCCCTCGCCGTCAGGCGAGGGGGCAGTGATATGATACGCGTCCGCCGACATTCCATAGCCAATGATCTCGCCGAGTATGTTTGCGCCTCGCGTGCGGGCGTGCTCCATCTCCTCGAGCACGATAACGCCCGCGCCTTCGCTCATGACGAATCCGTCGCGCAAGCGGTCAAACGGCCTGCTGGCACGCTCGGGTTCGTCGTTGCGGGATGTTGTCAAAGCGCGCATTGCGCAGAAGGCGCCGAACCCGAAATCGGTGAGAGCGGCCTCGCTGCCGCCGGCAAGCATCGCGTCGGCCTCGTCGCGCTCGATGATTCGGTAGGCGTCTCCTATTGCGTGCGAGCCGGTCGCACACGCAGTGCTGACGGCGGTGTTCGGCCCTTTGAGTCCGAACGACATCGCAACAATTCCCGAAGCCATGTTGATGATGAGCATGGGGATGGCGAACGGACTTATCCTCCTCTGTCCCCTCTCGATGAATGTTGCGTGCTGTTCTCCCATAGTCGCAATGCCGCCGATACCCGAGCCGATGAGCACTCCTGCTCTGTCGCGGTCCATCTTGTCAAGTTCGATCCCGGAATGCACGAGCGCCATCTTGCTCGCCGCAAGCGCGAATTGGGCAAACCTGTCACTGCGCTTAATCTCTTTCGAAGAGAAATACTCGTCCGGCTTGAAATCCTCAACCGTACCCGCGACCTTTGAGGAGTATTCACTCGTGTCGAAATGAGTCAGGCGTTTTACGCCGGAACGCCCAACCTTCAGGGAATCCCAGAATTTCTCAAGCGTATTGCCGACGGGCGAAATCACGCCCGCGCCCGTTATTACCACACGTCGTAGCATGAATGATTATCCCCCGCCTGTGTCGGTGGGGACAGTTCTTTGTGCTCACAGGCTCTTGATGAAGTCGATGGCGTTGCGCACAGTCACGATTTTCTCGGCGTCTTCGTCGGTTATCTCGATCTCGAACTCGTCTTCGAGCGTCATGATGAGTTCGACGACATCGAGAGAGTCGGCGCCGAGGTCATCGATGAACTTCGCCCCGTCCGTCACCTGTTCGATGCCAATGTCGAGTTTTTCCGCGATGATCTCCTTGATTCTGTCTTCTTTCACCTCGACCATATGTACCCTAGACTCCTTTCGTCCACACGTGAGAGCTGCATCCCCATTCCTTGGTGTTCGAAGCCCTTACATCGCCATCCCGCCGTCGGCGCGTATCACCTCGCCCGTTATATAGTCAGCGGCGGGAGACGCCAGAAATTTCACGATTTCCGCCACATCCTCCGGCTCGCCGAGCCGACCGAGCGGAATGAGCTTTAACATTTCCTCTCTCGCTTTTTCGGGAAGCGCATCGGTCATCTTAGTCCTGATGAATCCGGGGGCCACACAGTTAGCGGTTATATTGCGTGAGCCGAGTTCGCGCGCGACGGACTTGGTGAGACCGATGACGCCGGCTTTCGAGGCGCAGTAGTTAGCCTGGCCCGGATTGCCCACAATTCCCACGACCGATGCGATATTGATGATCTTGCCGGAGCGTTGCTTTAACATCGCCCGCACCACTGCCTTGGTGCAGTTGAACGTGCCTTTCAGGTTCGTATCAACGACTTTGTCCCAGTCAGCTTCCTTGAGACGAAGCAGCAAGTTGTCGGCCGTGACACCGGCATTGTTCACGAGGATATCAATGCGTCCGTATTCCTTGAGGACGTCCTCGACGAGAATCGAGACCGAATCCGGGTCGGTGACATCCACCCGATGGCACCGCGCGTTTCCCCCCAGCGATTTGATGTATTCGGCCGTGTCCCGGTTCGAGTCGAGGTTGCGGCTGCACACAACGACAGTCGCCCCCTCGAGTGCGAGCGCCACGGCAATCGAACGCCCAATACCCCGAGAACCCCCGGTGATTATGGCAATTTTCCCGTCGAGCTGCTTGCTGTTCCTTCCCATCACAGCGCCTGTGCCGCCTGTTCGAGCGACTCGGGACCATCAACGTTCAATGTGATTGAGGAACCATTTATCCGTTTCAGCAGGCCTGTGAGCACTTTGCCCGGACCAACTTCAACAAACGTCTCCACCCCGCGCTCGAGCATTCTCTCAATCGTCAGTTGCCAGAGAACGGGGCTGCATATTTGCCGTATAAGGCCTGCGCGAATCTGCTCAGGTGCTTCCGTTGGAGATGCAGACACGTTGGGGAAAAAGTGTGCGAGCGGCCGAGAGATGCTGGCTGTGCGGACGGAGGAAGCGAACTTCTCCGCCGCTGGACGCATCAAGCGAGAGTGAAAGGCGCCGGAAACCTGCAAGGGCATGGCCCGTTTTGCCCCACGCTTTTTCGCATCCTCACCGGCCTTGCGAACGGCCTCGTGCTCGCCCGAAATGACCACTTGCCCGGGAGAATTGATGTTCGCGACATCCACGATGCCGTCGGAAACGCCGGCGCACACCTCACCAATCGTTGGCGCATCCAGCCCGAGTATCGCGCACATGGTGCCCGGATTCGTAAGGCATGCCTCCTGCATAGAGAGTGCGCGGTCCCTTACCAGTTCCACTGCATCGTCAAATTCTATCGCCCCAGCAGCCACGAGTGCCGAATACTCGCCGAGGCTGTGACCCGCGACGAAATCCGGAACATGTCCCATTGAGGAAAGCGCTCGTGCGAGTGCGACACTCAATACGAAGATCGCGGGTTGCGCGTTTCGCGTCTCCTTGAGAGTTTCCTCGGGGCCCTCAAACATGATCCTGCGCAGGGGCGTCCCCAGCGTTTCTTCGGCTCGCTCAAATATCAGCCGAGCCTCTTCGTTGCGTTCGCACAATTCCCGGCCCATTCCAATACACTGGCTCCCCTGGCCGGGGAATATCCACGCCGTCTTGCCCATTTCAACTACCCTCTTCAGCGCATCCAAAGGCGAGAATGCTTAGCTCTCAGGCGTCATCACGACCTGGCGCCCTTTATAAAATCCGCACTCCGGGCAAACCCTATGGGAAAGCATGGGTTTGGCGCAATTCGGGCACTTTATCGTGTTCGGTGCGCGGAGCGCGCGATGGGCGCGGCGCTTATCACGACGGGTGCGTGAAATCCTGCGTTTCGGTAAAGCCATCTGACTTCCTCCAGTTCAATAAGTTTCCCATGCTTCCGCAGACATAATACCTATTCTCTTAGAAAGAACAAAGAATTGTCATTTTCCTGGCCACGGCATGCTATGAGACAATCAGTATTATGTCCCCGAAACAGAAGCAATCACGACTGCTTCCTCTGTTTCTCTTCCAGTTTCGACTTCAGCTTTTTCAATTCCTCAAACGGAGAGCCGCGTGCGGCCTTTTCGCATCCACAGTCCGCAACGTTTAAGTCGGCCCCACAGTGAGGGCAAAGTCCCTTGCAGTCGGGCCGACACACCGGCTTAATGGGCAGATTGATGATGATTGTCTCTTTCACGTCTTGCAGAATATCTATGACGTCGTCCTCATAAAAGGAGACGTTGAAATCGGACTCAAGCGCTCCTTCCTTCTCCTCCATCCGTCCTTTGTCCGGCACATACACCACGCTCAGGTTAAGGCCGAGCGGCATCTTGAACGCCGTCAGGCAACGGCTGCACTCGGAATCGAGTGCCCCCCGAAGGGTTGCGGTGAGATACACATCCCGGTCCACTTTGGTAACACGACCCGCAATTGCCATCGGCTCGCTCATGCCGTAACCTGGCATATCGAGCGCTATCTCTGACGCCTCGATCTTGCCCTCGACAGGGTGACCCTCTTCGGGGATCTTGTCCACTGCAATCTTCATTTCAGCAACTCTTCGTTCATCACGTGTGTCAAGCAAAAAGCGCAGGCTCTCTCTTGCGCAGCTTCGGCAGAGCGGCTGGCCGCAGGAAGGAAAATAGGAAGAAGAATGCTTCTCATGCATCAAGGGCGCAGAAGGCGATATTCCCGCCGCCTCTCAGACCCAGAAGTACCCCCCGCTACACCCCTATATGCAGCTACCGGCTCGATTCATTCCTGAACGGCCTTGCTGCACTCAGTCTTCCTGCGTTCCTCCCAAACCATTTGCTGCCTACCTATTGTGCCAAATAGTAGCATTTTCCCGCCATTTTTGTCAAGGCAATCGAGACAAGAATTCCCCTCTTTTCTCGGATAACCGACACTCACCGGCTCGGGGTAGTTCAGGCTTCTCGGGCGGGACTTCTGGCAAACCGCTTCATATTGAGAAGCGGGGCGTCGTTCGCCGTTTGGGCCTGCCTACGAGGCGGTCACCTAATGACTTTCGCCAAACTTTCGCTATTATGATATAAGATCTTGTGGCACAGGAAGATGTGAGCTAAAGGATTTGTCGCATTCATAGGGGCAGCGTGATGCAGATCTTGGGAAAGAGCTTCGCGAGTGCAATGCGGTGCTCCTTGAGAAGCAGGAAAGCGTTCAAGGAGATTGTTTCGACATCTCGAGTGAGGTTGCGACGAAGCGATGAAACATTTTGGATGGCTTATCGAGCGTTGAGGTCAGCTCTGGGTGAAACTGGCTCGCCATGAAGAACGGGTGGTCTTTCAGTTCGATAACCTGCATGATTGGCTTTCCCCTGGCCTTGCCCGAGAAGACCATGCCAGCCTTTTCTATCTGTTTGATGTATCTGGGATTCACCTCGTTGCGGTGGCGGAACCGCTTGCGTGTCTTGCCTCCGTAAAGCTCATACGCCTTTGTACCCTTCCTGATGACCACGTCGTGGCCTCCCAGCCGCATCGTGCCGCCCTTATGCGTTATCCCAATCTGCTCCGGGAGATAATCCACGACCGGATGCCGCGTATTGGGGTCAATCTCGCGGCTGTTCGCGTCTTTCAGACCGCACACGTTTCGTGCAAACTCGACCACCGCCAACTGGAGGCCATAGCAGAGTCCGAGGAACGGAAGCTTTTTCTCGCGGGCATGCCGAATCACGGTTATCTTGCCTTCGGCGCCGCGGGCGCCGAATCCGCCGGCAACGATGACTCCGTGCACACCCTTCAACGCTTCCTCGACGCTTATCTTCCCCCGCTCGATGTCCGTGGTCTCCACCCATTTCTTGTTCACCTTGCAGTTGAGGTGGGCCGCGCTGTGCACGAGCGCCTCTTCGATACTGATATAGGAATCCGCCAGCTCCGTATATTTCCCGCAGATGGCGATGGTCACTGCGTTCTTCGGATTCTTGATGCGGTTCACGAGCTTCTTCCACTCGTCGAGGCGGTTGGGAATCCGCAACCCGAGCTGTCGCGCGAGAACACGTCGCAAACCTTCTTCTTCGAATACGAGCGGGAGCTCATACACATGGTTAAGGTATGGGTCGCTTATCACATTTTGAATCGGCACATTGCAGAGCCAATGGATCTTGAGTTTCGTCCGCTCGGTCAGTTTGTCGCGCGAGCGGCCAATGATGATTTGGGGAAAAAGCCCGCGTTCGCGCATGAACAGGATGCTCTGCTGTATCGGCTTGGTCTTTTGTTGGCCGAGTTCATCCAGGACGGGTACGAGCCCGATGTGCACGTACACGATGTCACGCGGGCCGACGTCCGCGCTCAGCTCACGAACCGCCTCGAGGAACCACAGGTTCTCGATGTCGCCGACGGTACCACCGATTTCGATGAGAACCACGTCGGCCTTCGCTTTGCGGGCAATTTTCTTGAACCGCTCGCGTATCTCGCCCGTCACGTGAGGAATCACCTGAACCGTTTTCCCAAGGAAATCGCCCCGTCTCTCCTTCTCCACGAGCGACTGGAATATCTTGCCTGATGTAAGGTTCCATTCAGACTTGCACCCGATGTTGAGGAACCGCTCGTAGTGACCGAAGTCGAGGTCGACTTCGCCGCCGTCGTCGAGGACAAACACCTCTCCATGCTCGACCGGATTCATTGTGCCGGGGTCAACGTTGAGATACCCATCGCACTTGATTGGAACAACCTTGTACGTGGGTACAAGTAAGCGCCCTATCGAAGCGGAAACGACACCCTTTCCCAACCCCGAAAGCACTCCTCCGGTCACAATGATCCACTTGGTATTCTTCATGGAATTCTCCCCATCAACCTTGCTCAACCACCACTAATTCAGCATACTGTAGCATAAACATGACATCGCAGTCAAAGGAGGCAAGAACCAAAAAACATTGCTATTATTGTCCCCTCTGATGTATGATAGAGGAGTATTTTCAAGAATTGACCTAAGCTACTTTGAGGAGGAACAGCAAGAAAGTGAGTAAAATCATCTTTGTCGAACCGAAGGCGCCGGGCTTTCATATATTCAGCAAGTGGCTCCTGCCCCGGTTGGGAACGTTCATGCTCGGCACGATCCTACGAGACCTCGGACACGAGGTAAAGATATACATTGAAGAGGCCCACAAACTTGATTGGAACGACATGCTTTCGGCCGACCTTGTCGGGGTCTCGACGATAACCTCAACGGCTCCGAGGGCATATGCCATCGCTGACCAGGTGCGCGAGAGCGGCATCCCCGTGATCATGGGAGGACCGCATCCGACATTCCTGCCGGACGAGGCCTTGGAGCATGCGGACTTCGTCGTTCGGGGCGAAGGGGAAGACGCAATCGTGGAACTGCTCGATGTCCTTGCGGGAACGAGGCCCAAAGAGTCGGTGGCCGGGCTCTCGTACTGGCATGACGGAAAGAAAATTCATAATCCCGACCGCGGGCTCTGTAGGGATTTGGACTCGCATCCCTCGCCCGATTTCTCGCTGCTCGTCAATCCGGGAACCGGAGTGCGCAGCTTCTTCAAGTTTAATCCGCTCATTCCAGTGCTTACCTCGCGCGGCTGTCCGTTCGCGTGTAAGTTCTGTTCGGTCACCACGATGTTCGGCCGCAAGTACCGGTTCCGCTCGACTGAGAAGGTGCTCGAAGACCTCCGCCCATACGCGGACAAGACCATCTTCTTCTATGATGATAACTTTACCGCAAACAAGGAGCGCACGAAGACGCTGTTGCGCCGGATGCTCGCGGAGGGGCTCACGCCCGAATGGACCGCGCAGGTGCGCGTTGACGTCGCGAAGGATGAGGAACTGCTGGACTTGATGAAGCGTACCAACTGCTTTGCGGTATACGTCGGGTTTGAATCGATTAATCCGCGGACTCTCGAGCTCTACTCAAAAGGGCAGACACTCGACGACATTGTCGAAAGCATCAAGAAATTTCACGAGCACAACATCCGCATCCACGGCATGTTTGTGCTCGGCTCGGACGAGGATGACGTTCGCATCATTCGAGAAACCGCCAAATTCGCCAAGCGGGTGAAGATAGACACCGTCCAGTTCATGATTCTCACGCCGATTCCGGGGTCGGAGATTTTCCACCAGTTCATGGAACAGAAGAAAATCTTCACGTACAATTGGCAGTTCTACGATGGCCACCACGTCGTTTTCCAACCGAAGAACATGGTTCCTATCGTGCTCCAGAAAGAGGCCGTGCGCGCCATGAAGAAATTCTTCTCGCGAATGCAGGTACTGAAGAGAGTGTTTCGCGGAGATTGGCAGGGAGCCATCGTGAAAGGTTACGGCAATCGCTTGATCAAGCAATGGGAGCGGATCAATAAGGATTTCTACTATCAGCTCAAGCACGAACTGTATGAGGAACTGAATACCCAGATCAGCAGGCTCACGGAGAAGTTCAGGCAAAGTGAGTTCGGCAAGCTCGACCGCAGGCACCAACCACGGCCGCCTGTGCAGCCCATCTGACGTGTCGTGGTCGGTGAATTTCGCGGTGCATGAGCCGCTGGCGTAAGACTGAAACGTCCGGGGTGGAAGGTCCGGAGTCCAAAGTGGCGACATTTTGGGCTCTTCGTGTTTGTGCGCACGGCGCAAGGAATCTGAGTCGCAGAGGTGTCCTCAATCCTGAATTCAGAGACAAGCGCCAAAGATGATATGAATGGAGGGACATCCGAAACAGCGATGCAAGACCATTCTTATGCTTCCCTTGTGCTCAAGATACAGATGTAATAGAATGGGAATACTTGTCGAAAAAACGTTGCATGCAGACGCAACGGATTGGGTGATGTTGGGAAAGGAAAGGGGAAGCATGCCAATCCACTTCGAAACCGATGGGTCCATCGCGATTATCACGATTGACCGTCCTGAGGTCGCAAACGCCATAGACCGACCCACCGCCACCGCGCTCGCAGATGCATTCCGCGCCTTCGAACGCGACGACGCGCTCGCGGTGGCAGTGCTTACCGGAGCGAATGGCAAGTTCTGTGCCGGCGCGGACCTGAAGGCGATGCGCGAGGGCAACACGGAGCGTGTCACCCGCGTCGAACCCGACGGCGACGGCCCCGTCGGTCCCACAAGGATGCTGTTGTCCAAACCGGTAATCGCTGCTGTCGAGGGGCATGCCGTCGCGGGCGGGCTCGAGCTCGCCGCATGGTGCGACCTGCGCGTCGCGGCAGAAGATGCAGTGTTCGGCGTATACTGCCGACGCTGGGGAATCCCACTCATGGATGGAGGCACCATTCGTCTCGCTCGCCTCATCGGTCACAGCCACGCCCTTGACCTTATTCTCACCGGCAGAGGCGTCTCCGGCGAAGAAGCCTTCCGCATGGGCCTCGCCAACCGGCTCGTGCCCAAGGGTAAAGCCCTCGAGCATGCGATCGCACTCGCGCGCGAAATAGCTTCACGGCCGCAGGCAGCGTTGCGCGGCGACCGGCTCTCCTCCTACCAACAGTGGTCACTGTCGCTGGCCGATGCACTTACCAACGAGTACCATCATGGCATGGCCACCCTCGCGACGGGCGAGATGTTCACCGGCCTCGACAAGTATGCCACTGGCGACTGGAAGCACACAGAACGGAAAGAGACAATTCCTTGAGTTTCTGTGGTGATCTGCAGGTGATGTCCTCCACAGGAACTAAGGGAATGAATTCGCACCTATACGATTCCAGGACAGCTTCGTAAGGAGGTCTCTATAATGGGCAAACATCTGGTGGTTGTCCCTCATACGCATTGGGACCGGGAATGGTACATGCCGTTCGAGCTATTCCGCAAACGGCTCGTCTCGATGATGGACCATCTGCTGGAAATCATGCAGAAAGACCGAAAATTCAAGTACTTCGAGCTTGATGGGCAGACCATAGTTCTCCTGGACTATCTGGCCGTGAGGCCCGAAAACGAGCCGCGTCTGCGCAGATTCATCGAGGCGGGACGGATACTCATCGGTCCATGGTATGTCCAGCCCGATGAGTTCCTGGTCTCCGGTGAGGCGCTCATTCGCAACCTGCGGAAGGGAATCAAGCTTGCAAAGGAATTCGGGAAGCCGTCTATGATCGGCTACATGCCCGACCAATTCGGGCACATTGCGCAGATGCCACAGATTCTCGCCCAATTCGGGATTCGTTCCGCTATCGTATGGCGAGGCGTAGGCGACACGGTCGGCCAAACACAATTTCTGTGGGAGTCGCCGGACGGCACGCGCATTTTCACTATCTATCTCGCGGATTCATACAGCAGTGCCGCCTTTCTTCCGCTCAAGCCGGCAGTGCTCAAGCAGCGTCTTAACGAACTGATAAAGAGACAGGAACAATACTGCAACATCGAGAGCATGCTGATTATGAACGGGCTCGACCATCTGGAGCCGCAGGACGGGCTTGCCTCACAGCTCGACAAAGCCGTTTCCGGCATGGCGGGCGTAACGTGCGAGATGGGCAATTTCGGCATCTTCATCGCACAGGCGCAGAAGCAGGCACAAACATTATCCGTGCACCGCGGCGAGTTTCGGAGTTCGAAGCGAGTACCGCTTATTCCCGGCGTCACGTCGGCGCGAGTGCGGCAGAAGCAGCAGGATTTTGTCAACTCCCGGCTCCTCGAGAAGTATGTGGAACCGCTCTGTACGTGGGCTACTCTCTGCGGAGATACGAGGCCGCATCGCGATTTCGTTGACTATGCGTGGCGGCTCACGCTCGAGAACCATCCGCATGACAGCATCTGCGGATGCAGCGTTGACCCCGTTCACGAGGAAATGGAGACGCGATTCGAGAAAGTGAGGCAAGTGGGAGAAATTCTTCGGGATGACGCGCTCTCGTTCCTCGCAGGCAGGCTCGACACCGCATGGATGGAGGCCGATGCCCCCGCGCTCTGTGTGTACAACCCCACATCGCTTGCAGGCCAGGTGGTTGACGTTATCGTCGATGTCGAAGAGCCGGATTTTGTGAACTCGCTCCGCGACCGTCGGGGCAAGCCAACTCCTGTCCAAAAAACCATAGGTGAGCGCGAGCTTTTCCTTGGCGCGCAAGAATCTCCCGCGATGATACGCGAACAGGTTGCAGGAATGGAAGGCCGCGAACTGCTCGGATATTACATAAACAACATCCTCTGGCAGCGCGAAGGGAACGTGCTCAAGCTGAATCTCATCATGGGACGCGCGCCTGCAGGCGAAGCGGACGTTCAGAAGCGAAGAGATGAATTGCTGTTGGCCCTGAGCGACCCTTCCATCGAGTTGGTTGATATCAAGGGAGTGTCAGGAGCGAAGACGAGACTCAGCTTCTTCGCCGCCAACCTTTCGCCCACCGGGCTGAATGCCTTCTTGCTCTCACCCGAACGGGCCGCCGAAGACAACGAGCGGACACTTCGAGTCGCGCCCGATGAACTCGAGAACGACTTCTATCGAGTCCGCATCAATGAGGACGGCACTCTTGACATCCACGACAAAGCCTCAGGAGCAGCGTTTCGGCGCTGCCTGCGTTTCGTTGACGAAGGAGACAGGGGCGATTCCTATAACTTCGATGAGGTATCCGGTGGGGAAGTGATCGATAAGCCGTCGGGAAAGGCTCACGTATCCGTTGTCGAAGACGGGCCGGTGAGGGCCACGGTGCAGATCGATGTGTCTCTCCGCATTCCCGATAAACTCTCACCCGCTCGCGACGCACGCTCGACGAATTACATCGACACTCCGATTGCCACGCTCGTATCAATTTACCGGGACATCAAGCGAATCGACTTCCGTACTACCTTCGATAACCAGTGCGAGGATCACCGGCTCAGAGCGCTGTTCAGCGCGCCATTCGAAGCCTCCGAGGTCAATGTCGAGTCCGCGTTCTGCGTCGTGAAGCGCTCGTGCATCGTTGAACCCGGAGAAGGGCATTTCGAGAAGCCGACCGGCGCCGGCCCGCAAAAGACCTTCTCCTGCATCGAGAACGGCTCTGTGGGCATGGCGCTGTTTAATCGCGGAATCCCGGAGATAGAGGCTGCTGCGGATAAGGACGGTACGTCTCTTGCGCTCACGCTTGTCCGTTCAATCGGATGGTTGTCGCGCGATGACATGGTTGTTCGGCCGGCAGCGGCCGGCCCTCAGCTCGCCGTGCCCGGCGCTCAGGCGAAGGGGCCGCACACGTTCGAGTACGCTTTCACAAGCTATCAGGGCAGCTATACGGAGGCGAACATCGTTGCTCACGCGCATGCGTATGCATTCCCGCCTATTGCGATTATCACCAACAGGCACAAGGGCAGCATCAGGGGTGGGACCTCTCTGGCCGTCGTTGACAACCCGAATATCGTCGTGAGCGCCGTCGAGGCGTCGCGGCTGAAAGGTGCATATGTGGCGCGATTGTACAACGCGACCGGCTCTCCTCAGGAAACACGCTTCCTTCCGGTTCGCAAGAGTGCCATACTATACGAGGTGGATTTCCTGGAGAAGAGACGCTCGAACGAGACGCTCCAACGCGCGAAAGGAGGCGTAAAGCTTTCCTTCCGGCCGAGTGAAATCAAGACGCTGCAGATAGTTCCGAAACGATGATACCGATACGAGATAAGAATCCGGCTGACCTTTTCCCTTTGGTCACCATTGCGATAATCGTGACGAACGTCTTAGCGTTCATGTATCAGCTTTCTCAGGGTCCGCAGCACTTCGAGCAGCTCACCGTGAGTCTTGCGCTGGTTCCGAAGGCGTTTGTGGCCAGCCCGTTTGCCGCCGAGCAATATGCAGCCGTATTCATGAGCATGTTTCTTCACGGCGGCATTATCCACATCTTAGGAAACATGCTGTTCCTGTGGGTTTTTGGGAATAATATCGAAGATTACTTCGGACATTTCAAATTTGCCATCTTCTATCTCGCGTGCGGTCTGGGGGCCACGCTGACCCACGTGTTCACCCATCCGCATTCGGCGATACCGGTCATCGGCGCGAGCGGGGCGATATCCGGCGTGCTCGGCGCGTATTTCCTGTTGTTTCCGAAAGCGCGCGTCGTCACCCTTGTGCCAATCTTCTTCTTCCTGTACTTTATCGAAGTGCCCGCCTTCTTCTTCCTCGGCGTATACATATTGATGCAACTGGCCTACGGCCTGCCCAGCCTTTCGGTGGGTCCCGAAGAAGCGCAGGGCATCGCGTGGTTCGCCCACATAGGCGGCTTCTTCGCCGGAATCCTGCTCCTCTTCGTACTCGGCAAGCGTCGCGGCTTCCGCAAGCGTATGCCTCACTAATGTTTGCTTACATAATTTCACGTCATTTCCGCGGTCTATCAGTCGGTGCGAGTTCATTCGCATGGTTTTTCCGGACTATTTCCGCCATGCGTTTGCGAATGAATTCGCACCTACAGACGGTTATCCCCCAATGTGAACCACGGGACGGATTCGTTGTCCTAATAACGAGAAAAACGCGTACCTGTACGGGCGAACCTCGTGTTCACCCGCGATCGCTAAGGCACCAACCCTTTTGACAGCTTCATTAGACAGGCTTCTCGATGGGCAGCGAAACAGAGGAACGAAGGTGGAGGTCCCGTTGGGGGAAGGGAATTTCCACGTTGTTTTGCCGAAACTTTCGAACAATGGCACAGTTCAGGTCTGAGCGAATGGCATAGTGAACTTTGGGATCGGCAATCCAACACCTGAGTTGCATCTCCCAGGACGAATCGCCAAACCCCATAAGATAGACTACCGGTTCTGGATTTTCCAAGATTTCTCCATGCTCACGGGCCACCTCGTTCAAGCACCGCAAAACCGAATCCAGGTCCGAGTGGTAGGATACGCCAACGGCTACGTCAAGCCTCACCTTCTTGTCCCCATAAGACCAGTTGGTCACTCTTCCCTCGATGAACTCCGAGTTCGGAACGATGATGGCTATGTTGTTCAACGAGAGAATCGTGGTCGAACGCATATTGATTGCAATGACATCCCCTTCCGTTCCGCCCACGGTAATTCTGTCGCCGACTCTAATTGGTCTCTCAAACAAGAGGATCAATCCTGATATGAAGTTGGATGTAATATTCTGCAGTCCGAAGCCGATGCCAACGGAGAGCAGGCCGAAAATGACTGCGAGTCCGCTCAAGTTGATGCCGATAAATTGGAAGGCGATAATCGCGCCAATAATAATCATCGCATAGTAGGTGGTCCGTTCCAAGGTATAGCTGATGCTTTCGTCAATATGCAGGCGAGACAGCACACGGAATCGGAGCACCCGTGTAACGAATTTGGATAGGACGATGACCACGATAAGAATGAAGAAAAAGACAAATAGGGATACAACGGTCACCGGGGTTTCATTTACCTTGAAAAGGGTGATATTGAAAACTTGATGAATGAGGGTTACGATCTCGTCTTTCGTCATATCTATTCTCCAACGAGAGCCCGGAAGTCATACACCATTGCAGCCGAGACAAGGATACCACGAGGTTCACATTTACGCCAAT
Organism: Candidatus Abyssobacteria bacterium SURF_17; assembly: GCA_003598055.1. GTDB lineage: Bacteria > Abyssobacteria > SURF-5 > SURF-5 > SURF-5 > SURF-17. The sequence continues at coordinate 16,746 of QZKI01000110.1, read as the reverse complement.
CGCGGCTGTGATACGGTTTGAGTTTCCCGGATTTCCATAGCCCGGCGCAAGAATCTTCGTGTTCAGTCACACAACGGTAAGAAAGGGAGAGATTCTTCGCCGCTCCGCTTCTCCGAAGAAACACTCAGTCGTTCAGTCATTGCGAGGGAGCGACGGGTCGCGGACCCAAGCGACCGAAGCAATCTCATTGGCAGATTTGAAGATACACACAAAGATTGCTTCCCCCGTGTTTCGCGGGGTCGCACGCCGGGGAATGACAATGAGGGAATTCCCGGGATTTTGTCATTTCCGCGGAAGCGGGAATCCACATTCTTCGTAAATGGGTACTTCGGCAAGCCGCAAAGTTTTGACCCGTATCCCCAAGAACGGAATACTTAGCATTAATCTATGGATTAACTGACCCAATATATTGTATAGCTTTCCAAAATTCTTGCTACATATTGCATTTTTTCTTTGACTTCTTGGGTAACACATGATATAATTTCGTCAAAGTACATTGGAAGGGATGGGTGTTTCTGGCTTCTTGTTCCACAGAATCATTGCTGTCGCTTGGGAAGGGGTATGCGAGTATAAAGGGGGCGTGAGGCCATGAAGGTTGTCAGTGTCGTCAATCAGAAGGGTGGATGCGGAAAGACCACGGTCGCCGTGAACCTGGCCGCATGTCTGGCTGCGGCTGGCGAGAGGGTCTTGCTCATCGATATGGACCCGCAAGGGCATGCAGGTCTTGCGCTCGGAACCCATGGTGATGGACTCGAAGCCACCATGTATAACGTGCTCACCGACAAGGAGGAAGACCAGGCTCCGCTTTCCGAAATTCTCCTTGAAAAAGACGATAAGTTGTGGCTTGCTCCTTCCAACATTCTTCTGAGTGCGGTGGAACAACAGCTTGCGGGGAAGAAGAGGCGAGAGGACCGTCTGCGCGAGCATCTGGCCCAGGGTGTGTCTTCGTACGATTATTGCGTCATCGATTGTCCCCCAAGTGTGGGTTTGTTGACGATGAACGCGCTCAGGGCTTCGCAGGTGGCGCTCATCCCGGTTGATATGAGCCCGTTCTCGCTGCAGGCGATCCGGCGTCTTTCAGATACCATTCAGGTGCTATGCTCGCGCGCCAGTCACATGATCCGCATGCGGGTCGTGGCGAATATGGTTGACGCACGCACCAACTTCTCGCGGAGGATGCTTGAGGCACTGAAGAAAGATTATGAGGGAATCCTTTGCAAAACGATTATTCACCGTACCGTAAGGCTTACGGAAGGCGCGTTGCACGGCGTGCCGGTGCGGAGGCTTGCTCCGTATTCGACGGCTCACGAGGATTTCGCCGACCTGACGATGGAACTGGCGACGGCGGATGCCGACCTGTTTGACATTCCTGCCCCGTTCTTCTCGGAAATTCTGTTTTCCTATCCCGACCCGGGCGCACATGAAGTCCAGGTGGCCGGTGATTTCAACAACTGGGCGCCGTCGGGCAGCCACACGCTGACGAGAGGCGAAGACGGCAAGTGGAAACTGTGTCTTCCCCTGAAGCCGGGGAGATATCAATACAAGTTCATCGTGGACGGCCAATGGTTGGAAGACCCCAGCAATCCTGCCCAGGTGATAGGAGAATTCGGCCAGCGAAATTCTGTTCTCGAGGTGAGCTGAACACTGAGACTGTCCCGTAATTGCTTATCTGCGCCAGACTTCTGTAGGTGCGAATTCATTCGCATAACGCTTCCCGTTATTTTCACCTTGGAACTGCGAACAAATTTATCCCCGCATGCTTACGGGATAGCTGGCATGTTCGCTGCCGCGGGCGGAAGACGGCAGTTGTCTGAAGGTGTCGGGCAAAATGGGATTCGATTCATTTAAGACACGTGGGGATTAATGCACCCGCTGAACACACCTGAACCCCAGCCGGAATCATCGAAAAAGCGCGCGCAAAACGTACAGCATCTGAAGAAAGCTGCTCGCACGTTCGAGGATATCTCGCACTATTTCTTATCCGCGGCCGAGGCGGATGTTTCACCAGATGCGGCAGGGACGGCTGGTCACCTGACAGAATCGAGTCTTTCAACAGCTTCCGACAGCGAGCCAGCAAGTCGACGAAGCGCCAGTCAGCCCATGCGTAGAAAGGAAAACTGTGCCTCCTGCGCACACTTGATCGCCAGGGCGGGCCAGCCGTTCCAGTGTCGCATTTTCAGCCTCGATTATGCCGCCTACAAGGTGGAGCGGCGCGAGCGCATCGACCTGAATGAAGGCCGCACGTGCCCGTTCTTCCTGCGCGTGACTTCGAAGCAGATCGAGGAAATCCTCCGAAGCCACGGCTCTCCCCTCAGTTCCGACCAGGTTCGCGAGTACGGCCACCATGTGGATGAGCAGCTCTCGCTCACCAAGACCATCACTTTTTCGCAACGCGGCGAAACGAGCGCAGAAGAGCAATTGCGCGAGGAACTGTTCCGCTATCTGCTCGATGGATATACCATCGTCGAGGCGACAATCACCCAGGAAGAAAAACGCTCCGAGGGCAAACACTCCCGGACGACCACCCACACGGTCAGGCTGCGCATCCAGCCCGAGCGCTGAAGCGTCCTTTCAGAACGTTCATGCCTCTCATTTTTCGCTTGACAACGCGCGGCGACATTCTATATTATCAGGTTTGCCGAAAAAAACAATCGTTTGTTTTTGCGTCGGATGTTTCAACCGAATCCTGCCACTGCGTCCATCAAGTCGAGAGCGGGAGCGGCGAATGGCAAGCCGTTCGGGCAACTCATCCACAGCAGCCGCGAAACGTGAGCGCAACCGGCGGCGCATATTGGCCGCAGCGGAGAAGCTCTTTTACGAACGCGGATTCTCCGCAACGCCTCTACGGGAAATCATCAGGCAATCCGGCCTTTCCACAACGGTCTTCTATTCCCTTTTCCGCAGCAAGCGGGACCTGCTTGTCGAGCTTATCCTGCCACTCAGCGATGAAATCAACAGCGGCTTGAACGCCGCCTTCAGAGAATCCGCGGACGACGGCGACCCGATAGAGAAGGCTATTCGTATCGCGCTCGAGGTATATGCGCGGCACCGAACGCTTACGAAAATATATGTGAGTGAGGCCGCGGCCCAGAACCTTGATGCTCGCAGTCCGCTCCGTGAGGTGATGGAGAGGTCGAGAGCGATTGTGACCAACCAATTGAGCGTTGGCATCGCAAAAGGGTATTTCCGGCCTGTTGACCCGACCATATTCTCATACTCGTTCATTGCCGTCATCAATATGCATCTGTATCGTTGGGCAGTATTGGGAGAGATAACTCGCAAGCACATGCTCGCCGGCGCGGGACCGCTGGCGCAGGTGTTCCAAAGCGGTCGCGTGCGTGCGGGTGGGTAAGTATTCAGTATCGCTTTTGTCCGATGGGGCTCGGTTCCCGTCGGATGGACGAAAGGAGGTTTGATGCATGGCCAAAGCCAAGGGAGGCGTCGAGGAAATGGTGCTCAAGGGGAAGATCAAGGTTCCCTACACGTGGTATGTCGGCGAATGCGCAAGCCGATTCTACGTTGAGCTCCGCGACAACAAGAGGATTTTCGGGACGAAATGCGCGAAGTGCAACAAGGTCATCGTGCCGCCCCGCAGTTCCTGCGGCAAGTGTTTCGTTCCTATCACCGAGTGGGTGGAGGTGAAAGACACCGGCGTGGTGCAGACCTACACGGTGGTGCACTACGCGGTGCCGGGCATTCAGCCGCTCAAGCCGCCGTATGCGTATGGAATCATCAAGCTCGACGGCGCCGACACAGGCTTCGTTCACGTGATAGTCGGAGCCGACCTGACCGCGCTCAAGGCAGGCACAAGAGTGAAGGCGGTGTTCAAAGAGGAGCGCCAGGGAAATATGCTCGATATCCAGTATTTCACTCCGGTATGAGCGGCGTTTCCTGCGAAGACAATGGAGCGAAGCCAGAAATTGCCACAACAACTCAGGAGCCAGAACCTATGGAAAGGATAGCGATTGTTGGCGTCGGCCAAACGAAGCATGAGCGGCGCAAACGCGCCGACAGCTTCGCCGACATGGTCTACGAGGTGACCACGAAGGCGCTCGCCGACGCGTCGATGACCATCAAAGACGTCGATAACGTGATCACCGTCTCGAACGATTTCTGGGACGGCAGGACGATATCGAGCATGGCCGTTACCGATGCGTGCGGCTCGAACGGCAAGAATGTGTCCACGGTCGAGGGTGACGGCACGTTCGGCGCGCTCTACGGGATGATGCGGATTCTGTCGGGCTACTACGGCACCACGCTCGTCGTGTCTCACCTGAAGGGCTCGGAAAGCTCGATGCCGCACATCACCAACGCGATGTTCGACCCTGTGTACGAGCGCATGCTCGGTCTCGACTCGATAAGCTCATCGGCATTGCAGGCGCGCGCTTACATGGACCGGTACGGTATAACGGAGGAACAGTGCGCGCGCGTATCGGTAAAGAATCATAAGAACGCAAAGAACAACCCCAACGCGCAGGTTGCGATGGACATTACTATTGACGACGTAATGAAGTCGCGCATGCTCGCTGACCCCATCAAGTTGTACGATTGCTCGCCTATCAGCGACGGCGCCTGCGCCATAATACTCGCCAATGAGAAGAGGGCACAGAAGATAACGAAGAAACCCGTGTGGGTAAGAGGAGTCGGCTATTGTGCCGAGGCCTATCATCTCGGCGACCGCGACCTCGCCGACCCCATCGCGCTCAAGGCCGCGGCAAAGAAAGCTTACTCGATGGCCGGAATCACGAACCCGCGCGCGGAAATCGATGTGGCCGAAATCTACGATGCATTCTCGTACATGGAGCTCCTCTGGATGGAAGGCCTCGGCCTGTGCGAGCCCGGCAGGGCAGGTAGGCTCGTCGAGCAAGGCGTCACCGAGATGGGCGGCGAACTGCCTATCAATCCTTCCGGCGGCGTGCTCTCGGCGCACACAGTACTTGTGGCCGGACTCGTGAGAATTGTTGAGGCGGCTCTCCAGCTCAGGGGTGATTCAGGCAAGAGACAGGTGGCGGGCGCAAAGACGGCGCTCGCCCACGGCATCAACGGTCCGTGCGGCCAGTCGCACTGCGTCTGGATTCTCGGGAATTGAACAGGAGGAGGTGAACCCGAACATGGCCAAGCGAGTTGCTATCGTCGGATTCGGCCAGACCCATCACACCACCACGAGGCGGGATGTGAACGGGGTCGAGCTCATCAATCAGGCTGTTACAAGGGCGCTCGACGATGCGCACCTTACCATCAATGACATAGACGCAATCGTCATCGGCAACATGGACCACTTCGAAGGCATCAACTATGTAGACACGTGGAGCATTGACGGCTCCGGCGGATACATGAAGCCCATATTCAAAGTGTGCACCGGCGGCACGACCGGCAGCACGGTCGCGATGGCGGGATTCTACCATGTCGCTTCCGGCATGTGGAATACCGTGCTCGCAATCGGCTGGGAGAAGAACTCCGAGTCGGACACGACGGGCGCAATCATCACGGCGTTTGAGCCCGTATGGGACCGGCCCACGTTTGCGGGAGCGGTCGGCGGGCTTGCGCAGGACGCCATGGCGTACATGCACGAGACGGGCGCGACGCTCGAGGATTCAGCGCGTGTGGCCGTGCGCGACCGCCAGCATGCGCTCAACAATCCGTACGCGCACCTCAAGCTCAACATCTCGATTGATGATGTCATGAATTCGCCCATGATTTCCTATCCGATTCGGTTCCTCGACATGTGTCCGCGCACGGACGGCGCGGCCGCCGTCATTTACGCGTCCGAGGACAAGGCGGAGAAAATCACCGAGACGCCGACGTGGTTCATCGCGACCTCAAACCGTCACGATTACACGATGGCGGGCGATATTCCATTCGGCTGGCTCACGAGCCTCCGAGATGCCTCGCGTGAAGTTTACAAGAAAGCAGGCATCAAGGAACCTCTCAAGGAAATCGACATGGGCGAGCTCTACCTGCCCAGCTCGTGGGCGGGGCTCATGTGGATTGAAATGCTCGGGCTGTGCAAGCGGGGCGAAGGCCCGAAGCTCGTGGCCGACGGCGTCACCGACATGACGGGCGAGTTCCCGATCAACCCTTCCGGCGGAGTGCTTTCGTGCAATCCCATCGGGGCGACCGGCCTGTTGCGGGTCGGCGAGGCTGCGCATCAGATCATGGGAAAATGCGATAAGCGTCAGGTGCCCGACGTGAAGCTCGCGCTCACGACCGGATTCGGCGGATGCTTCTGGTCTGATGTCATTCTCTTGGGCAAGAAGAAGCCGAGCTGAGGGAGGGAGATACCATGACGGACATAGCACCAAAAAAGGAATACCTCAAGATAACCTCGGGCGAGATGGAGCAGCCATTCGAGTGGTCGGTTGGCAAGCCCGGTAGCCGATTCCTCATGGAGCTGCGCGATAACAAGCGCATCATAGGGCTCAAGTGTCCCAAGTGCGGCATCGTCTACGCAACACCGCGAAATGTGTGCCGCACCTGCTTCGTCGAGTTGAACGAGTGGGTTCCCTTGAGCAACAAAGGGACGGTCATGACGTTCACCGTGCTCACGTTCGGGTTCGTTGACCCGAGCACCGGAATTGAGCGGCCTGTGCCGTATACGGCCATTTTCGTCAAGCCTGACGGCGCCGACACGAGCTTCGGCCACTTTCTCGACGAGACCGACCTGAGCAAAATAAAAATAGGCATGCGCGTGGAGGCGGTCTACGAGGAAAACCGCATCGGCTCGCTGCTCGACATCAAACATTTCACGGCGATAAAGGAACCGGAAGCCAAGCCGAAAGAAGCGAAGAAACCGAAGCCAAAGAAAAGCAAGAAGACAAAGGCCGTGAAGGCGAAGAAAACGGCGGCAAAACCCAAGAAGAAGAAAGTCGTAAAGCCCAAAGCGAAAAAGGCAAAAGCGGCTAAGAAAGCCGCCAAGCCCAAGAAGAAAAAAGCCGTCAAGGTCAAAGCGAAGAAGGCGAAAACGGCAAAGGCCAAGAAGGTGAAGGCAAAAAAGCCCGCGAAGCTGAAGAAAACCAGAACCGTAAAGGCCACAAAGGCAAAAGGGAAAAAGGGGAAGCGGGCAAAGGCGAAAAAAGGAAGAAGATAACACGGTTGTCGGGGCGCAATTCATTGCGCCCGTGGAAGAACGCGAGGTTCGAAAGCGGATAATCCCCCTCATTCCCCCTTTAGAAAAGGGGGAGGGAGGGGGATTTACGTCAGCTTATTTGCTTTTCCGCTTGCATAAGGTCTTACGGTGCTGATTCCCGAATAAACTCCAAATGCGGTGTGACAGCGTACTCGAGTTGTTCGACGCGATTCTCGAGCTCAACAATGCGTTTCTCGAGCTGTTTGACGTGATCCTCAAGCCCGGATATAGGTTCCTCAAGCTGTTCTCCACTGCCGTCGGCGCCGGAAGCGGGTCCCTCAAGTGCAAACACCTGACCCAAGAGGACGCCGAAAAGGACAACTCCCAGGACTATCACAACTCTGCGCCACATGGGTTCCCCTCCTTCAGCGGAATGCTGCAACGCATTGTTTCGACAAATCAGCGTTTATCTGCATTACTCACTGTAGGTCTCTCAAATTTCTGTTTGATTTCTACGAATTGCTGGCGCAACTCATTTGTTTTGAATGGATTCCCGCCTTCGCGGGAATGACGAGAAGAAGCTGTTCATTCGTGCGATTCGTTCGTGTAATTCGTGTTCCAAGGTTTCTTTTGTTTCTTTGGCTGCGCTGCGCCACGTTCATCGGCGCATTCATGTTCTTTCTTGGCTCTCACTCATGGCGCTCCCGCAATTTGCGGAGGCTCTTTTCTTCGAGCTTCTTTGTGTAGGTTGACCATGCGTCGCCCTCGTCGGGCTTCTTGCGCCAGATGCGGAACTTGCACGTCGGCGCGCCGGCCGGAATGATGCTCTCGAAGGCGACATTGAACGCATCCATTTTCGCTTTTTCGCGCGCGTACTCGAGGATGCCCTGCACGAAATAGCGCTGCACGCGACAGTCAAACGGCAGGTAGCTATCCTGCAGCGGGCACCAGAGGATGTCGAATCCGCATTCGTCCTCGCTCAGTATCCATGGGTCTTCGAGCGACGCCCACAGGACGGTGTTCGCATACGTCGCGACCTGACTGATGAGCTCGATTTGCGAGATGCCGGGCGGAATGTCGGCCCCGTCGAGCATCTGGCGCGCGGCATCGCGGCCAACCTTGCGCATGGCTTCGCCGCAGATTTTCTGGCCTTCCTCGCCGAAGCGCTCCTCAACGTCCTTCAGCATTTGGAGCACGCCGAGCGCCATCATGAGCCCCCACTGGAACAGCACTGCCGGGTCGAACTCCGGCTTCGACAGCACATTCCGCCGTAGCTTCTCGACCGCCTTCTTGTATGCCACTCCAAACTTTACTTCCTTTCTCTCCCGATTCGTGTTCGACATTTTTAGCTTTCCTCTCTTCCGTGGGTCCTATCGAATGCTAATCTTTCTCCAACTGTTGGGGCATTATACGTCCTGCGAATCAAACGAATCAACCGCCCGTCCATTCAGACGGCCTGATGAGCGGAGCTTCATGTTGAATCTCACAAATTCTCTAACGTTTTTCCCCGCTCTTGTAAGGGCCGTTCGCGAACGGACCCTGCGGCAACGGGAGAAAAGGAATCGTTCCGTAATCCTGTAGGTGCGAATTTATTCGCATATACATGACGCAAACGGGCCGGAAAGCCTATGCGAATGAATTCGCACCTACAGACGGAAATCCCCAGATTGTGAATTAGCGAACGGCTTCAATCACCGAATTCTCGATATTCCGGACTAACTGCTTCCCTGGAACATGAGGAACAGAGTGCGAAATTGCGGGATGTCTGGGGTCAATTCCTGGTGGCCCACAGCAATAGGTAACGTGATACACAGGGAATCGGCGCGTTGTTCAGGTCTCGGGCCAGTCGCTCAATTCCTCTTTGAAAGGCCGTGTCGTCAATGAGACGAAGGGAAGAAAACGCCTTGTCCCGGTATGCCCGAATGTCGGTGAGTTGATAGGTGACCTCGACGCTTTCTTCGCATACGTCGGCGAATCCGGCGTCGCGCATCATCCGCCGAAGCCCAGGTATCGGAGGATATCTCCGGAGTTCGGGCTCGACAGTCTCCGGGAAATAATTGGCGAGGGGTCTGCGATTGCGAATCATCCATTCCGACTCGGTGACAGTGCACAAGCTCGCTCCTGTCTTCAGCACGCGGTGCGTTTCAAGGAAATGCGCCGTCCGGTCCGTGACATGATGAATCACGTCCACCGAGAAAACGAAATCAAAGGTTTCATCAGGGAAGGTCAGTTTTTCGGCCAGGCCGCGCTCAAAATGCACCCGTGTCGTCCTGCCTCGTGCGCGTGTCAGCATCTGTTCTGACGGGTCGATTCCCCAGCAGCGACAGCCCGTGGCTGCCTCGACGGCGGTGATGTAGTTTCCTGTACCGCAGCCGACCTCAAGCACGGTGGAGGCATGGTAAATCCGGCTGCCGGCGACGAGCCTTCGCGCCAGTTCTGCATGTATCCGCCGATGCCGCGCGTAGTCGGAGGCTATTTCATCGTAATCAACCATGCAGCCGAGTAGGGTTCAGGCTGAAACCGGCGGGCGGCGGTTTGCCCATGGGCGCGCCTGCTCGAGCTGGGCTGCAAGACGAAACAGCGTGGCCTCATCGCCGAACCGGCCGATGAAGTGGACCCCGATGGGCAGCCCCTCTGCGTTCCAGAAGAGAGGCACGGACATCGCGGGTTGTCCGGTGAAATTGCATACTGGCGTGAAGGGAACAAATTCTCCCGCCCGCAGAAGTCCCTGCAACGGATTATCCGGCGGAGAATCGAATGTTCCGAGCGGCACAGGCGGCTCCGCGAGTGTTGGCGTGATGACGATATCGTACTCTGTAAAGAACCGCGCAATATCGCGCGACATGCGCTGGAGCATGGTTATCGCTAGTAGATACTCCGAGGCGCTCTGTCCGCGTCCCATCTGGTAAATTGCCCATGTCAGCGGTTCGACCTCATCTGCGGTGGGTGTCTTCCCCGTCAGGTAAGCCAATCCGTCAAACGTCCACGCGCAGCCGCCCGCGAACACGGCGGTGAAGCATTGCAAAGCCAGTTCTCCATTTGCCTCCGGGGCGGCCTCGGTCACCTCGTGGCCCAAATCGGCGCACAGTTTGGCCGCGTCCTGCACCGCGGCGACGCAGTCGGGATGCACCGAAACGCCGGTTTGGGCTGTGGCGGTAAACGCGATGCGCAGCGTGCCCGGGTCGGCGCCGACTTCCTTGAGGAATCGTCGTTTCGGCGGCGGCGCCCAGTACGGGTCGCCGATGTCGGGGCCGCAGGTGGCATCGAGCAGCGCGGCGCTGTCGCGCACCGAGCGGGTAACCGCGTGCTCGACTGCGAGCCCGCTTATCATATCGCCGAGATCGGGGCCGAGCGGGTTGCGCGCGCGCGTCGGCTTCAGACCGAAAAGGCCGCAGCATGAGGCGGGGATGCGGATGGAGCCGCCTCCGTCGTTGGCATGCGCGATGGGGACCATGCCGGAAGCCACGGCGGCCGCCGAGCCTCCGCTCGAACCGCCCGTCGTGCGATTGGTATCCCATGGGTTCCGCGCCGGGCCGAACAAGCGCGGCTCTGTCGTCGGAAGGATGCCGAATTCAGGCGTGTTCGTCTTTCCGAGGATGACGAGACCGGCCCGCTTGTGCCGAACCACCAATTCGCTGTCATGGTCGGGCACATAATCCCGGGCGAACACGGAGCCGAGTGTTTGTCGCACGCCGGCATTGGCCGCGCCCAAATCCTTCAGGAGAAACGGCACGCCTTTGAACGGCCCGTTCGGCAACTTTGCGGCCGCTATCTTGCGTGCTTCGTCGTACAGTGGGGTGACCACTGCGTTGAGCCGGGGATTGAGACGCTCAATCCGCTCGATGGCCGCCTCGACAAGCTCCAGCGGCTTGACCTGTTTCGTTCGCACGAGTTCAGCCTGGGCAGTGGCGTCGAGATGGGCGAGATCATCGGCGTTGGGCATGTTCGGCACTCCTTTCTCGCATTTCAATCCACAGATTCGCTACCCTATTCGATCAGGTGTTTGCGAGGGCGACCCGCCGGGTCGCCCCTACAAACTAAACCGCGGTCGCTGCACTGTAGGGACCGTTCGCGAACGGCTCTTACAAAAGCGGGGGAACATGTTGCCGAATTTGTGGAATTCAGCACCAAGCTATCCCATCTTCGACGCAACGGCCTCAGTTTTCGGTGCGATTGCCTGCACTTCGGGTGGGACGTCTTTTTCGAACGCGGCGAAGTTGTTCCGGAATCGCGCGGCGAGGTCACGCGCGGCTTTGTCATACGCGTCCCTGTCCGCCCATTTTCCGCGCGGGTCGAGGATGTCGCTCGGAACCTCCGGACATTCGGTCGGGACGAAGACTCCGAACACCGGGTCTTCGCGCATCGGGGCGTTCGCGAGCTTTCCCTCGAGTATCGCCCGAATGATGGCGCGTGTGTACGCGATGCTGATTCTCTTTCCGACGCCGAACCCTCCTCCGATCCAGCCGGTGTTGACAAGCCAGCACGAAACTTTGTGGCGCTCGATTTTCTCGCCGAGCAGCTTCGAGTACACGGGCGGCGGAAGCGCCATGAACGGCGCCCCGAAGCAAGCGCTGAATGTGGCTTGCGGCTCGTTTCCCAGGCCGCGCTCGGTGCCCGCCACCTTCGCCGTGTAACCGGAGAGGAAATGGTAGAGGGCTTGCTCCTTTGTGAGCTTCGCGACCGGTGGCATGATGCCGAACGCATCGCAGGTCAGCATGATAATTGCGGCCGGATGTCCCGCCTTGCCGGAGCGAAGAGCGCCCTCGATATGGGGTATCGGATAGGCGGCCCGCGTGTTCTCCGTGAGCGAGGCATCGTTGAGGTCTATGCGGCGTGACCGCGGGTCGACTGCCACATTCTCCAGAATGGTTCCGAATTTCCTCGTGCACTCATAAATCTGCGGCTCCGCCTCGCGCGAGAGCTTTATCACCTTCGCATAGCAGCCGCCCTCGAAATTAAAGATTCCCTCGTTGCTCCAACCGTGTTCGTCATCGCCGAGGAGGCGCCTTTCGGGGTCGGCGGAAAGCGTCGTCTTCCCCGTGCCCGACAGCCCGAAGAAGAGCGCAACGTCATCGTTCGTGCCCACGTTTGCCGAGCAGTGCATCGGGAGAACCTCTTCGAGGGGCAGAAGATAGTTCATCACGGTGAAGAACGATTTCTTTATCTCGCCGGCATAGCTGGTGCCGCCTATGAGAATGAGCTGCTTGCCAAAATTCACAAGGATGAAGGCTTCGGAATTCGTGCCGTCAATCTCAGGGATCGCGTGAAACTGGGGAACCGCAAGCACGGTGAATTTCGGCTCATGCGCGCGAAGTTGCTCCGGGTCGCGAATCTGCAGGAACATGTTTCTCGCGAACAGGCTCTGCCACGCTGACTCGGTGATAATCCGAACCGGAATCTGGTACCTCGGGTCGGCCCCTACGTGACAGTCCTGCACGAAGAGGTCGCGGCCCTGTACGTATCCCTGCAGCCGATGGAACAGTGTGGTGAAGCGCTCCTCCGGGAAAGGCTTATTGACCTTTCCCCACCATATCCTTGATTCGCTCGAGGGCTCGCGCACGATGAAGCGGTCCTCGGGCGAACGCCCCGTGTGGTGCCCGGTGCGCACAACGACCGGGCCGAGGTGCGCAATGAAGCCGCAGCGCCTGCGCACGATTTCCTCATATAGCGCTCCCGTTGAAAGGTTCCAGTATACCGTGCCTAAATTGCGGAGCCCGTGTTTCTCGAGCTCGTAATCGCTCACCCGTATTTCTCTTGATTTCATGATACTCCCCCTCCTTCAAGAATGGGGTCATTTCCCCTGAAAATTCGGCTCGCGCTTCTCCAAAAATGCCGAGATAGCCTCGAATGTATCGCCCGTCGTCCTCACGAGCGCCTGGGCGAGTCCCTCATACTCGAGAATCGCGTCCATAGTGCCCTCGAGTCCGCGGTGAATACCCTGCTTCGCCAGTGCAAGGGCAACCGTCGGGCCTGCGGCCATTTTTTTTGCGAACTGCATGGCTTCTATCAAAAGCTCTTCGGCGGGGACGAGACGGTTCGCGATGCCCAGCCTAAGCGCCTCGTCACCGCTTATCTTGTCGCCGGTGAAAATGAGCTCCTTCGCCTTGGAAAGGCCGACATAGCGCGGGAGAAGGTACAGACCTCCGAAATCCGGCACCAAACCGCGTTTTACGAAAATCTCCGAGAGGTACGCTTCGGGCGCCATGAAGATGATGTCGCACGCAAGCACAAGGTTGCATCCCGCGCCGACGGCCGGCCCGTTTACCGCAGCGATGACCGGCTTTTCCAGTCGCATAATCCTCAAAATGAGTTCGTTGATGCGGCGCAGATAGCTCTTGAATGAAGACGGCTCGGCCGCTTCGGACTCCGAGAATAACGACTTCAAGTCAGCGCCAGAGCAAAAGCCGCGGCCCGCGCCGGTAATGACGACCGCCCGTACCGTACGGTCGGCCCCGAGCGTGTCAAACACGACATTCAGCTCATCCATCATATCTTTATTCATCGCATTTAGCACGTCCGGTCGATTAAGTGTCACGGTTGCAACCGCATCGGAAACCTTTGCCTTCAGAGATTTGTATCGCATCTGTCCTCCGCTCGTGTCTTTCTCTTCCGTGAGCTGAAAAGAGTTCCAGGTAATCTCATTGCACAGTTGAGTTGGGGAAAATGATAGCAAATCAATCACGCATTTGCAAAAAACGCGGGTGAAAAGCAAATAACACGCAATCTGCCACGAGGAAGCACAGTGAACACGGGGAACCGGAAGAGTTACGCAGCTACCCCACATCCAGGGAAAACGCAAAGAGGAAACCCGGGGCGATTTTCAAAAGACGCCCCGGGTTATAATCGCAAATCACATCAGACAACAGGCAAGCACTTGAGCGCTTCTTCGATTTCGTGCTGTGGATACTCGTAGTCCTCGAGCTTGCCGCTCAGGTAGGCATCATATGCACCCATATCGAAATAGCCGTGGCCGCTGAAATTGAACAGGATCGTCTTGGCCTCTCCCGTCTTCTTGCACTCGCGGGCAACCTCCATGGCGGCCATAATCGCATGTGACGTCTCGGGCGCGGGTATGACTCCCTCGGCCTGCGCAAATATCATCGCATTCTTGAACACTTCATTCTGATGGTACGCGACCGCTTCCATGCACTGTTCTTTACAGAGCAGGCTGATGATTCCCGCCATGCCGTGATACCGCAGCCCGCCCGCATGGATTGCGGGAGGAACGAAGATATGGCCGAGCGTGTGCTGCTTCAGGAGCGGCGTCATCTTGGCCGTGTCCCCATGGTCATATGCGTACTTGCCTTTGGTGATGGTTGGGCACGCCTGCGGCTCGACGGCGATGAATGTGGTTTTCTTGCCGCCCTTTAGCTTATCGCGCATGAACGGCAGCGCCAGGCCGGCATAGTTGCTTCCGCCGCCGACACAGCCGATCACATAGTCGGGATATGTGCCCGCCAACTCCATCTGCTTCTTGGCTTCGAGACCAACGATGGTCTGATGGAGCAGCACATGGTTCAAAACGCTTCCGAGCGAGTAGCGCGTATTCTTCGAGGTAACGCAATCCTCTATTGCCTCGCTGATGGCGATGCCGAGCGAACCGGTGCAGTCCGGATCATCCTTCAATATCTGCGTGCCGAACTTTGTGAGCTTGCTCGGGCTTGGGATAACTTCGGCCCCGAACACCTGCATCATCGAGCGGCGGTACGGCTTCTGCTGATAGCTTACCTTCACCATGTACACGCGGCACTCGATGCCGAACATGCTGCATGCAATCGAGAGCGCGCTTCCCCATTGGCCGGCGCCGGTCTCAGTGGTGATGCGTTTTGTGCCGTCTTTCTTGTTATAGAAAGCTTGCGCGGTCGCAGTGTTGAGCTTGTGACTGCCCGACGCGCTCACACTCTCATCTTTATAGAAGATCTTCGCCGGTGTGTCCAGCATCTGCTCGAGGCGCCGTGCACGCCTGACCGGCGTCGGCCTCCACAGGGCGTATATGTCGAGGACTTCGGGCGGAATCGGAATTTCGGTCTTCTGTGACACTTCCTGCTCGATGAGCGCCATCGGGAAAAGCGCTGCGAGCGCATCGGGGCCGATCGGCTGCTTTGTGGCTGGATTGAGCGGCGGGTCCAGCGGCCGAGGCAAATCGGGCAGGATATTGTACCAACTCTTGGGCATGTCCTTTGTTCCCAGCAAGAATCTGATTTCTTCCATAACAATTGCTCCTCTCGAGGCATTCCCCCAGTGATATTTGCGAAATGATACACGAAACCGCCTGAATTCGCAAGTGGAAAGTGAAAACGAGGCGTGAAAAGCGGACACGCAAGGTCTTGTTTCCTGGCAGGTTATCCCACGGAGATGATTGAAATTTCCGCTTGCAATCTCCAATGGTTTCTGCTAGCATGTCCGCTATTCGGGCGTAGCTTCTCGGAGTACGCTCGATAAAGGGAGAAAGGGAGAAAGGGGAGGAAGCACGCCATGAAGAAGCTCTTAGGACTCGTCTTGTCACTTGCGCTCATCTGTTTCGCATCACCTGTCTGCGCGTTGAATCAGCCGCTCGGAATTAACCTCGGGGCCACAAACTTCCTCGACGGCGCCTCGCCCGGGCCCGGGTGGTACCTGACAGAATACATTCAAATGATTAGCGCCGACGAAATCAATGATGATGACGGCCACACGGTGCCTGGGCTTAACGATGTTAACCTCGACGCGCTCATCAGTCTCACCCAGGTCATTTATCAATCCGACAAGATGTTCCTCGGCGGAAATCCGGGACTTGACCTCATTTTCCCCGTGGGCGACATCGATGTTGATTTTCCGCTCAGCTCGCAAGACGGCTTCGGCGATGTATACATCGGCCCATTCATCCAATGGGGTCCTCACATGCTTTTCGGCAAGCCGTACTTCCACCGGTTCGAGTTCCAGGTGATAGCGCCGACCGGCGCAAATGACGAAGACAATGCACTCAATATCGGCAGCGATGTGTGGTCGCTCAATCCATACTATGTATTTACCTATTTCTTGACGCCGAAACTCACCACAAGCCTCCGGTTCCATTACCTGTGGACGTCGGAGAACGACAACCGCGACCCGATGCCCGACATCCAGGCCGGCCAGGCGATTCATTTCAACTATGCCGCGGCCTATGCGGTGACTGATTCGCTCCGGCTTGGCGTTGCGGGATATTATCTCAAACAGCTCGAAGAGGACGAATTCGACGGACATAGCATTGATGACACCGAGGAGGAAGTGTTTGCAATAGGCCCGGGGCTCGTGTGGCACATAAATCCGGCGCTCACG
Source organism: Candidatus Abyssobacteria bacterium SURF_17 (assembly GCA_003598055.1). GTDB lineage: Bacteria > Abyssobacteria > SURF-5 > SURF-5 > SURF-5 > SURF-17. The sequence goes on along the minus strand of QZKI01000110.1, from coordinate 383 downwards.
TTCATGGGTGCCATCAATTGGGAAACCGAAGCCGAGAACAGACCCGAAGGATATCGCTCGACGCTCCGGTTCATCTGGAAATTCTGGTAATCGCGCGAAAGCCTCACAAAGGCTTTTTCATAGAGAAAGGGGCGGTGCCGGTGATTCTACCCGCTGCCCCTTTTTGTTTTGCTCGTGCCGCACAAGTGATTCACCGCAAAGACGCAAAGAAAAGGGTCACAACCACAAAGGCACAAAGACACAAACTGCCCAAAAGAAACAAAAATCGTTTCTTTCCTTGGTGTCTTTGTGCCTTTGTTTGCAGCCCATAGGGCCGCGTGTCTAGCCGGTGCAAGTCCGGCCACGGGAATTGACTGTATGCCGTGTAGCTATATCCGACGCCT
>QZKI01000060.1 GCA_003598055.1 Candidatus Abyssobacteria bacterium SURF_17 | reverse complement strand
GCTATGCTGTGATGCTCGCGCCCGTCATACAGAATCTTCTCGTAACACTCATCTGAGAGAATCATAATCCGATGCTTGAGCGCCACTTCGCCGACGGCCTCTAGTTCTTTACGGCTGTAGACCGCCCCCGTCGGATTACTTGGGCTGTTGAGCACGAGCATCTTTGTTTTCGGAGTGATTGCAGACTCGAACTGCTCGGCTGACATCTTGAAATTGGTCGTCGTGACGAACTTAGGCACACCATTGGCCAGACATACTTGTTCCGGATAGCTCACCCAGAACGGCGACGGAATCAAGACTTCATCACCCGGGTCGCACACGACCTGAAAAATATTATAGATGAGCTGCTTTGCGCCGCAGCCGATGGTGATTTCCGAACGCTCATATTTGATTCCATTGTCACGGCTGAACTTCATTGCCACTGCATCTTTTAGCTCCGGCATTCCCGATGCATCGGTATATTTCGTGAATCCTCCCCGGATCGCTTCGATTGCGGCGTCCTTGATGTGATCCGGAGTGTCAAAGTCCGGCTCACCCGCTCCAAACCCGATGACATCGATGCCCTCTGCCCGCATCGCCTTTGCTTTTGCCGTGATTGCGAGCGTGGACGACGGTTTGAGGCAACGCGCTCTTTCCGAAAGCGTCATATGCTTATCCCTTTCTCCTCGTGCTGGCCGACGCACCAATCTTTGAAACGGCATTCGCCCCCATCACCGTCCGAATTCCGCGGAGCGCCTGCTTGATTCGGCGCTCATTTTCGACGAGCGCAAATCGAAGATAACCCTCCCCGGCAGTGCCAAAGCCTACTCCAGGAGAGGTCGCCACCAGCGCTTTCTCGAGAAGAAGCTCCGCAAATTTCATTGAGCCGAGCGACCGGTATTTCTCCGGAATCGGAGCCCAGACATACATCGTGGCTTTCGGCAGGGGCACATTCCACCCCAGACTGTTTAGCCCTCTTACCAGCACGTCCCTGCGACGGCTGTAGATTTGGTTCAACTCGTCCACGCACGACTGGTCTCCTCGGATAGCATCGATTGCCGCAACCTGAATCGGGGTGAATATGCCGTAGTCGTAATAGCTTTTCAGTTTTGCGAGCGCGGCAATAACATGCCTGTTACCTACCGCGAACCCGACCCGCCAGCCTGCCATGTTGTATGTCTTGGAGAGCGAATAGAATTCTACACCGACCTCCTTTGCGCCCTTGGCTTGCAGGAAACTGGGCGCCCTGTAACCGTCGAAGCATATCTCGCTGTATGCGAGGTCATGCACGATAAGTATCTGCTCTCTCTTCGCGAATTCGGCAACTTCCTCAAAGAATGCGAGGTCAACTACTTGCGTCGTCGGATTATTGGGATAGCTCAATATGAGGACTTTGGGTCGAGGGTACACCTCATGCGCAACCTTTGAGAGGTCAGGCAGAAAGTTGCCCTCCGCTGTGAGAGGTACGGTGTGCAAGTGGCCGCCGGCTATCACAACACTGTAGTAATGGATGGGATATGTGGGACTTGGCACAAGGACCAGATCACCCTCGTCCAGGATTGCAAGAAATAAGTGGCAGATGCCCTCCTTCGAGCCAATGACAGAGACCACTTCATTCTCGGGGTCGAGGTCAACGCCGAAACGGCGCTGATACCAGTCCGCTATGGCGCGTCTGAGATGTGGGATGCCGCTGGATGCCGAATACCGGTGAGATTTCGGGTCGCGGACGACCTCGCAGAGTTTCTCCACCACATGCGGCGGCGTGGGACGGTCGGGATTTCCCATGCCGAGGTCAATGACGTCTTTGCCCTCACGGCGCGCGTGCAGCTTCATCTGGTTGATGCGCGCGAACATATACGGGGGAATTCTTTCCATGTGTTTGGAGATATAGCGCATGGGTTTTTATTCGTCTTCCTCGTCCTCTTCGTCTTCTTCCTCTTCATCCTCGAGGACAGCGAGCACTTCACCCACTCGTACCGTCTCACCCTCGTCTGCGACTATCTCCGAAAGGACACCGTCCCGAGGGGAGGGCACATTGAAGGTGGCTTTGTCGGTCGTCATCTCAACCAAATCATCGCCCTCCTCGACCTCGTCTCCCTCCTCAAAATGCCACACAGAGACAATGGCTTCATCGCCGGCATCTTCGCCCAGGTTAGGAAGCTTCACCTCATACATATCCTACCTCCAACCAGACACATAACCCCATGATTTCGATGACGTGTTACATTGTCCGCCTGTTCCGGGGACATAGTACTTGTCTTTCGTGTCATGCCGCAGCCAGGAAGACGGTAGCCTTCCATCTTACTCGGGTGAACAGGCATTATGTCCCCGGAATCGTTCTACCTCCAACTGACATTCGGCTTCTTTTCTTACTTTGGCTGCATCATATGAGCTTCTCAAAAACGGCCCGGAGGCAACGGCCTTGAATCCGAGCGACTCACCAAGCCGGCGATAACGTTCAAACCGATGCGGCTCAATAAACTCAACAACTGGAAGATGGTTCGCCGACGGGCTCAGGTACTGTCCTATCGTCAAGATGTCACATTCCGCCCGGCGCAGTTCGCGCATGACTTCTTCGACCTCTTCGCTCCGCTCGCCCAAACCCACCATGATACCGGATTTTGTAAGCATCGAAGATTGAAGCGCTTTCGCCAGACGTAGCACAGTGATCGAGCGCTCGTAATTCGCTTCAGGTCGCACCTTCGGATACAGTGACGGCACCGTCTCGACATTATGATTAAAGACGTCAGGGCCGGCGTCCACGACTTTCCGCACTGATTCGGGCCGTCCCATAAAATCAGGGACAAGCACCTCAACCGTTGCTTGCGGATTGTGCTGCCTGAGAGCTCTGATGACGGCCGCAAAGTGTGCTGCGCCGCCGTCCTCCAGGTCGTCCCGCGTGACCGAAGTGACCACAACATGAGAGAGCCCCAGTTCCTTGGCGGCCAGCGCCAGTCGGTCCGGTTCCGTCCCATCCAATGCAGCCGGTTCACCTTTCTGAACCGCGCAAAACCGGCATGAGCGCGTGCATACGTTTCCCAGAATCATGAACGTAGCCGTTCCGCTGGCGAAACACTCGCCCATATTGGGGCAATGCGCGCTCTCGCAAACGGTATTGAGATGATACCCCTTCAGAACTTGTTGTGTGAGAGCTACCTGCGGATTCGCGGGCAGTCTCTTTCTTATCCACGGCGGGAATTTCCGCGGCGGCTGTGCTCGCTGTGGCTCCCGGCTAGAATCGTTCATTCCTATCCTCATTCATTTGACTTTTTGCCGAGCGCGCCCTAGTGTAGCACACGAAAAATGCAAATGCAACACATGCTCTCAGGATTTTCTTGCATCAAGCGCGGCCGCTCTCAAGCTCTTCCAAGGCCGTTTGGTCCACAGGTTCCCAAGAGCACGAAAACTTCAGTCAGACTTCCTTTTCTCCCGGCTTCAACTCGAATCCGGAAACTCGATTCAGCGACCTTCCTTCGGCGGCAAGGTCTTCATCTAGGTAAGAATACTATTCCCGCTTCTCTTGCGTTATTGGCCCGTAGAGTTCCGGGCGTCGCTCGGAGAGCCAATCAACCAATGTCTCGCGCATCAGTTTCCGCTTGTCCAAATCAATCATGGCCGATACAAAACCCCATGGCTCGGTCCCGACCGATGCTTCAATCTCCCCGAATGGGCCCACGATGCAGCTTCGGCCAAAATGCTCGCGGCCCTCATCCTCCCCCGCTATTTGCTCGAATCCCGCCTTGTTGACCGCAACCACGAACAGTTGATTCTCAACCGCGCGTACCTGGACCTCTGCCTGAAATGAGTCCGCTCGCAGACCCCACGAGGCGACGGGAACGAAGACAAGTTCGGCGCCCTTGAGCGCCAGCGTACGAAATGTCTCGGGAAACGAGCGGTCAAAACAGATAAGGATACCGACTGTGATGCCATTCACCTGAAACACTGGTAGCTCATTTCCCGGTTTGAAGTAGTATTTCTCATCGCTGTTCATGAGAGGAGAAGATGACTTCGGCACGTGGGTTTTCCGATATTTGCCCATCAATGTGCCGTCGCGAGATAGCAGTATGGCGGAGTTGTAATAGCTTCCCTTATCTTCCTCGAAAACCGTTCCAATCACGTTCACACGATGTTTTCGAGCCTCGGCGGCAAGAGTCTCGGTCGTCGGTCCGGGTATTGACTCGGCATAATTGAAATAGCCGTCGTCATATATTCTGCAGAAGTACGGGCCGGTCATCATCTCGGAGAAACACACGAAATCCGGGCGGCACGCACTCACTGCGCGCCCGAGCGCTTCGACTGCTTTTTCCATGTTTGCTCTGTAGCTGCCTGGATACGGCCCCATCTGTATGCCTGCGACAGTTAATTTAGCCATTGAAACCTCCAAGATAAGTCATTTTCGATTTTGGATTCGACAATCAATTCCTGGTTCACGGCTTACAGTTACTGATTAATCGGTTCCCTTTGAAACCGTGAACCTTGGACTTTGGACTCTCACGCTGGCTTATCCTTTTTCTCCCTATTCTTGTTCCCCCTTGCGCTTTGCCCTTTATCGAGACGGAAGGCTTGCCTGCAGGAATTTTCCGTGCCCGGGCTGACCCGTTATTTTGCCATCGTGCATCACGATTTCTCCACGAACGACCGTCATGACAGGCCAACCCTTCACCTTCCAGCCATCATAGGCGCTATAGGAATACACATCGTGCATTTTCTTCACATCCAGCTTCTCTTCTTGTCCGAGGTCAACAAGGACAAGGTCGGCGTCCGCGCCCACCTGAATCGTTCCTTTGCGTGGATAGAGTCCGAAAATGCGAGCCGGATTCTCACAGCAGACTTCGACCAGACGCTCAAGCGAAATATTGCCGCTGTTGACGCCCTTGCTCAACATAAGCGGCAGCATCGTCTCGATTCCAGGCATTCCGGGCTTCGCGTGCCACAACCCTTGTTTCTCGTCGGGCGAAAGCGGACAATGGTCCGAGCCCACGGTATCAATCGTGCCGACGCCGACCTCGCGCCAAAGCTGCTCGATGTCCTCTTTTCCGCGAAGAGGCGGATTCACCTTTCCCCAGACTTTGTCGGTATCGAACCGTGTCAGAGAGAGGTACTGCGGGCACGTCTCTGCCCACACCCGCACGCCGTCGGCGCGAGCCCGGCGAACGAGGTCGCCGCCCTCCTTGATTGACACGTGGACGATATACAGCGGACACGCCGTCAGTTTGGCCAGATGGGCGATGGTGGCTATCCCGTGGGCTTCGCACGCGTTCGGGCGCGCATCGTGCCAATGGGCGTCGCGCGGCTCAGTCGCCAGCAGTTCATCGCGCAGGCGAAAGAAAAGGTCGGGGCTCTCGCAGTGTACCATCGCCACTGCGCCATGCCGGGCAATCTCACGCATACCCAGATAGATGAGCCCTTCATCAATGTCGCCCACTCCGGGAAGCGCCTCCGAGCCCTTGTACGGCAACAAGAACTTGAATGAGGATATGCCCTGCTTGATGAGTTCGCCCACCTCGCGTATCTGCTCCTGCTTGAAGATAATGGCATGGAACGAACCATCAACGTACGCGGCCATCTCGTAAATCTGCTTGAAGATGTCGAGGCCTGCGACAATGCTCTCAAGCGAGGCGATGAACGGCAACACTGTTGTCACTCCGCCTGCGGCCGCCGAGCGCGTCATGAGGCCGAACGACTCATCTAGCGGCGTGTCCAAATAGCGGAAATGCACGTGTGGGTCTATAACGCCGGGAAGGATGTGCAGGCCCGATGCGTCAACTGTGCGGGCACTCTTGGGTAATTCGCTCTCCTTCCCTATCGTGGAAATTATTCCGTCAGTGACTGCAATTCCTGCACGCACTCTGCCGCGCGGAGTCACTATCGTTCCGCCATCGATTCTCAGGCTCGCACCCATATTCATTCGCTTCCTTTCGGCCCACTCGCACCGGGAGACACATCGCTTTCAGAAAGTCGGCACAAAGGGCAATTTATCACTCGCAACAGTCCGTCAGTTCCAGCAGAAATATACCATCCACTCGTCAGAGTGTCAACGTCGGCAACCTCAAATTTCGCAGCGCGGCATGGCTGCAGCCAAAAAGCAAGGGGCCTGGGGAACATGAACGTCATGAAGTATACGAATTTCGCGAACGAACGTATCGTTCTTGCCAGTCCCGCGAAAGCGGAAATCCATTTCGAGGAAAGGAATTACGTCAATATTTCCGTGAGAACGAAGGCAGATATTCACGAAGGCGAACGTTAGAAGGTACAGTCCATCAAGACGCGGAAGCGGGTGGATACTCAAACGCAATCTCATCCTCGCTGTGCAAGGCTTCTTAATGAGGATCCAGGAAACAGGCAGATTAGCTTGAGGTCTCAATTATGAAGGGATCGGCGGCAGTTGGTGAACGGAATGGTATGATGACCGCACTGGTCGAGCGCCAGGATCACCTCGCGTGTTCTGTGAGCTAGCCGTTAGGCGCCCAAAGTGTTCCGAGCACGTTTGATTCCGCTGGTCCCTTCAATACACTCCGAACTTCTCAGTCGCCTGGATGAGCGCGTCGATATTCTCCGGCGGAGTCCCTCTATCAATCACGCCCCCGCTCGAGAGTGCAAAGCCACCGCCTCCAGCCGCGCCTTCAATGCAGCGACGAGATTCCCTGAGCACCCGTTCCGGCGTATCGCGCATCAGGACACCTACCGGCGGCACGTTCCCGATGAGGCACATTTTGTCGCCGATGGTGCGTTTAAGCTCAGCCATATCGTGCATGAATCCCATGTGGAACGCTTTGCCGCCCGTCTGTGGAGCAAATTGGGTAAGATTGCGCATTTCAGAGTCGCAATGGTAGATGGTAAGCGCATCTGAATGCGTCTCGAATATGCGTGCAGTGTACGGCAGAAAGAACTCCTTAAACAGTGGCGGCGAAAGAAGCCCCGAAATGTCGTCGCACAGGAAAACAGCGGCCAGACTGCCGAGCGCTTTTTTCTGCATGTCGAGATACGCGAGGAGCGTTCCCGTTGCGATTTCCAGCAACCGGTGGCATTTATCAGGCTTGTCGTACATATCTATCATGAACTCGCTGATGCCGCGAATGAGCGCAGCGAGTACTACGGGCCCGCGCAGGCTGCCGAAGCCGACCGGCCCCCGTGGATTGCCGACTCCCGCCTGAAGCCCACGCTCGATTGCCATGTCATTCATTGCCTCAAAGTACTCGGTGATTCGCGGGAACAGGCCGTCGCGTTTGGTATCCGGCACGTCAAGCTTGTCCACCTCATCAATACTCTTGAGGGCGGGTTTCGCCCACGGCGAATCGTCCTCCGGCCAGAATATCTCACAGAATGCGGCAGCCTCGGTCACAACGCCGAAATCCGTATACAACGGGCTCAGGCCATTGAACCGTTCTTGCACCCTCGCCTGACATTCGAGCATCTTACGTGGGTCATTATGGTATTCGCGCTGGGGAACGCCCCCGAACTCGGCCATGAATCCGCTTTCAATCGGGAGGAACACCGGCACCTGGTCGGGCTGCTCGCGGTTAATAGCCTGAAACAGCCGCATCGCGTTCAGCATCGGATCAATCATTATCTACTCCTTGCACAATTCCACGATAAGGGACGGAGAATCTGTCCCGCAATTGGGGATGTGATGTAGGGGCATGCTCGTGCAGCCGCCAAAATCCCCATTTTCTGTGCGGGCGAACACGAGGTTCGCCCCTACAGGTATGCATTTTGGTAATTGCGGGGCGGTTTCACAGAGCTCTCTTTCCAAAACAATGTGCGACATATAAGCAATCACAGCCAGATAGAGAGGGATCTGTCCCTATCTCCCCGTCACGAAGATACCACATCATGGAAGAAGAGTCAAAGCATTGCGATGCGGCGCCGATTGCGACCCGGCTTTTGGAAAAGAAGGCCTGGCCGTGCTACAATATATAAGTTATTTCCCATCGTGCCAGCAGGTAACCGTACAAGAAAACAATCCGGACGAAGCTTTTCTTTAGATACTCCCCCTGAACACGCGGCAGGAGTCTTATGGAAGACATCAAGCCGAAAACCAGCCTACGCACGAAGATTCTTATCGGCTACCTTGTCTTGATTGTTGCCACTGCCGCGCTCGCTGTGTGGGCAATTATAAACTTCGTCTTGCTCGGCGGCGCTATCGGGCAAATCATGGAGCGCAACTACCGTAGCGTCGAGGCGGCCCAAAGGATGCTCGAGTCTCTGGAGCGACAGGACAGCGCAGAGCTCATGTACCTTTTCGGCCATCAAAAAGAAGGAGAGGAGCTTTTTCGGCAGGCTGAGGCCACATTTCTTGAGAATTATGCCCGTGCAAAGGACAACATTACCGAAGTGGGCGAGCCAGAAATAATCAACTCCATCATCGAATCCTACACCACGTACCTTCATCTCTACGGAGAATTGAAATCGACGGGAACAGAAGAACCTGGCGAATTCTACCTAAGCACGATCAAACCGCATTTTGACACGACCAAAAATGCGTGCCGGGAACTCCTGAAGATAAATCAGGATGCCATGCTGCAAGCGGATAGAATCGCCAAGCGTCGGTCGGACTTCGCCATTTACTCCACCATTTCACTCTCCGCCCTCGTGATTGTCTTCGGCCTGTTCTTTGGTCTGAAGATTTCCCAGTTCATCATACAGCCGCTCCAGAGACTCATCCTGGCAACCCAGGAAATCAGGAGCGGCCATCTGGACTATACGGTGCAGGAGGGCTCAAGCGACGAGATCGGCATTCTGGCGCGGGAGTTCAATAAGATGGGAGCCCGACTCAAGGAATATCAGGATATGAACCTTGAACGCCTTGTGGCCGAGCAGAAAAAGACAGGGGTGATCGTAGACACCATAGATGACTGTATCATTGTAACCGACCCGAACAACAAGATAATCCTCCTTAATCCCGCCGCGGAGAATATCTTCAAGGTGAGGGAAGAACGAGCGCGAGGAAAACATTTTCTCGAGGTCATCAACGACGAGTCCTTGTTCAATTTTATAAAGCAGACTGCCGCGATGGGACGGTCCCCGGCCGCCGAGGAACTGGAGGAGCCTATCCTTGTTGCACCGAACGGGTCGGAGCGCGCGTTTCGCAAACGCATCCGGCCGATGAAGACCGAGGCGGGTCACTTGATCGGCGTGGTGACCGTCCTGCAGGATATCACCCACCTCCGCGAAGTGGACAAAATGAAGAGCGAATTCATCTCGACGGTCTCGCATGAATTCCGCACTCCTCTCACGTCTATCTCGATGGCCGTTGGACTGATGCTCGAGGAGACGCCCGGCGCAGTGAACGAAAAACAGAAAGAGTTGCTTCACGCCGCGCGAGAAGATGTTGACCGTCTGACGCATCTCGTGAACAATCTCCTTGACCTTTCGCGAATAGAGTCAGGCAGATTGGAATTGGACATCGCGCCCGTTGACCCTGTGAAAATGATACATTTGTCGCTGGAAGCATTTCAGACACAACTCCAGGAGAAAAGAATCGAGCTCGCGGTTGACGTGCAAGGGTCTCCCCCACTGGTGGATGCGGATGCCACAAAGATAGGTTGGGTTATAAGCAACCTTGTCGGCAATGCCCTTCGCTATACCGAGTCCGGAGGGAAAATCACGGTTGGCGCGATACAGAAGGGTGAACGTGTTCACATATGGGTGCAAGATACCGGACCGGGCATTCCTGAGGAGTATCAGGGGAGAATTTTTGAAAAGTTCTTTCAGGTGGCAGTGAAAGGGAAACTTCAATCGGGGGGCGCAGGGCTCGGGCTCGCTATCTGCAAAGAGATGGTTCACGCGCATGGAGGCAGAATCTGGGTTGAGAGCAAACCGGGCGCGGGGAGTAAGTTTATCTTCACCTTGCCTGTTTCAAAGACCTCACGCACACAAACCGTGACGCATGCGTAAGAAAATTCTGCTCGTCGAGGACAATAGGAACATCATTATGACAACGCGCATGGCATTGGAGGCGCGCGAGTACGAACTCACGGTCGCCATTGACGGCTGCGAGGCCATCGCGAAAGCGCTCAGTTGTGAGCCCGACGCAATACTTCTTGACCTTGTGAGTCCCAATCTGGACGGACTCGATGTTTTGCGCGAGCTACAGAAACAGCAGAAAATGCGGGGTATTCCGGTGATTATCATCAGCGCCAAAGCTGCAGAGGAGGACATACGAGAAGCAAGAAGGCTCGGTGCACGAGAGTATATTGTCAAGCCTTTTGGCCCTGAGGAACTCGTGGGCGCAATCGCCCGCGTACTGGCATCCTAGCGATCATTGGGAGGTAAGGAAATGGACACGCAGCGCATTCTGGTTGTGGATGATGAAAAAAACATTCGAGCCACTCTTCAACAAACATTGGAAGCTGCGGGCTACGGCATCGCGACCGCGGTCAACGGCGAAGATTGCCTCTCACTCGTCGCGGAAAGCCGATTCCACCTGATCCTGCTGGACCTGAAACTCCCCGGTATGGGCGGAATTCAAGTGCTCGAAAAACTCCGTGAAAAAGGCGATCGCACTCCCGTCATCATCATCACTGCGTACGGAACCATTGAAAGCGCCGTGGACGCAATGAAGCTGGGCGCGATTGACTATTTGAGGAAGCCGTTCTCCCCGGAGCAGATACGCGATATTGTCAAGAAAGTATTGGCACGCAGAGACCTGAAAGCCGCGGAGCTAAGGAACTACGCCGATTTGGTCGAATACGCCAAGCGATGCATCAATGAGCAAGACTTGAACGGGGCGCGAGATTACCTTCAAAAAGCATTGGCCGCGGATTCTTCCCGAGCTGAGGCGTTCAATCTGCTCGGTGTCGTCTTCGAGTTGAGCGGCAACCGCGTCGAAGCGCAAAAACGCTACCGTGCTGCCATCGCGCTCGATGCCACATACGATCCGGCGCACAAAAACCTCAAGCGCACCGCGGAATTACACTACACTCTCGATGGTATTGATATAGGTCCGGGTGAAAGTGAAACGGAGAAGGCCTAATGTTTGTGGTGATAATCGGCTGCGGAAGACTTGGTTCGCGTCTTGCCATCGAGGCGTCAAAGGGCGGCATGAACGTGGTCGTCGTTGACAAGAACAAGAGGGCGTTCGACTTACTGACCGCTGAGTTCAGCGGGTTTCAGGTAGTCGGCGACGCTTCAAACCAGGAAGTCCTCAGGAGCGCCAAGATCAGCGATGCGGACATCGTGGCGGCCGTCACGGACAATGACAATGTCAATCTCATGGTCGCCCAGGCGGCGAAGCACCTTTTTGGTGTTGGGAAAGTGCTTGCGCGCGTCACTGACCCCCTCAAGGCCGAAATCTATGCACAACTTGGACTCAAAGTACTCTGCCCCGCGACCGTGGCGGCGGATGCTATTGGGGCGGAAATGCTCAAGTGAGAACCGAGGAGGCGAACATAACGTGAGGGTGATCATCGTCGGCGGAGAAGAACTGGTTTATTTTTTGGGAAGACTCCTTATTTCCGGCGGGCATTCCGTGTCTGTCATCAGTAAGAACCCTGAGGATTGCAGCGAGATCGTCCGGCAGATAAAGGCTCTGGTAATATGCGGGGATGGCGCAGACCCACGGCGGCTGGAAGAAGCTCAGGCAATGAGGGCCGACGCCGTCATTGCGGTGACGCCCCGTGATGCCGACAATCTCGCCGTATGCCAGATAGCCAAGCATCGGTTCGAGGTGCCGAGGACTGTGGCATTGATCAACGACCCTGACAACGAAACGCTGTTCAAAGACCTCGGGGTTACTTTAGTGTTCAACCAGACCAGAATGATCTCCTCCCTGATTCAGCAAGAACTCTCCATCGAGGATATTGTCAACCTCCTTCCAATAAAAGAGGGCAAGGTGATCGCGACAGAAGTGAGAATACGAGAAACGCATGCATGTGCCGGTAAGACCCTCGTGGAGATGGCTCTTCCGAAAGATACCCTGCTCTCCGTTATCATTCGAGGTGACTCGGTCATCATCCCGAGGGGCGACACGAAGCTCCTTGCGGACGACACGGCGGTGCTGATAAGTACCCCTCAGGCGCAAGGGGCTGCGTTGCGAAAGCTCACGGGAGAGTGACAAACCCGACCAATGCGATACCGGGAGTACATACGGAGGAAATATCTCACGATAGTTGGGCACGTGGGCACCCTTCTCTTGGGCGTTGCACTGTTTCTTCTTCTCTCTCTCGCCGCTCTCATCCAATTTCCCGAAGAACTCCCGCATGCCCCGTGGTTCGTCGTTCCCGCTCTTATCACAGCCGTAATAGGAGCAGTGTTCAGACTGGCGGGACGGAGCGCCGGCAAGATGACGCTCAGCCTCGCAGACGGCGGGATAATCGTCCTGCTCTCATGGACTCTAGCCATGGTGCTCTCGGCGCTTCCATTCTTCCTTTCGGGTTTGCTTAACTATCGCAATGCCCTGTTTGAATCGGTCAGCGGCTGGACGACCACGGGGCTCAGCGTCCTGAACGTAGAAACCACGCCCAACATCTTTCTGCTGTGGCGCTCTCTCATGCAGTTTGGCGGTGGCGCAGGACTCGCAATCGTGATGCTCTCCGCCATTGTTGGGCCGCACGCCCGGGGCTTGTACCAGGCCGAGGGCAGAACCGAACAACTCCTGCCCAATGTGAAACATTCAGCCAATGTGATAATCAGGATATATGTCTGCTACACAGCCCTCGGAGCCATACTCTATGTGGTCGGAGGAATGTCACTATTCGATGCAGTAAACCACTCCCTCTGCGCGCTTTCCACGGGAGGCTTTTCAACCCGCGTCGCAAGCATTGGCTATTACGATAGCCCATTCGTCGAGGTAACAACTGTTGTTCTCATGTTTCTAGGCGCCACAAACTTTGCCACTCACTATGTATTGCTTCACGGAAATCACAGAGCCTTTTTCAGGAATGGTGAGGTTCGCCTCGCCGCGACCCTCGCCATCTTCTTCATTCCTGTTATCCTCGTCGCGGTCGCGCTGCCACTGTATTCCGTTGAAAAAGCGCTTCGGGTCTCTCTGTTTGAACCAGTGTCCGCGCTCACAACAACGGGGTACACAACGGTTTCATATGCGGACTGGTCAGATTTCGGAATAGCATGTCTGCTTGTGCTCATGCTTATCGGCGGGGGTATATGCTCGACTGCTGGCGGCATTAAGCAATACAGGGTCTTTCTGCTTCTCAAATCGCTCGCGTGGGAGGCGAAACGATATATCAGCCCGGCGACGGCTGTTCACGAACACTACATCTGGAGGGGCGAAAGCAAGTTTTATGTTGACTCCGACCACTTGAAAGAGTCCGGCGCCTACTTCTTCCTGTACCTATGCACATACGCGATTGGCGTGCTCATCTTGCTCGCCTGCGGCTATTCGCTCCGCGATTCACTGTTCGAGTTTGCCTCCGCCCTCGGCACTGTCGGCTTGTCGGTAGGCATAACCGCGCCCAATGCGCCCGCGCTAATGCTGTGGACGGAAATGGCGGGAATGTTTTTGGGCCGGCTGGAGTTTTTCGTGATTATATACTCTCTCATTTCCGCCGCTCGTGACATTGGTTCCAGCTTGACTTCCGCTTGACAGGCCGGCGTATAAGGTTACATCCTAAACGGGAGACTGCCGATAGATTGCAGACATCGAATGTGTCAGCATCCCTCGCTATTCTTAAGGACTAATATATGGCTGCAAAATATGATGTCGTAATTGTTGGCGCCGGGCCCGCCGGAATGTTTGCTGCGCGTGAGCTAATCCGCGCAAAGTTGAAGGTCGTTGTCATAGACCGCGGAAGAGATGTGGCAGAGCGCCACTGTGAAATGGAATATGCGGGCATCTGTCAAACATGCGACCCGTGCAATATCCTTTGCGGAGTCGGAGGAGCCGGCACGTTCTCGGACGGCACGCTCAACCTGCGGCCGGACGTCGGCGGCAATCTGCGAGATTACACCAAAGATGACGCGCAGGCATGGAATCTCGTTCACAAGGTTGATAAGACATTTCTCGAATACGGTGTCCGCAACGAACTTGCCGGCTCAGGCGAAGAAGATGTCCGCGAGCTGAAGAAACGTGCTGCCTCCGTGGGAGTCAACTTCGTCGAAATACGCCAGCGGCACATTGGCTCGGACTTCACGCAGAAAGTTATCAGTGACTTCAAACAGGACCTTGACCGGGCAGGCGTTGAATTCAGGCTCGAGACAAGGGTTCATGACGTCTGGCTACGCAACGGGGAGTGCTGCGGGGCAATTCTCGAGAATGGCAAGCGCGTTTCCGCACGCAATGTGCTGCTGGCGCCGGGGCGAGTCGGGTCAAGCTGGATGAACGAACTCGTGAAGCGTCATAAGATCGAAGCGAGGTATGCTCCCATTGATATTGGTGTCAGGGTCGAGGTTCCCAGCATAGTCATGGACTGGGTAACGGGCATTAATCGTGATCCCAAATTTCATATTCGCACATCCCACCATGACGATTTTGTGCGTACCTTCTGCACCAACAGGAACGGATTTGTCGTCAAGGAGCGGTATGACGACATTATTGGCGTGAATGGACATGCCTTCCGCGATAAGAACTCCGAAAACACCAACTTCGCTCTGCTGGTCACCATCGATTTGACCGAGCCTCTCGAAAACACAACGATCTATGGAGAATATGTCGGCAGGCTGGCCTATACCCTCGGCGGCGGCAAGCCTATTCTCCAGCGGATGGGCGATTTGCGCCGCGGCCGTCGCTCCACGCCCGAGCGCATAGCGCGGAATATGATACAAAACACCCTCCGAGACATAACTCCTGGTGACATCGCGATGGCGCTTCCTCACAGGATAGTCATGGACCTCGTCGAAAGTCTCGAGACACTCGATAAGATTATCCCGGGTGTCGCCTCGGACTCGACGCTCCTCTACGCGCCCGAGATCAAATTCTACTCGATGAAAGTTAAGGTTAACCGACAGCTTGAGTCGAGTATACCCCATCTCTTCGTGGCGGGCGATGGAACCGGTCTTTCACGCGATATCGTGAATGCTTCCGCTACGGGCATCCTCGCAGGCAGGGGAATTATTCACGAATACAAGCGGAAATAACCTCAGAGCTAATTATGCCAACTGACTCCTCCCAGTGTCGCTACACACCCCATGTCTCCACCTGCGCGAAATCTGCATACTGATAAGGTTTTGTGCCGCTTCTTTACAGATGCATCGCCATCTGCAAATCCGCAAGTCTTGAAGCCATATATTTAACAATTTGGCTTCGAGTAATATCACAAAAAACGTCCGGGCGGAAACAATTTTCTTCCGGGAACCCGACATTCGAACAAGTTAATCCATGAGGCAATTTCGTGCGATGAAGTCTAAACCCTTTAATCAGAATGGATTGAAGGAATCGCGGCAGGGCGTGGATCTCCATCGGAATTGCGCCATACGCTGGTATGAAAGTTGCCTTGAAAGTTGCCTTGAATGGTACGAAAGTTGCGTGACCTGTTTCCTCTAAGCATATTGACGGAGTGTTATCTCTGGCGGAGGGCTCGTGAACCACGACAAAGAACACCTGAAGACAATCACGGAGAAGATTCAGAATCTGCCCACGATAAATGAAATCGGGAGGCGAATTTTCGCGCTGGCCTCTGACCCAGAAGTGTCCATGGGCACGCTTAGCCACGCGATACATCAGGATCCTTCGCTTGCTGCCCGTGTTCTCAAGGTTGCGAACTCACCGTTTTACGGAATGTCACGTCAGGTGGACTCACTCCAACTGGCGCTGGTCATTTTGGGGCTGAACGAGGTGAAAAATATTGCCCTCGGCCTCCTGCTCTTCAAGGCTATCAAGAAGCTGAACGGAAACAAGAGCTACGACCGGACGAAATTTTGGTTTCACAGCGCCGCATGCGGGGTGATATGTCGTATCTTGGGACATAAGCTCAGTTTTCGGAGTGAGGGCACGGATTTCATCACCGGCCTTCTCCACGATGTAGGCAAAATAATCATTGACCAGTACTTCGACAGCAAGTTTGTCACCATTTTTCAGAAGACCTTTACGCATAAGCCTCCCATGCTCATTGCTGAGCGCGAAATACTGGGGGAATCGCATGAACAGCTTGGAAGATGGCTTGCAGAGCATTGGCGCCTGCCGGAGACGTTGTGCGATGCCATCATGTATCATCATGAACTGCCTTCAGTCGAGACACATGCACCGATTAAAGACCTGCGACTCGCATCGCTCTCATATATTGCCGAAGCATTCTGCGAGTTGTACAACATCGGCTGGGACGGCGACTCCGGTTACTCCGACATAAAAGACAGAAGGGCATGGGAGATACTGCTGTCGCATCAGAATGCGTACGCGCCGAAGGATATCGATAGAATTCTTACGGAAACGCTGGCAACATTTAGTGAGGTGCGCCCGCATCTTCTGTGGTTATGAGCGTGTCGCATCCCGTCATTGCGGTCCTTTTTGTCATTCCCGCGAAAGCGGGAATCCATATTCGCCAACCAAAATTCCATGTTCGTGGGAGCGAATCTTGCGTTCGCCCAAGTTTCGTACACTGCATGTCTGGCGAACACAAAGTTCGCCCCCACAGCCCATTTGCTGTTCTCGATCTCTTCCCCGGACGAATCGTGCACCAGGTCAGCAGCTCGTCATGACTAGCAGCGAGCGTATAGCTTTGGGAATGAGTCGGAAGTGCATGTCTTAAGCCTCCGCTCCGAGGAATCTCAGCGCCACAGCCGCATGCAATTTCACGCCCGCAAGCAGCCCCGCTTCATCGATGGCATATTTGGAATTGTGGGAAGGCACGGGTTCACGGTCGGTCGGTCGCACTCCCAACAACGCGAATGTGCCCGGCACACGCTCGAGAAAGTAGGAAAAATCCTCTGAAGGCATGCGAGGCCGCTCGAGTTCCCAAATGCGACCGGGTCCGAGAATCTCCTGCGCAACCGAACGCACCATTTCGGTAAATTTGCCGTCGTTTATTGTCGCCGGATACCCCGGAACGTAGGCGAAATCATATGTGGCCCCGAAGGCAGCGGTGACGCCCCGGATAATCTCCTCCATCATTGACGGCATGCTTTCACGAAGCTTGGCGTCAAATAACCTTACGGTACCGGACATCTCAACCCTCTCCGGAATTATGCTCATCGCGGTCCCCGCGTGAATGGTGCAGATGCTTAACACGACGGCTTCCATGGGATTGACCTGACGGCTTGCCACAGCCTGAAGCGCGGTTATGACATGTCCGCTGACAAGAATGGGGTCAACTGACTTGTGCGGCAGCGCCCCATGCCCGCCTTTGCCTATGATCGACAACATGAAAACGTCAGCGCACGCCATTATTGGCCCCTTACGGATGCAAAGGGTGTTCGAGGGAACAAGCGGGTCGAGGTGAAGCGCGAACGCGGCCTCGATACGTGGTTCCTCGTCCAGCACACCTTCCTCTATCATCTGCCTCGCTCCGGCATACCCCTCTTCGCCAGGCTGAAAGATGAACTTCACGCTGCCTCGAATTCGTTCGCGCAGATTCGCCAAAACCATGGCGGCCCCGAGAAGCATCGCCATATGGCCGTCATGGCCGCATGCATGCATTACGCCCGCATTGCGTGAAGCGAATGGCAGGCCGGTGTTCTCCTCGACGGGGAGCGCGTCCATATCAGCGCGCAGGGCGATTGTTCGCCCCTTCTCTCGACCACGCACAAGCCCAACTACTCCCGTTGTCGCGACGTTCCGCCTCACTTCGAGGCCGAGATCGTCGAGACACGCTGCAATCTTCTCGGAAGTTCGAAATTCCTGGAAAGAGAGTTCCGGATACGAATGGAATTCCCGGCGGATACGAATAACGTCGCTCAGTACTTTTTCCGCCTCTTGATGTATGAGACTTACTATCGTTCCCATGTATCAGCCTCCATCGGGTAGCGCGCGGGCATATTGTAGAACCATCTGATAGCGCTGTCAACCCGCCCGCACGCGCCTACGCACTCATGTGGGGTGCCATAGTATATTTGTTGAGTAATTCTTAATTGCATACAATTTCGTGCACTCAGGTGCACAAAAACTGTTGCTTATCTTGAAATATCCACAACATTTTAGTGTAACAACCCATATTGTGCGACCGGTCCGTTCGTGACGCGGAGTTCATGTAAGTATTGTCTTGACAGCATATTATGATTCTCGACCCCTAACTTTGTTATTCTGGTTCACGAAATATCACTCTGGCACACTCCTTGCCATACCCTCTTGACGTTCCTGTGGGACGGAAAAACCATGAGGATTCTGACACCATGATTAGCGACACCGCTGTCTTGAAGAAACTGGCAAAGATTAAGGAGATTGCCACCCTTTCGGAGGTAATCCACGAGGTGCTCACCGCACTGGCTTCGGATGAGTCATCCGCACAAGACCTTGCCGTCATACTTTCGAAGGACCAGGCATTGTGCGCAAAAGTGCTCAAGATAGCAAATTCCGCCTTCTTCGCGCAGAGCCGCAGAATCCTCGACATAGACAGCGCAATAGTACTGCTGGGATTTGACTCAATCGCACAACTTGCGCTTGCAACATCGGTATTCAATGCCTTTGGAAGGGGCAGGACTCATGCGCGATTTGACATCTATGGCTTCTGGGAACATTCCATCGCCACAGCGATAGGGGCCAAGGACATCGCTGAGACACTCCATAGGAATGCTGACCGTAAAGTGGCCTACACCGCAGGCTTGCTCCACGACATCGGAAAACTCGTACTGCTTATCCATTTTCCCGAAGAGTATGGCCCTGTCCTCCATCAGCTTGATTCCGAAGGCATGTTTCTGCATGGGGCCGAACAGTCTATCCTCGGTTTTACGCACTGCGACGTGGGCGAATGGCTGTTCAATCGGTGGAACTACCCGGAGCGACTCGTTCAGGCCGTCGCGCGTCACCACAACACCCTCTTGCCCGAGCCCGAACCTGATTTCGTGGTCGGCGCTGTGCGTCTTGCCGACCTTCTCTCGAATCGCATGCATATAGGCGCGAGCGGCAATACGTTGGTCCCGCCGCTTGAACCAAACGAATGCCTCATCATCGGGCTCGATGAGACGAAACTTGTGGAAGTCGAACAGAAGCTTGAAAGCGCCGCAAGAGGAATCACCCGCGTTCTTCAGGCAATGACGGAACGTCGGTAAAAGACATCATGATGGACGAGACATTTCCGGAAAACGTGGAAAAGCAAATTTACGCGGATGCGCTCCGCAAGGCGACTCATGATTATGAGGAACTGGTCGCGCAGCTTTCGGTTTTGAGGTTGCTGAACGATTCCTTCCAGGCCGGCTCGAATTTCTACGCCATTTGCCAGCAACTCGTGCACTTCATGACCGAAGCGATGGACGTCGAAAATGCGTCCGTGATGCTCGTGAACCATGAGCGGGGCGAACTCAGGCTCGCAGCGGCCAAGAGCTTTTGCGAGGACGAGGGCTCCGTCTTCGTCGGGAGAGATTGGTCAGGGAAGGCGTTCAGATTGGGCGAGGGCATCGCCGGAAAAGTGGCTCAAAGCCGCAAGAGCATCCTCATTAATGATACGCACAAGGAATCCTCTTTCGTGAAGGCTGAACGACAGAAGGTCAGCGTGCGTTCCATTCTCAGCCTTCCGCTGCTCCATGGCGACCTGCTTCATGGAGTGCTGAATCTCAGCAACTCCGAGCCTGGAACATTCGACAAGAAGAAAGAATACGCCTTTAACTTAATCGCCTCGACGGCGTCGGTGGCTCTCAGTTACGCGAGCGCGGTAGAACAACTCAGGCAGGCCAATGAACAGCTCGAGTCCCGAAACCGGGAGCTGGCGGCCATTGTGGCGGTTTCCGAGTCGCTCCACTCGAACCTCGAGCTTGATGCCGTGCTGGATGCATCCCTCAGAAACGTGCTCGAGGGCTTCGATTTCGATGTCGTGGGTGTTTTTCTCAGAAGCAAGAGCGAAGGCGTGATGGAGCTGAAATCATACAGAACGCTGCAGCAAATTCCGGATATCGAATCGTATCTCCAAAAGCTCATTACGCGGTTCAGCGACACGATAGCTTCCTCACTGAGTCCGGCGACATATTTCAGAACATTCACGGACAGTCCCGATGAAGGGGCAGGTCAATCACCGCATCGGGTGTGCGTTGGGATTCCTCTGTCGAACGGGGACGACTGTTTTGGCCTCGTGCTCGCTCTCACATCGCGGGAGTCAGAGCTTGACGAGGACAGGACCAGGTTGTTGAGCTCGTTCTGCAATCAGATAAGCCTCGCCATCCACAATTCAGCCCTCATTTCCCGTCTCAAGGAAAACATCAGAGAACTGCAGGAGACGAAACATCAGTTGATACAATCCGACAAGCTGGCGCTGCTCGGCGAGATGCTTTCGGGAGTCGCTCACGAAATCAACAACCCGCTCGCGGCAATCATGGGCTACAGCGACCTGTTGCTCAGCGACACGTCGTTGTCGGAGGACCACCATGCGATGTTGAAAAAGATACTCAGAAGCGTGGACCGTTCGCGTAAGATCGTGCACGGATTGCTTTCGTTCGCCCGCAAGACCGAGATTCAGAGAAGGGAAACCAATGTCATCCAACTGATCGAAAGGGTCCTCGAGCACAGAAACTATGACTTCAGCATCAACAACATCGAGGTGGTCAAAAAGTACGAGTCTGACACGTGCATCGCTGCGATCGACCCGAATCAGATGGAGCAGGTGTTCCTGAATCTTGTGAACAATGCTTTCGACGCGATGTATGGCCGCGAACTCGCGGGAAAACTGGAAATCAAAACGCGCCTGACCGATGATCCCGCAGTGCACATCGAATTCAGCGATAACGGCCATGGAGTGCGGGAGGCCGACCGCAACAAAGTGTTCGAGCCTTTTTTCACCACCAAAGAAGTCGGCAAAGGGACCGGACTCGGCCTGAGCATAAGCTATGGAATCGTAAAGGAACACGGAGGAGAGCTTTCGCTCGACGATGCCTACCATGATGGCGCCAGATTCATCGTCAAACTGCCGGTTGTGAGCATCCAGCCGAGCATCGATGATGGGTTCGTGCGCAGAGAAGCCCCCGAGCTGAATGGAGGCCGGGGAAGAGTGCTTGTGGTCGATGACGAAGAGGTCGTGAGGGATTTCATCAAAGTCGCCCTGACCTCGGACGGCTTCGTGGTAGACTGCGCCGATGACGGCCAAGCGGCATATGAGACGCTGCATGCGGGTGAATACGATGTGGTCATAACCGACCTCAGGATGCCGGGAGCGCTTGATGGCCGCCGCCTCTTCCTCAAGGTCCACGAGGACAACCCGAAGCTGGCCGAGGGCTTCATTTTCATTACCGGCGACATCATGGAGAAGGATGCGAACAAGTTCCTGAAGGAGAGCGGAAGAAACTTCCTGCTCAAGCCATTCGCACTGAAAGACCTGCGAGAAGTCGTCAACAAGACGTTCGGCAACCTCACGCTCTAATCCCTCCCTGCAACTTTAAACCTTGAACTTTGAACATTGAACCAATATTCCGGAACCACGGATTCCACGGATTTCACGGATTTGAGAAGAAGAAAAAAAGAAGATTTCATAGAACACGAATTACGCGAATTAACGCATGCTTTTTTTCATTCCCGCGCAGGCGGGAATCCATGTCATTGGCTTTGGTGACGCGATGACGCGTTAGGGGCCATTTTCGTGTTAACCGTATATAAGATAGCGAACCGAGCGGTCGGTTTGACCGCGCAAGATGCGCGGGGTTTCGGGTTTCGAGTTCCGAGTTTCGGGTTGAGGAGAAAAAGGGCATGACGCATCATGACGCATCGTGACGCATCTCCCGAAGCAAAAAACCACGCGAAAGGCGAAGGACGAAGGGCGAAAGAGGATACAGAAGTAATTGACAGCGAATGGGTTCTGAAGTGGGATAATTCGGGTTCCTGGAAATTCATGACGCATATGACGCATATGACGCATCTTTTCATGCTTTTTCTATAGAAATGTGGATAACTGCAGATGAACACGAATGAATCGATTTTGGATTCTAGATTTTGGATTTTGGATTGAGACATAAGACGACAAATCCCCCTTGGTCAGGCTGCGCGTGGGTCAGTTTAGCTTCCTGATGCATATGATGAATGATGGGCAGCGGATGGGTCAAGGAACTTTTTGTTAATAAGGGAGTGCAGAGTCCGAGGGTTGCCAAGGTCTAAATAGGGGGAAATTGGATAAGAGTTATTTTTACCGTGTATTTCCCAAGTCCTCGGCGATCTCTTCCATTTGCTCTAAAGCAGTGCGGAGGTCTTCGGCGATTTCGGCGGCTATGACGGCGGGCTCAGGAAGGTTTTCGGACTCAGAAAGGCTGTCGTCCTTGAGCCAGAAGATATCAAGGTTGCATTTATCACGTTGGACTAATTCTTCGTAGTCGAATGCTCTCCAACGGCCATCCGGCTTCTTCTCCGACCATGTCGCGCGTCGTTGATGACGATTTTCGGGATTGTAGCACTTTACGAAATCGTCCAGGTCGCTCCGCTCAAGAGGGTCGGTCTTGAGTGTGAAATGCATGTTTGTGCGGAAATCATAAATCCAGAGTTTCTTTGTCCATGGCTTGTCGCTGCCGGGCTTGCGGTCAAAGAAAAGGACATTTGCCTTTACGCCCGGGCGGTAGAAGATGCCGGTTGGAAGTCTCAGCAAGGTATGCACTTCGCATTGTTCAAGCAATTTTCTTCGGATTGTCTCGCCCGCTCCGCCCTCGAAGAGAACGTTATCCGGAATCACGATGGCAGCCTTACCGTTGATTTCCAGCAACGATCTAACATGCTGGACGAAGTTCAGTTGTTTGTTCGAGGTAGTGGCCCAGAAATCCTGCCGCTCATATGTCAGCGCTTCTCTGTCGATTTTTCCCTCTCCATTCACAATCATGATGCTGCTCTTCTTTCCAAAGGGAGGGTTCGTGAGGACAATATGGAAATCTTCTTTGGGCGCATGTTCGAGGCTGTCATCGGTCCGTATTGGAGGCTCGATGTTGTCTTCGATAGTAGGCCCTATACCATGAAGGAAAAGATTCATCGCACCGAGGCGTGTCACCTGATCCACAAGTTCAACACCCCTGATGGCATTCAATTTCAAGTGCTTCGTCTGGTCGCGGTTTAGCTTCTTAGAACTGGCGATATAATCATGGGCAGCGATTAAAAAGCCGCATGTCCCGCATGCCGGGTCACAGATGGTTTCTCCCGGTTTGGGCTGTATCACATCTACGATAGCCTGGATAAGCGGGCGAGGTGTGAAGTATTGGCCTGCACCCGTCTTCACATCCTGGGCGTTCTTTTCGAGAAGTCCTTCATACGCATCACCTTTGACATCGGCACCCATGCTCGACCAGTCTTCTCTGTCAATCAAGTCGGCAATGAGTCTTCGCAGGAGAGCAGGATTTTGGATTTTGTTATCTGCTTTTTTGAAAATGATTCCCAGGAGGCCCTTCTCCCCGCTGAGCTTCTCCAGTGTTCTCCGATACTGTGTTGCAAGCTTTTCCCCATCTTCCCTGACAAGAGCCGGCCAGTCATAGCCTTTCGGAATTCGGGGCGGTTTGTTTGACGGTAGCCTTGTGCGCTCGTCGGCCATCTTAAGAAAGAGAAGGTACGTGAGCTGCTCGATATAATCCAAGTAAGAAAGACCGGCATCCCGAAGGAGGTTACAGTAGTTCCAAAGCTTTTGAACAGTTTGCGATGAGTTATTTGCCATTTAGATAAGTCCCATTTGTTTCCGCACTTTTCCGCTGTTAAATCTTTTTCTGGCTTTCGTTTGTCGCTGGTTTTCGGCTTTTTCGGTCTTTATTCGTTGAAGCAAAACGCTCGCAGGCTCGTCGTTGGGGGCCTGGGAAACAAGTTTTCCTTCAAAGGAGATCTTCAGGATATTTTCACGTAACCTGCTTGCCCGTTTGATGGTTTCATCCGCCGTCTTTTCAACTTTGCTTGCAAGCGACAACACCCTTTCAGACTCGCGGACAATTCTTTTCTGCTCTTCAAGCGGAGGTAGCGGTATCGGCAATTCCCTTAGAATTCCCAGGTTCAGTATATCCATCGTTCCGCCATGTGACGTAAGGGAAAAATAATCTTTCGCTAACGACGACACAATGTATGTCCTTATGTAGTTTGGGTCAACGATTTTTCTATTCAAGCTTACTTTGGCAAGTCGAGGATTTATGATGCCCTCTTCAATACCATTGGGCAGTACCAGCACTTTGCCTATAGTTCCAACAAGGCTTATCAACAGGTCGCCCGGTTTCACCGCACATGATTTCAGCGACTGGTAATGTTTCTCGTCTATGTAGTAGTCGCCAAAGAAGGGGTCGTTTCTAATTACTTGTTCCTGACCGTATATCTTGTATCCTTTTGGAACGTAGAAGTCCTTCTTCAGAGCTGATCCAAAGGGGCCAGCCTTAATTGCATACGGCGTCTGTTCAGCCAGTTGCTCAAAGCAAGTCCATACCCAACCTCTTGAGAGCACGGGTAAGTTTGAAATATCAGGGGATGACGGCGCTTTGTATTTGGCCTTCCATTTATCGTCTCTTGGAGTTTTGCCTTTGGCCTTCATTTTGGCGAGTTCTTGTTCTTCCCATTTTTTTCGGCGTTCTTTGAGGATGCGTTCGAGAAGTTTGTCGGCGGGTTCGTAGTCGCGTGCTTCCTTTCGGGCAAGCTCGGCTTCGGTCGGGACAAGGCGTCCTTCAACGGCCGCCTTTAAGACCGATGTTCGATATCGTTTCAAATTCGCCTGAACTCGCTTGAGAGCTTTGACAGACGCTTCCAGCCGAGAAAGATGCTTATCAATTTCAGAAGCAATTCGGTGTTGTTCATTTGCTGGCGCTATTGGCATATCAAGCTCTTCGAGAAAATTGGGAGGCACTCGCAACTGACCCGCAGTACCTTTCATCTTTCCGCGAGCCTCCCTTCTTAATGGCTCCCTCAGTAGATAATGAAGCAGGTATCTGCTATCCATTAAACTGCTAGGACGGATTACATGGAATTCGGTTGAACCTGCTCCAGCCTGATTCATTAATCCCTGTGCCAGCACGATTTTTCCGTTTTCCATACTGGGAGTAATCTTCGCGAATAAGATATCGCCTTCCTGAAACCTTGTGTAGCCCTTCTTCACTGTTCCCCACGGCCTCGCTTCCGAAGGATCGAGCCTACCTGTAAGTGCTTCTGCGGCAGCCATGGGGACAAAAGAGACAAGACCTTGGTCGTCCGGGATTATATCCAGCTGTGCTGGATTTATCTCTGCAACTTCGCTGAGGCTAGCCAGACACCAGCGGTCTGGAATAAGGCTTCTTTTAAGACTCACGCTGCCAACACCTCATTTAATTCGTCAATTAGTACTTCGAGATTTTCCCCAAACACCCGGTATGCTCTGCCAATTCCGCCCTTTTGGGCGAAGGGGCTATAATCGAAGTCGTCCATTTCCATGCTCACGCTGGCAGCGATGTGGCTGCACATGAGCCGAAGCCACTCCCGCTGTTCGGTCGTGAAGTTTGTACCAGCGTGTTCCTGTTGTGCCATCCAGTATTCGAATCTCTCTTTGACTTTTTCCTCGAATGGCACAAGTTCATTCTCTTGATGGGTGGCGAAACGGACCAGAGAGACAATGTCGGTAAGAAGTCTGCCGCTGCTCGCGCCTCTGACCTTATCTTTCTCCAGCAGTTCATACGCTCGCCACAAGACTTCAGGAGTCCAGTTTCTGGGCGGCGCCTTGATGGTTTCGGCGAGTTCCTTGATGTCGTCATAGCGAAGCCGTTTGTGGTAAGGTCTGGAATAGAGTACCTGGAAAGCTGTGATTTCGTCCTTGTGGTCTTGAATGAACTGTTCGAAGGATCTGACGAGCGCCTTTGCTTTTTCCTTCGCCTGTTCATCGAAGCCCGCGAGAATGACTGAGTCCTGGCTTATTGTGTCTATCGTCTGTTCGCTTTTCTTCTTGAGCTCGATGAGAAGATTTCTCAGCGTTGGGTTATCAAAGACCTCACAGGCAGTTTCGACAAGCTGCTCTGTTGCCTTTTTCAGTTGTTCCTCAGTCGGCAATTTGGTGTTGAATACCGCTTCTGCCTTTTCGCTTCTTTTATCCGGGTCGAGCGCATCCAACAAGTTGTTGACTATATCTCTCAGGCTCATTCCGCCCGAAACTGATTGAATTTGCTCCTCGTCTTTTTCATCAATCTCCTTGTCGAGGCGAGCGAGCCTTCCCGCGAGAGACGAAAGCGTGTCATCGTCTCTCACCCCTAATGCGACTGAGGTTATGAGCTTCTCGAATGTGATGCTCCGTTGCCGCTCCAGCGGTCTTGTCTCGGTTTTATCGCTCTCGCAGACTCCGACCGCGTCTACAATCATGAAGTGCGTTTTGTGGACGGCGTCGGGAGATACGGCTATCAGTTCGGTCGGGGAAACTACTCTTGTCCCGCGTCCTTTCATCTGGTCAAAGTAGTTCAGCGATTTGACATCCCTCATGAATAACAGGCACTCCAGCGGGCGGACATCCGTACCCGTAGAAATCATGTCGACAGTAACCGCGATACGCGGGTAGAAAGAATTGCGGAGGCTGGTGATAAGGTCTTCCTTTTTCTCGCCGGTGGTTCTATAGGTTATCTTCTTGCAGAACTCGTTTCCCATTCCGAATTCCTCCCTCACGATATGGACTATGTCTTCGGCATGGGAATCATCCTTTGCGAAAATAAGCGTTTTCGGGACTATAGTTCTGCCCGGAAATATTTCCGTGAAGAGTTTGTCCCTGAACGTCCTTATGACGGTTCTAATCTGGTCCGGCGCGACAACGTCGCGGTCGAGCCGCTCACCCGAATATTCAAGAGTATCATCCAACTGTTCCCAACGAACCTGTCGGGTAAGTTTATCACGTTTGTCAACATAGTAGCCCGCATCGACGCGGCTACCTCTTTCGGTGATTTCCGTGCGAATTCGGTAGACCTCGTAGTCTACATTGACGCCGTCGGCCACGGCCCGTTCGTGGGGATACTCCATGACAAGATTCTGATTGAAGAAGCCGAGCGTCTGTTTCGATGGAGTTGCCGTAAGCCCGATGATAAACGCATCGAAGTATTCGAGCACTTGCCGCCAGAGGTTATAAATGGAGCGATGGCATTCATCGGTGATGATGAAATCAAAGGTTTCTATGGGTATCTGTGGGTTATAGGAAACTTCTCTGGGGAGCTCTCTCATCAGTGAAAGCTCAAAGAGGGACTGCTCCTCAAGATCGGGGTCGAAATCGGGTTCTCCGCGCAGCATTGAATATAACCTTTGAATGGTGGTGATGCACACCCTGCTCACCGTGTCCAGGGCATTCTTTGTCATATGTTGAACATTAAATTCTTCCGTAAACTTTCTGAGGCTGTCAGGCGGTGTGAACTGTTTGAATTCGCCGGAGGTCTGGCGTCCGAGGGTGTTTCGGTCAACCAAGAAGAGAACTCTCCGTGCACGTGCAGACTTAATCAGACGATAGACGGAATAGACGGCCGTGTAGGTTTTTCCGCTGCCGGAAGCCATTTGAATGAGCGCTCGCGGTTTGGCGTTGGCTAGAGACCTTTCCAGCTTTGTAATGGCTTCGATCTGGCATTCCCTCAAGCCTTCTGTAATCAGGGTTGGCATTTCCATAAGCCGTGCCCTCAGGGTGTTTTCTTGTGACAGCCATTCTGCGAGGGTTTCCGGCTTATGGAATGCGAAGACTCTTCGAGAACGAGGAAAGGGGTCTCTGGAATCTCTGAAAAATGTCTCCATGCCGGTGCTTTCATAAGCAAACGGCAGCGGCAGTTGCACATGGGGCAGATTGTCTGGAAGAGACGCGAGATATTTCTCGGATTGCTCGGCCACGCCGCTCAGCGTGGTTCCTAACGGCTTTGCTTCGACAACGCCGACTGCTTTGCGGTTCACAAAAAGCAGGTAGTCCGCTTCGCCGCCTTTCAACGGGAAATACCTGACCGCGACACCGAGGGAAGCGCCGAGATTCAGTTCTCTGATATCTTGAAGTTTCCAACCTGCCGACTCCAGCAGGTTGTCAATTATTTGTCGGGCTTCGTCTTCGGGCTTCATCATGAGAGAGCTTTCAAGGAAGGGGTTTAAGTAACTTTCCAGCAAAATCTTATCTGGAGGGTGGGGCAAATGTCAAGGCGAATTTATTCGGCTAATCGAAATCCGAAGGCCGGGCTCAAAGGGGAGCCATTCAGGGTTCAACGACCTGAGAATCCGCGAGTATCCGTGTGAATCCGTGGTTATGAAAATGTTTCTGGTTTAATCTGAGCGAATCAGCGGAATCTGCGGATGACAAGGTAGTTCCGGGTTCTGGGTTCCGAGTTTCGGGTTTCGAGTGAAAAAATCTCCGCGTGCCTCCGCGCATTCTCCGAAACTTCGCGTTGAGAAAAACGGCGCTTATAGCTTTGCCAACTCTTCGATGAATTGTTCCGGAGTTAGGTCAATTTCGCGGAGGATTTCACGAGTCAACGGGCGGGCAAGGTCCCTTCCTGCATGATGCGGCACAGTGGTTGTCCTACCGTCAGCATGGCGATAGAACACATGACTTCCTTTCTGTCTGACCGATTTGAACCCGAGACGGAGAAGCACCTTCTCCATCGTCTTGAAATCGACGACGGGAAGCCGAGTCACACAGAGACCTCAATCTGTTGAAGACCGACAAACACGGGGAGTTCTTCCGGAAAATCCTTGTATTCCTCGATACATAATTCAAGGACTTCCTTGAGGTTCTTCTGCAATTCGTCGAGTGTGGTCCCCTGCGTATGTGCTCCGGTAATGCCAGGCACTATCCCCACATAGAGCTTCGTCTCAGGGTCCCATTCGACATAAGCGGTAAAAGTCCTCATTCTCCTCCTTTTTCGGCATTCGCATAAACAGCAGTTGTGCCCAACTGTTGTTTCCTTATTCTAACCAAAACCATGTAGAACCGTCAAATGCCGTCAATCGATTCTCGCCTTCGAGAGAATGATGAGAAAGAAGCAGTTCATTCATATAATTTCTGGGGCTCAGTTTCCCCCGTGGTTCAAAGGTTCGTTGAAATTTAGTATTCTGTGCGGATTGTGCGCCGGATTTCGGTGAAGCGGTTGAGGGCGTCGGCGTATTGCATCATGTGAACGAGGTCGCCTTCGAAGCGGAGGAGTCCGTCCATGACGGCGGCCTCGACGCTCGTTTTGGCCGTGTTAATCCTCATGAATGTCTCGTATGTGGCGAGGGTGGTGAAAAACGGCCTCCTCTCCCCTATTTCGTCGGGCAGTCCGACGACGGTTTCCTTGAGTTTGCCGTTTTCGAACCGCCAATAGAGGAAGCGGGTTTCGCCGTCGGGACAGTTTTCGATGATGTTATTGAGCTCGATTGAGAGGTCGCCCGCAAGCCGGGCGAATTCCGGGTCGTTGTTGATTGCGTCTTGACAGAGCCGCTGCCACTGGGGCGAGAGGTATTTGACTGCGCTGGCTTTTTCTTTCCGTTTTGCCGCGCGCTCGCGGGAGAGTTTTTCGCGGAGCGCTCGCGTCTCGCGTTCGTTTACTTTCATGTCGGGCATGGCGGCCGGGTCAATGACGACTCCGTAGTCTCTGCGCGCACCCTCGAAAGAAACGTATTCATCCAGCACGTCTTCGAGCACGGCTGCGGGGTCGCGTTCGAGCGGGTCGCCCCAGCCGCCGCCTCCTCCGAGTTCGGCGCGGACGATGTGTCCGGAGGAAAGGGGTTCCTCGAAGGCGGTTGTTTCGACGCGCATCTCGTTTGGAGTGCCCTCGCGGATGACATATTTGTTGGGCGAGCCGTCGAGGCCGCCGTTGAATCCGCGCATGGGATATTTTGTGCCGATGGCGTAGGTGTGCAGGAACATGGGAGCGAGCGGTTTGAGGCGCAGGCGCGTGCCGCAGCCTCCGCGCCATTTGCCCGGGCCGCCGGAATCGGGAATGTACTCGCGCTCGATGGTCTGAACGGGAAAATACATATCGTGCAATTCGCCGGTGGCCATGGTCATGGCACCGAAGAATGGGGCCATAGCGCCCCATCCGTCAGTTCGGTGCGCTGCGTTGCACCAACCGGCGGCCATGGTGACATTCTGGTCGACGTAGAATTCGCCGGAATACGGGTTGGTGCCGTACGTGACGAGCGGCATGCCGAGCTTGATGTTCTGAACAAAAGCCTTCGTCGGGATTGCCTTTTCGAGCGCGAACGCGAGGGCCTCCCCCACCTCGCCGCCGGCGTGGAGCGTGCAGGCGGTGCATGGGGCCGGCGGGCGCGGATTCACGACCGTTCCCTCGGGCAGAAGAATCTCGATGGGATTGAAGAGGCCTTCATTGCGCGGGATTGAATCGTCTATCATGCTCGAGAGCGTGAGGAATATGTATGAATAGGAATTCGGGACGGAGCTGTTGATGAAGCCGGGCGTCTGCGGGTCGCTGCCGGTGTAATCGAGCTTGAGCGAATCGCCGGAGACGGTGACGGTCACGCGGACCGTGATGTCCTGCACGCCCTGGCAATCGTGCTCGAGGTACGCCTCGCCTTTGTAAATGCCGTCGGGCCATTCGCTGATTTCGGCCCTGAAGCGCCGCTCGGTGTAGCCGATGATGTAATCCATGCAATCGAGCACTGTCTGCGCGCCATATTTCTTCACCATCTCGAGCAATCGGCGCTCGGCCACGCGAACGGAGCCCATCATCGCCTTGAGGTCGCCGAGGAAGGTGGGCTCGCGGTTGTTTATCTGCAGCATCTTGATGATGTCGCTGCGGGGCTTGCCGCGGTCATATATCTTGATGGGAGGCAGACGCAGGCCTTCCTGCCAAATGTCGGTGGCTGCCGGATTATAGCCGCCGGGGACTGCGCCACCGGTGTCGCCCTGATGCGCGCGGGTGACGGGGAAGAAGATGATTTGTCCGTCGAAGAAGATGGGGGTCATCATCGTCCAGTCGGGCAAGTGCGAGCCGCCGTGGTAGGGGTCGTTGACGACGACGATGTCACCGGTGTGGAGGTCATTTCCAAAGTCTTTGAGCGCGGCCATGACCGAAAACTTGGAGGCGCCCATGTGGATGGGAAGGGCGTCGGCGAGCGCGACAATTCTTCCCTGGCCGTCGAATATCGCGGTCGAGAAATCGTGTGATTCGCTGAATGTGGGCGTCGTGGCGGTTCGGATCATGGTATCGCCCATCTCGTTTGCGATGGTGACGAGGCCGCATCGGATGACTTCGGCGGTAATCGGGTCAACGTCTTTCATGGTGTGCTCCTGTTCCCTGATGTAGGGGGCGTTCGCGAACGACCCCTACAAAAGAAATGCTCAACAGATGATTTCGTAGGTATCGAATTCTGTCAGGCGCGCGGTCTGATTCGGATACACAACAATGGTTGTGGCCGGTTCCTCTATCACGCACGGGCCGCGCATGATGTTTCCGCATTGAATGCGCGGGCCGTCGTAGATGGGGGTTTCGGTGAATCCTCCTGCATTGTCGAAATAGACAGGGCGCTTTGTCCTTAGCGCCCCGGCAGCGTCTTCGCCGCACTGCTCGAGCTTCTTGAACGACGGCTTGGGGGTTTGCACGACCGCCTCGAGCCTGAGGTTCATCAGGTAAACGGGGTCGTCAGGATTGCAAAACGTGTGCAGGCTCTCGTGCGCAGCGTGAAAAGCCTTGACTGCTCGATGGATATCCTCGTCGGTCACCTTTCCGACGGAGGATTCGAGGGGAACGGTAATCTCGTGGGTTTCGCCCTTGTAGTGCATGTCAACTTGATAGTTGTGCAGCAGCGTCTGTGTGAAGCTTGACGATTGCAGGTAGTGAGGCGGCAGGTCATTTCGGAGTTCTTCCCGCATGGCGACGAATAGGGCGTTGACCTTGTCGAGGTTGTAGTCGTCCGAGCGCGCGATGTACGTTCGCATTTTATTGACGACAATATTTGAGTTGAGCAGGCCGCGCGCAGAGAAAGCAGTCGCAAGCCGGGGAACAATCACTTTTCGGATGCCCAAGTCGCGCGCTTGCATGCCCGCGTGAAGAGCGCCGTTGCCTCCGAAGGCAACGAGCACAAAGTCGCGCGGGTCATAGCCCCGCTGCACCGATACGACACGAATTCCATTCGCCATATTGTTGTTGACGATTCTGAAGATGCCGTGCGCGGCTTCGGTGACGGTCAGCCCGAGCGGGCGCGCGACCGTATTATTCATTGCTTCTTGCGCCGCGCGTCGGTCGAGTTTCATCTCGCCTCCGAGGAAATTGTCCGGGTCGAGGTATCCGAGCAGGAGGTTGGCGTCGGTCACGGTGGGAATCAAGCCTCCCCTGCCGTAGCAGGCCGGTCCGGGAACCGCGCCCGCGCTCTGCGGCCCCACTTGCAAAGCGCCGCCGGTGTCCACCCATGCAATGCTTCCGCCGCCTGCTCCGATGGTGTGAATGTCGAGCATGGGGGTCGCCACGCGGTAGCGGCTCACCCAATAATTCGTTGTGACGGTTGGTTTGCCCTGACGGATGAGCGATACATCGTAGCTGGTGCCACCCATATCAACGGTTATCAGATTCGGCTCACCGCAGAGTTCCCCTATCAGTTGCGCGCACGCAACCACTCCTCCGGCAGGCCCGGAGAGCAGGCTATAGACCGCGAAACTTCCGGCATATGAAGCGTTCATGATGCCGCCGTTGGAAAGCATGACGAAGAAATCGCTCGTGAAGCCCGAGTGCGCGAGCTCATTTTGAAGGCTTTCCAGATAGCGTTTCAGTTTGGGTCCGGTGTAGGCGTTGACGAGCGTGGTGCTGACGCGCTCGAACTCACGTATTTGGGGGAGCACCTCATGTGACAATGAGATGAAGGCATTGGGATGCTCGCGTTTGATGATTTCGGCTATGTTCTTTTCGTGCGCCGGATTGAGAAATCCGAAGAAGAGGCATACGCCGATTGATTCCACTCCGGCATCTTTCAGCGTGCGCACGGCGGTTACCACTTCAGCCTCGTTCAACGGGGTCAGCACGCGTCCTTCCCTGTCGACGCGCTCGTTGACAGTCAGCCGATGGCGCCTCTGTGCGATGGGGATGGGGCGGGGATAGCGCGGGTTGAAGATGCGTTCCTTGTAACCACGCCGTATTTCGATGTCATCGCGGAAGCCTTTTGTTGTTATGAGGCCTGTTCGGGCTCCGTTGAATTCAAGCATGGTGTTGGTTGCGACGGTTGTGCCGTGGATAATCAATTCGGTGTTTCGCAACAGGTCGGCGACCGTTATCCCTTCGCGCGCAGCGATTTTTGCTATTCCCGCCAATACTCCGAGTGATTGATTCTCCGGGGTGCTCGGCGTCTTGACGACGGCAATCGGCTCGGCGCCGCCGGAATAGACCAGGTCAGTGAATGTGCCGCCGACATCAATGCCTATCTTGTATCCCAACGCATTTCTCCTTCAGGTATATGGCTGAGGTTGACATCATTCCTGCCGCATGTGCTGTTTGTGGGCAGCCAGTTGTTTCGAGGCCCATCTGCCATAGAAGCGCGTTCCCGCAACGTCTTTTATGTTTGTGAGCACATCTTTTGCTGAGCTGTACTGTTCATCTTCGAGGTATAGCTGCGCGAGAAAATATGAGGCTTTGAGCCTGATATCCGATGCGAATTCTTTCCATTCGGCCCCACATTGAGGGCAGCGTTCTGGCAAGCCGTCTGCGCGCATAACCAGTGAAAGATTGGCCGCCGCGCGGCGGTGAGTGTCGAACACCTCAGGCACGATTGCGAGACCGACTCCCTTGAAGTATGACGTGAGGAGGCTCACCTCTGAGGCTTCCATGTGTCGGCGTGGCGTATCAAGATGGGCAAGCGCATCGGTTATGAGGTGCATTCCCGGGAGGAATCCCGGGACTGCCGGCATTTTTCCGAGATGTCCAAGCCCGATGAGTGCGGATGCCAGCGGTTTCATCCTCTCTGAATCGCTAATCCGTCTCAGGTGTATCAGCGCATCCTCCATCCGCCCTCGCGCGAGGTCGCGGAGGCCGGAGGCAAGATACAGGATATCAGGATGAGCGCCGCGCGACGGTGAGGCTGAATGTTTCTCTCCTCGAAGCGTCCTTACAGCCACATGCATGAGCGAGTGGCACGAGTCCGAGTGGTGTATCTTTGCGCGCGCGCCATCGCTTGAAGAATACCGGAAGCGGAACGCCTCTTTTAGCTTCGCGAAAGTCGAGTCCACTTCCGCAAGTATCTTTTCTGCATTCGCCCGCGCCAGCTTCGCCTTGATGAGCGGCATGAACGCGCCCAACGCCTTGTCGCCTTCGCGGATGTATTTTGCCGCATCGCTTGCAGAGGTATTCCCGAGCATTCGTTGTACGAAGAGCTTCGCATCGTCCTTTACAATGCTTTCGATATGCCTGCGGTATACCGACATCATCTCGAGCGAATAATCAAACGGTAACCCCGCTTCCTCGCGCTGGCGGACAAGCGCGATGATACGGCAATCGATGGGGTCATACACCTTGCCCCGGGACGTACTTTGAGGATGTATCAGGCCGAGCGCTTCCATCCGGTCAACCTTTGCGAGGGAATATCCTGTGCGCTTTGCGAGTCTGTTTCGCGGCACGACATTCGCGCCGGGCGACAGTGGCGGAACATTTATAAGGGCGTCGCTCAAAGCAAGCTCGCCGTCCGCCTGCGCGCCGCCTTCGAGTATCCTCTTTATGACGCTGAGCGGGAAAAAACACTCGGTCTTGAGCCGCTTGATGAGGCGAACTCTTTCGACACACCCTTCATCATAATACGACATGGTGCGGCCGGTCTTGAGCGGTCGGGGAAGCAGGCCCTCGTTGAGGTAGTGTTTGATGGTGGGGACGGGCACGCCCGCAATTCGCGCGAGCTCGCTGATCTTGAGCCCCTTGGGCTTTCGTTGCTTTGACGCCATTGTCGCACCCATTTGCCGGAATCAAACTAGAAAGTACAGCTTCCTAGTTTTGGCATTCTACTCCCCTGCCAAACGGGTTGTCAAGTTTTTCTGAAGGAGTGCGTTCAGCGATTGTTCACAAGCCCAGAGGCGGCCTCGCGGCAATCCTTGGGCAGGCGTTCTCACACCCCATGCTTGCTTGACTTATGATTTGGCGAAAGGTATCATCTTTTATGCGTTTGTGCTGCGGGAGTGTCCTATACCCCTTGGTCAGTGCAGCGGAGTTGGGTGGCGCAACCATAGACGCAGAGCGCGTCACTGATTTCACCGTTTCCTCGTACTTCCTGGAGAGTCGGCTTGATGGAGACCAGTGTTCGGCCGAGCATATCCATTGTAATGCCCGCCTATAATGAAAAGGACAACATCGAGCAAGCGGTCAGGTCTGCTTACTCGGTGCTCGGGGACACCTGCGATGACTACGAAATCATTATTGTGGATGACGGCAGCACCGACGGCACGAGCGAGATACTGGACAAGCTGACGGAGCAGATGCCGAACCTCAGAGTGATACACCACGGAACAAATTGCAAGTTCGGGAGAACGCTGAGGGACGGAATCGCGGCCGCGCGCAAGGGTTTGGTGTTTCTCACCGACTCGGATAATCCCATCGATATGGAGGACATGAAGAAGGCGATTCCGCTCATGAAGGAATATGACTTCGTCAACGGCCGTCGATTGGCGCGCGAACCCTCCGTGAAGCGGATTATCTATACGGCGGTCTATAACATGATGATACGGGCGTTATTCGGGCTCACCGTTCACGATGTCAACTTTTCCTATAAGATGATCAAGCGCGAACTGCTCCAGAAGATGAACCTTCATTCCAATGGTTCGTTCATTGACGCAGAGATGCTTATCGAGGCCAAGCGGCTGGGCGCTCGCATCTGTGAGATAAACATCATGTATTATCCCCGCGTGCTGGGCGAGTCGACGCTCGCGTCGCCGTCAGTCATCATTAAAATTCTCTACGAAATGCTCATATACATCCTGCGTCGTATCCTGCATCTCAATCGGTCTCCAAAGTCCTGAGAATGCACTTGCGCATGCGCTGAGGACTATGCTCAAATGATGAAGATGGCTGTGGAGCCCGCTGCCGAGGAATCGTTGTATCGATGCCCGGGAGGGCGAAGATTTTGGGATGCGGCATCTCCCGCCGTCCTCACAGTGCTTTCTCTCCTCGTCGGCCTGTTCTTCATGAGGCCGAATATGGGCGAGCCCGACTCCTATCGGGAAGCGCTCTCAGCGCTGCAATATATAGAAAAGGGCACATACGGCTCCTATTGGGATCACCCCCTCACCCTCTATATATTCGTGGCAGCAACACGCCTTGCGTTACTTCTCAATACGAGTCACGTAGCTGTGCTGAATACGGTTGCGGTGCTGTTTGGGGCAGCGAGCATCTGGCCCTTTTATAACATCAGTCGAAAGTTTGTAAGCCTTGAAGCAGCCGCGCTTGCATCGTTCGCTCTCATCCTCTCCCCTGCCTTTGTACGATTCTCGACGTATTTGTCCCACGAAACAGTGGGTTTCTCTTTCGCGCTATGGAGTTTGTATTTTTTTCAGCTTGCGCTGGCAAAGCGGATCAGGCTCGCAGCGCTCGCCTTTGGATTGTGTTTCGCGGCGACATGGGCCGCCAGACCCAACGCGGCGATTTTCCTTGCACCGCCTCTCGCCATTCTTCTTATTCATGACGTTAAGAGTTTGTCATTCGCGGCGGCTGCACGTTTGTTTGTGTTTGCCGGGCTTGGGTTGGTAATATGCCTCGCCATGGTATATCGTCCTGCGCTTGTGCTCCATTTGGCATCTCGGCCGGGGAGTTTCTTTTTCACATACTATGACTTTGGCCGATACACGAAAAGCACAACTGAATTGGCGCTGCGGGCGATTACTGCTCCTTTGGCTTGCTTTTCGGTGCTCGGTTTCATACTGCTGCTCGCATGTCGCAAATTCCTCCTTGTGCTTTTCGCGGGCGCCTGGATTTTGACGGTATATGCGTTTTACACGGGAATGTATTCCATGGAGCGCTACTTCCTCATTCTGCTTCCTCCGTGCCTTCTTATAAGTTTTGCAGGATTTGATGCCCTCGGCTCCAGGCTTCCGATGAAATCGGCCGCCGCATTGCACGGAGTAAAAATAGGGCTGATGGTTGGCTTATTCGCAGGTCTCGTGGCCCCCGCGGTCGCGTTCCATTTCGATGACCTTTTCTACGTTAGGAACGTGAACGACGACGAGATTGCGTCGAGGGAAATAGGCCGAATCGTGGGCCGGGAGCTCTTGTTCACCACTTCTCCTGAGCCTATGATACGATATTATAATAGGGATGGCCCGCCGCAAACAATGTATCTTATGACGGAACAAAGCCCGGGAAAGGTTGCGGTGAGGCTTGATGCATTCCGCCTGGCACAGAGTCGCCTCAAAGAAGGGCGCCCGGTGTTCGCAACCGGAGAAATTGTCCGAAACCTTCAAGCGTTGGGAATCGAGGCGGAGTTTGTGCCTGTTTGGGAGTACAAGTCACTTGTTCTCCACAGACTCAGGAGCCTGAATCCGAAGCAAGCTGGACAGCAACAGAACGGCGCGACCTGAATCTTATGGCAAAACTCCTAATAATAAACGCGGATGATTTTGGCCTTGAAGAAGAGGTAAACCGGGGAATCATCGAGGCACATCGGCGGGGTGTGGTAACGAGCGCGTCTCTCATACCCACGGGCTCGGCATTCGGCCACGCCATAGAGCTTGCCCGCGACAATCCACGGCTCGACGTGGGCGCACACCTGACGCTCACGCGAGGTCCCTCCCTCGTCGGAATGCCGGTGCTCCCGCCAACGCAGGTTCCGAGTCTCGTCAAGGGCGACGGTCTGTTACCCCAGAATCCGGTCAGCCTTGCCGGCCGAATAGTCCTCGGCCTCGTGAGTTTGACCCAGATCAGGTTGGAATTGACGGCGCAACTGGAGAAAATCCACTCCACAGGAATCAGGATTACTCATATTGACAGCCATCAGCATATCCACCTTGTTCCTGCGGTGTTCCGCCTCGTGACTGGGCTTGCTCAACAGTTTGGAGTCACGTGGTTGCGGCTGCCGCTGAAATGCCAATTTTCTCGTGGCAGGCCGACCGCCGCCGGTATCATGCAACGCCTGAAAGTTGCCTCCCTGAGGGGTACTGCCGCAATCGACTCACCCCGCTTGACTGAAGCCGGGCTGCGTTGTGCCGATTACTACGTAGGAGTCGAGTTTTCGGGCCGATTGTCGGATGTCGAAATGGAGAATCTCGTCACGAATGTTCCCGATGGAATTACTGAGCTTTCATGCCATCCGGGGGTCGATGATGTCCGTCTCAGTCAGAACCATCCATGGGGATATAGGTGGGAACGGGAACTTGCTGCACTTTGTTCTGCCGGGATGGTGGCGACAATAAATCGGAGCGGAGTTCAACTTGTACGATACTCAGAAATCAGTGTCTAGCGAGAAATCACCTCCTACACTAGATTGTCCGTAGCAGGGGTTCTGGTACCGGGGACAAGCTACTCCCACTTGATGCTTTCTATCGTCTTTTTGTTTTGGTCCCAATAGTCAATCTTGGTCAGCACGTTACTAATGAACTCGAGGCGCGCAGCTTGTTCTCCGGTGGAATGATTGAACAGTCGTATTTCCACGTTTTCGACGCCTGCGAGGGACATTTTTTCCCGTTCGTAGCGGCATTCCAGACTTTTCAGGAAATTCTCGACGGTCTCAATCGTGATCTTCATCCCGGCTCCATTTACCTGTTGCATTCCCATGCTACTGACAAGGCAAGATGACTCTGACGCACGTTCCACCGCCCGGTCGGTCTTTTATCTCGATGGATCCGTTGTGCGACTCGACGAGCATCTTTGTGGCCGCGAGCCCGAGTCCGAGGCACCATGGTCTTGTCTTCGTGGTGAAAAACGGGGTAAACAGATGCTTGCGTGCTTCCTCCGTCAACCCTGCGCCATCGTCCTCAAACATAGCGACAAGACCGCCTTTCTCCTCGAGTGTGGTGATTGCGAGACGTGTTCCCTTTTCCTCGATAGCCTCGAAGGCATTTTGAATTATGTTCAAGAATGCTTGACCCAATCCGGGCGTATCGACTTCGACAGGTGGAATATCAGGAGAATAATTCTCGATTATTTCAAACGACTTCTTCACGAACTGATTACGGAGCAACTCCACCGAAGCCCGAATGATAAAATTAATGTTATCGTACTCCCTCTCCCTATTCCCAAAGTGGGCTATGCGCTTGAAGTCTGCGACCAGCTTCTGGCACTTGTTTGCCGAAGAGTTGATCATCTCCAGTTCCCGCGCGACCGCCTGTGCGCGTTCCTGTGCGAGGAGGAGCTGCGCGTAACCCGTGACTCCCGTGAGATGATTATTGACCTCATGAGTGATGTTTGAGGAGAGCCGCCCCAGAAGAACGAGTTTTTGACAAGCAACGAGTTGCGCTATCATTCTTGATGATGTGTTCGCTCGGCTGTCGTCTTTCACGTCCCACTCCCGGAGTCCACTTGTTGACTTGGCCCCGTCTTGAAGTTCTCTTCAAACCACACTTTCCACTTTGCGACATCAGAACCATATTCCCTGTGGGTAATTTCCCTCAGGACCACCAGTGCCCGGGTTGTCTGCTGCCGATTTGGACCATCAAGCACACTCATCAGTTTGGGGACAGCCGCAAGATCATCCATGCCAATCAATGCAGCCATCGCGTTATCGGCGACTGTGGTATCCGTGTCGGCCAATGCATCGACGAGTTCGTCAACAATCGTGGGATTCGCGAGGCCTACAAGCGCTTCCGAGACAGGTCTGCGCACGATGACGACGCGGTCACTCAGTGCAGCAGCCAAGGCGGAAACTGAGGAGGGGTCCTTAGCGTTGAGCAGGCTAATCGCCGCCTTTTCACGCACTTCGGAACTTGGGTCCTCGGCAAGCAATTTGGTCAATGCACGAATCGCTTCCGGAGTCTTTGCTTCGCCGAGGGCAATTGCGATGTCCGCTCTCACGGATGCGGATTCAGCCGAGAGCGCGCCTATGAGAGCTTCAACTGAATGTGCGCTTCCGACTTTGCCAAGGGCGGAGGCAATGGTACGTCTGACATTCTCATTGCTCTCGCGCGAAAGCGCAACTGCAAGCGCCCAGCCAGCCTCGCGTCCCTTCAGCGCGCCGAGCGCATTCGCCGAGTGCATTCTGATTCTTGGGTCAGGGTCATTTAAGCCTTTTACAAAGATCTCCCTGCTCGAGGGTGAGCCGATCGTGTACAACGCGTAAATGACCTCGACTCTGACATTCTGATCGCTGTCAACAGCGGCGTCCTGAAGCGCATCAATGACCTTGTAATCGTCTTTCTTGGCGAGTCTTCCCAGAACATATGAGGAATACATCCTTACGGTAGGAGACGAGTCAGTGAGATTCCGGATTAACTCATCGAAGGAGTTGCTGTCGCCGAGTTTTGCGAGGGCTTCTGCCGCCGCCTTCTGAACCACTTCCTCGGGGTCTTTGAGAGCTCTGAGGAGGTTCGGAACGGCTTCCTTCGCGCCACGACTCCCGAGCAATTCGGCTGCATATCGGCGCTGATGTTTCAAGTCCGAACGGTCAAGCGCCCTGATGAGGTCCTCGGTTGTGCAGGAAACATCGACAAAAAGCGGAGGGGTTTTTTCTTGCGCTACAGTAAGTTGACCTTCTCTCGCTGCCGCAAAACAGACCCCGGACGCCGCAGGAAGCACAGGTAATAATAGAATGACGGCCGTTATGAATATCCGAGTGGCACCATCTTGGCTCTTGTGCGCCGCCGCGCTCTTTGCCAAGTTTCGTCCCCCCTCTAATGATTCGGCGAACATTGGTACATACAAACGCTTATTACTCTGTAAACCAAGCCTCTTTTTATTATACTAGTTCGGTTGAAAAAATCAAGCAGCCTGCCGATTCAGCCTCCTACCGACCATATATGAGACGTCCCGCGGAACCCGACTATTCAAAGGGCGTCTTCTAAGCCAAGGTACCCTCGGAGGATTTATGTAAACACGGACTGGCACGGCACTGTTCTCACTTCGTCTCGTGAGCCCGCTCCGCCGGCGCAGTATCACCTGCTGGAAAGAGGGATTTTCGCGCTGAAATTTTTGGCTGGAGCTTTTGCGCTTGAAAATTCCCCGGGCACGTGTTACAATGTGCGCCTGAAGGGGGAGAATACATCACGCGTTATAATCATCTATTTCAGCGCTGCTTCATCGCGAGTTGAATCATACAGAGGTTATCGTCATACGCAGCTCCCATATCTTTGCAATAAGACGAAGAGAGAATGCCCCCGACAGCAAGCTTTCATGGTTATCCGTATGGCCTGTTTTGCTGCGCAACTCTGGGGGGGAGCGATATGGGAAAGAAGCGAGTGCTCATTGCCGATGATGACCCGGATGTTTTGGAGGTGTTGAAGGCAATCTTGGAGCACGAAGGATTGGATGTCCGAACGGCCCGCGATGGAGAGCAGGCGTTCAAGCTCCTTCGCAAGGCCTCGTTCGACGCGGTCATCCTGGATGTTGTGATGCCTAAAGTGACGGGCATCAAGTTGCTCCAGATGATGCGTCGCAGCTCCAAGTTCAGGGACACGCCGGCGATGTTGCTCACGGGGAACCTCGTTGAGACAAAGCGTCTCGAAGATGAGGGGACAACGAAGCTCGCGGACGATTTTCTGACGAAGCCGTTTAATACGCGTGACCTGATAAAGCGTGTCAAGGCGCTCGTAAGAACTGGGCCAACAGCTCCGCAACAGGGACCATCCAGGATAGTCCCTTCGGCAAGAAAATAGCATATGTGGCGGCGAGATTCGCTGTCAGAGTATCTCAGCACGTCGAAAGAGCCTCCACATCATTCCGTCCGCCCACCGAGCGCAAGCTTAGACTGCTATCGAGAATATTTCCCTACCGGAATTCCCGTTTTTGGGCCGGTTCCGGGACCACCTCATGTCACCCGATGAGCACACCCCCTGGCCTGAGCATGCGGTATGTGCTCGATGTGGAACGCCTCTCGGCGAGCAATACCGCGAGAGTCCGCTGGGACTTCGTTTCTGCAACGACTGTTTCAGCGGCGCGATTCAGGAAAAGGCGCGAGAGCGCGCTGCTGAACTGTACCTTCACGGGCGGTGCTCGAGCTGCGGCGGCTCACTCATAAATGGATATCGCCTGACCACGCTTGGGGTGATATATTGCTTATCCTGCTTCGAGCATCTGCCTACTCCGGAGATGAGGCCCTGGAGCAATACGTCCGGCCCAGAGCCCAAGGACGAGCATGCTATCCGCACATCACAGAAGGTCAATGTGGTGGTTGGCGCCTTCTTCTTGATAAGTCTGAGTGCGGCGCACCTGCTCTTCTATGTGGACGCCCTTTTCTTCACGAGGCAGCCATCCCTCGTTCGCCATCCGGATTCATACTTTAAATGCCTCGCCTGTCTTGACCTCCTTACCATTCTCCTCTTGTTAGCCTGGAGTCGGTTTTCTTCAGCGCGCTTTCGAGCCGTTGCGGCTTTGCTAATCGCCACTGGGTTTATTATACTTGTAGGAAGAGAATTGCTATCAATGTTTTTATGAGGTGAAACCGGTGGCGAGAGCAATAGTGGATGCCAGGCAAATACGGAGCAGGTACGAAATTATCGAACACACCGCCGATATCGGGATTCGCGTGCGAGCGAAGAATCCTGAAGAGCTTTTTGCGCTCGCTGCATGCGCCATGTTTGATCTCATGGTTGATATTTCCAAGGTCAAACCGGAGAAGAAGGCGGAGGTGAGCCTGAAGGCTGACGGCTTCGAGGAATTACTGGTCACATGGCTGAACGAGCTTGTGTTCAGGGCTGATGTGACGGGGATGTTCTTCAGCAGGTTCGAGGTGGATTCCGTGACCGAGACCTCCGTTGAGGGCTCCGTAATGGGCGAGCCGTACGACGCTCAGGTTCACTCGATTGGGGAAAATGTGAAGGCGGCCACATATTACCAATTAGAGGTTTCACGCACAGACGACGGGTGGCAGGCCAAGGTCATATTTGATGTTTGATAACCGGAGCTGAACTGTAATGAGTGAGATTTCTATCCGAAAGGTTTCCGACTACATTTATGAAATCGAGCGGACGGGCGCGATGCGTGTGCCTGCGAGAATATATGCCGACGAAGAGATCATGAATGCCCTCAGCAACGACAAGAGCCCCCAGCAAGCGGCCAATGTCGCGACGCTTCCCGGGGTCGTGAAGTATTCGCTCGCTATGCCCGATATCCATTGGGGATATGGTTTCCCGATCGGCGGTGTCGCCGCAACTGACCCTGGAGAAGGGGGCGTGATATCACCCGGCGGAGTTGGGTACGACATAAATTGCGGTGTACGCCTGATGCGCACCAACCTTTCCATTCAGGATGTGAGGCCCAAACTCCGCGAGCTGGTCACCGAACTCTTTCAGACAATTCCAACTGGAGTGGGCGCCAAAGGCGCGATTGAAAAGCTCAGCGTATCGGATCAACGGAAGCTGATTATGAAGGGGTCGC
The DNA here is from genome assembly GCA_003598055.1 of Candidatus Abyssobacteria bacterium SURF_17. Lineage (GTDB taxonomy): Bacteria > Abyssobacteria > SURF-5 > SURF-5 > SURF-5 > SURF-17. The sequence continues at coordinate 18,724 of QZKI01000060.1, read as the reverse complement.
AATGGGCAGTCGACCGGGGACACGGGAACGAGGCTGACGTAACACATGCGGAGCAGGGCGGTTGTCTCCCCCACGCCGACCCCGACAAGGTGAGTGAACACGCGATGGAGCGCGGTCTCGCCCAGGTGGGCACCCTGGGTTCCGGCAACCATTTCCTTGAAGTGGGAGTGGTGGATACCATTTACCATCCCGAGGCTGCACGGGCATTCGGCATCGAGGAGGGCACAGTGACGGTGCTCATACATTGCGGCTCCCGCGGCTTCGGATATCAAATCTGCGATGATTATTTGAAAGTTATGACGCGCGCCGCGGAGAAGTATAAGATAGAGCTGCCTGACAGGCAACTGGCCTGCGCACCCGCCGAATCGGAAGAAGGTCGCGATTACGCTGCCGCCATGGCCGCAGCGGCGAACTACGCATGGGCGAACCGACAGGTGATCATGCATCTCACCCGTCGGGCGTTCGAGCGAGCTCTCGGGCTGAGCCCGCGCGATTTGGGCATGAGGCTCGTTTATGATGTCTGCCACAATATGGCCAAATACGAGAAACACTCTGTCAACGGCAAGGAGCGTATGCTCTGGGTGCATCGGAAGGGGGCCACTCGCGCATTTCCACCGGGTCATCCTGACCTGCCTGCGGACTACAGAAGCATCGGACAGCCGGTGCTCATTCCGGGCGACATGGGGAGGGAGTCGTATCTCTGCGTGGGCACCAAGGCCGCCATGGAACAAACGTTTGGCTCCACGTGCCATGGAGCAGGCAGAGTACTAAGCCGGTCGCAGGCAATCAAGCGAAGCAAGGGCCGCTCAATCAAGCGAGAGCTTGAGGATAAGAATATCATTGTGATGGCGCACGGCAGGGCGACGCTCGCGGAGGAAATGCCCGAGGCGTACAAGGATGTCAACCGGGTGGTCAATGTCATGCATTCGGCGGGTATCAGCCTCAGGGTGGCGAAGTTGAAGCCTGTCGGCGTTATCAAGGGATAGCGCTGTCTATGGGGAAGCGCGCAAACGCGTGAATTGATATGTCGGGCAGCGCTGAGGTTCAGAACGTTCTTTTCGTGTGTGCCTAAGGAGGATGTTGAGGATGAGCAAGATCGAGAAATACTCCTTCGGGTCCATACATGTTGATGGCCGCAAATATGGGAGAGACCTTATTATCTATCCTGGGAAGGTGCATCCGGAATGGTGGCGCAAGGAAGGCCATAAGCTGCAACTCGAGGACATTCCGGAAGTGCTTGCAGACCCTCCCGAAGTGCTCGTTGTGGGACAGGGCGACCCCGGGAGAATGCAGGTGGACCGTCGCGTGGCTGAAACGCTCTCGAATCTGCGCGTGCAGCTTGTGGTGGCCCCCACGCAAAAGGCCTGTGATACGTTCAACGAGCTTTCTCAAAAAGGAAAGCGTGTGGTGGCTGCGCTCCATCTCACGTGCTGATTCACCTCATACGATGTGCACTGCACCTGCGGAGCGGTTATATGGTTTGCGCGAACTGAGAGATAATTCCGGAGTCGGGGAAAGGAGAGGTTGTCGTGAAAGCGACGGTGGGAAATGGGACCATCGAAGTCATGCAGGCAGACATCACCACGCTTGCCATTGATGCTATCGTGAATGCCGCTAACAATCATCTCATCCTCGGGTCGGGCGTGGCGGGCGCCATAAGGACGAAGGGCGGACCGACCATTCAAGAAGAGTGCAATCGCATTGGCCCGATCAAGGTCGGCGAAGCGGCAATTACCGGTGCAGGAAAACTGCCGGCGAAGTACGTCATCCACGCCGCCAGCATGGGAGATGAACCCGTTTCAGAGCGGTCTCTCCGCGATTCGGTTCGCAATAGCCTGCTCAAAGGCGAGGAGGCAAAGATTGCGTCTATTGCGTTTCCGGCGATTGGAACCGGAATTGGCGGATTTTCTGTCAAGCGCTGCTCGGAGATCATGATTGACCTTGCGATGCAGCATCTTGGAACCAAATGTCACACCGTCAATCACATTATCTTTGCCTTGTTCGAAGACGCTGACAAGATGGTCTTTGAGGAAACCCTCTCTTCAAAAATCTCGTAAAACTGCGCATTCTCTTGAAACCATTTTTCACAGGTCTCTCACACATTACTCGCTGCATAGCGACAATTCTGTTTCTTGCAGTTTATCCCGGCGTATCTGCTCGCTGCCTTGCCGACGACGGCCTTCCGCCGACCACGCCCTTGCACCTGTGGCATCAATGGCATTCGGGGCAGCGTAATATTCTTGACTCGATTATCGACGAGTTTAATTGTAGCCAGGATGTAATCACCGTGTTCGCCCACCCACTCGGCCCGTCGAGCGGAACGGTGGCCAAGCAGATCCAACTCAAGAGTACTGGCTACAGCCTCCCACAGCTTGCGATCATCGAGCGCGAATCCATCCCCATGCTTGCAGAGGCCGGTATAATCCGTGCTCTTGATGAAGTGATTGAAAGAGAGCCCTCTCTGAAAAAAGGAGGCATGCTCGAGTGTGCATACAAGGCCGGAAGCTATGACGGGAAGCTGTATGGTCTCCCTGTGAATGTCAACCCCTATGTCCTCATCTACAATCCGGAACTGCTTTCAAGGCTTGGCATATCGGGGCCGCCGACAAAATGGCCTGACTTCATAGAGATTGCCCATTTGGTCGGCAGCGGAGGAGGCTCGTCGGAAGGCATACGCCTTTGGACATTAAGTACTCGCTCGATGGCGCCGATTTTTCATTTGTTGTGTTATCAAAGAGGAGTAAATCTTCTTGGGGCCGGCAAGAACCCCGAGTCGGCTTCTGACCTCTCCGGCATCCTGAGGTTCATTCAATTGCTGAGGCAGACCGACTCGCTTCTTTCTCCACATTTCAAGTTCTGGGACCCGAATTTCATTGGTATCACAAGCGGCAAGGTGCTTTTTCAGCTCGACAATGCGGCAATGCTTGCTCAGCTTCTCAAGCAAGAGTCAGTGCCCATGCAGATTGTGCCACCGCCATCCGATACATTACCTGCGCAAACGCTCCTCGCGAGCAGTCAGGTTTTTGTCATTCCCACAGCGAGCGTCGACATCGGACCCACCGTGACGTTCCTCGAGCATTTCTTCTCCCGCGTGCAGTATTCGCGATTTGCCGAGGAGTTTCTGTTCGTCGCCCCCTTCAAAAGGGACGCTTCGCTTGAGGATGCTGTATCGAACACAAGCCTTTATCCGCGCCTTGTTTCAGCGTCACACAACGCGGGCGTCCTGCCCCTCGAGAGACACGCTGCCACACGATTGGCGGGAATCGCTCGCATCGTAGATCAGCTTGATGCAGGCTTGGTCTCGCACGACACGGCCCTGGAGCGCATCGTAGACGAAGCCAGAAAGAACTATGTCGAGCCAGCCGCCTCTCCGTCGCCGTCGGTGCGCGCCGCGTGGGCAGAGGGCACACGACGACTGCTCAAGAACGAGACTTCCGGTTTTCGCATGGCGCCAATTGAGATAGTCGCTGCCCGCAACGAGCACGAAGCGTTCCAGCTTGTTCTTTGCGGCGAAAGGGAAATGGATGGACTGCGTATCTCTTTGTTGCCATTCACGGCAAGAGATGGCACGGCACACGAACTCAGTGTGACAACCTACCTTGAGACAGACACGCCTATCTCCAAGCCCGTCGTGGCGCATCAACCGGGGATGTATCCCAACATACTCTTGCCACAGTCAGTCTTTCGCGTACAACCAGGGGAGCTCGCTCGAATCTGGATTGATCTTTTTGTTCCCAGTCGTGTACCCCCGGGAGAACTATCGTCCGAGCTCATCGTGGACAATGACGGGACAATGGTCGCGCGTCTTTCTTTGCGGCTGATTGTGCTTCCGTTACAACTGCCGAGACGGCCATCTTTCTCCGCAGCCATCGGCCTCGATTATGAGTCAATTGCAGAGTACTATGGCCTGAACAAGGAATCAGAAACTCGAAACAAGTTGGTTGATTCATTTTACTGGTTTATGGCCGAACATAGGCTCTCGCCATTTCAGCCGCCGGTTTCCCTGGGGAGCCCTGAGGCATCTGCATACCTGGCCGATGAACGAGTCGTGGCTTGCAGGATTCCGTTCCATCCCGACGACCCTCGGTTTACGAGAGCGCTCACCCGTGCCCGGGGCGGCGGTTGGCTCCCGAAGATGTTTTCCTATTTCATTGATGAGCCGACATACCACCAATACGACGCCGTGATACAGCTTGGCGAGCGCATCCACTCCCTCACAGAGTCCCCCAAATTTCTTGTCACCTGTTTCCCTGATGAACCGCTTGTGGGTTCAGTTGACATCTGGTGTATCCATGTGCGCCTGCTCCCTGAGGGGATTCCGAACAGTTTTTTGGAGCGAGAGAGATATGCTCACAGAATACGGGAACGCCTGGAATCGGGCGACACGGTGTGGTGGTATACGGCAGGAGCGGTCAAACCCTTCCCGACGCTCCACATCGAGGACGATCCGAACGCGTTTCGGATATTGCCGTGGTTGCAGCAACTCTGCGGCATCGATGGCCTGCTGCATTGGGAGTCGGCCAACTGGAGGCAGTCTCTTGATGACCCATTCGTGCCTCATTTCGGCAATGGAGAAGGTGTGCTCGTATATCCCGGTGACCGGCGGCCGTTACCGTCTGTCAGGTTGGAGTTACTCCGGGACGGACTTGAGGACGCCGAATACCTCACAATCCTGAGGGAATCCATCAAGGAGACCCAGAGAAAGTTGGAGGCTCAATGGCTCGGCGATGCCGCGTCGCTGAGAATAGGTGAGCTATGCCGACGGCTGATATCCGACGAGGCTTTGCGAATCCATGCTGGAGAAAGCCTCTTGCTGACGCCTCACTTCACACGCGAGCCGGGTGCAATCGAGCGGGTTCGCGCGGAAGTAGCCGAGGAGATTCAGCAACTGGAGCACAAGCCGCTCGCGCTCGTCTTGACTGAGCCACAGGAAAGACAGTACACTGATGCGAGGCATGCCCGCATATATGGCGCCGCAGAGCCACATTGCAAGGTAGAAGTCAACGGGCACAGGATAGTGGCAGACAGGCGCGGAAAGTTTTCTTTTGAGCTTCCTCTCACACGTGGCGCCAATGTTATCTGCGTTAACCTCGAACTGGGGAAGCACAGGAAGAGCATTTTCAGAAGAATCGAGACGTTTTGAGTCTTTGCATGGGGAAGTTGTTTCGTGGAGAAATGGCCGGCTTTCGGTCGCGAGAGCTTCTCGCGTGGCTCTATGTTGCCGCAATGATGTTCTGCATCGTTCTTTCGTTGCCCCTTACTCCGATTCTCTGGGGTAAGGCCAGCAAAGCCATCGGACCCATCTTCAACACTCTCGGGTACATTGTGCTGGCAGGAATTGCTGTGGGGATTGTTCTGCACATGATTTCTCACCGGCAACGATACGGCATCCTGAGTTTCATCTTACTGGCAGGGTTTGGCGCCACATATTTTTTCCTCCTGAAATATCAGTGCAAGTTTCCTGCTGAGCGACTGCATTTGATGGAGTATGGCCTGCTAGCCTATCTCACATACCGAGCCTTTCGGCTCCGCTTTAAGAAGATGGCCGCTTGCCTTCTGAGTTTTGCATTCGCTTCAGCCTTTGGTTTCATCGATGAAGCTATTCAATACATTCTGCCTAACCGCGTCTTTGAGTTCAGGGATGCTTTCACTAACACAATCGCTTCTGCGTTGGGGATTCTCGTAGTGATTACGGTGCTGAAGGTTAACGGAAACGCTGACAACCGGCGTGCAAACTCCGTATGAACCCATATAAGAGTGCAAGAATATCAGCGATAGCGATCCTGACCGCCCTTTTATTGGTCATCGAAACGCCGCCGTTCATCAAGAGGGCGCCCGTCGAGCTCAATGTGATACTGCTTACCGTTGACTCGCTGAGGCCCGATCATCTCGGGTGTTATGGCTACAACAGGATGACGAGCCCGAACATAGATGCGATCGCGGAAAGAGGTGTATTGTTCCGGCGCGCATACAGCCAATCGGTCTGGACCATCCCCGGTTTGATGTCCGTTGTCACGTCCCTTCAGCCACCCGTTCACAAAGTGGATGAACGCGGTCGCATGCTCGACCCGGATATCGTGACCATATTCGATTGCTTTCGTGACGCTCCGTATACGGTCCCGAATATCTGTTTCTTGCTCACGATTCCCGAATTCTCCTCCATTCGTGTCGGTCCGGTGGAGGAAGAATATTTTTCACACGAAGACGGTGAGGAATTGTTTCGGTGGCTTGACGAAAACCACAATAAGAGATTCTTCATCTGGTATCACTATCGGAATGTGCATCTTCCCTACAAGCCGAGGGAAGTCTCTCAATCAGGTGCGATCGAGCTTTTGCTCGAGCAGAACAGCCTCTCGCCGGGCATCAAGGCGATTCTTTCCGATGCAGCAACTGTGCCCATGGGCACAGTTACGTTTGAGGAATCGGACGCCCCGATAATCCGCGAGCTCTATGATGCAGAAGTCAGGGAATTGGACTCATTCGTCGGACGCTTATACGCTCGATTACAGAGGCACGGCCTGCTCCAGAAGACCCTGCTTGTCATAACGGCAGACCATGGAGAAGAGTTGCTTGACCACGGATTTGTCGGACATGCGTCGACAATGCATTCTGCCACGATGTACGATGAAGTGTTGCGAATTCCGCTCATCATGAGCCTCGCCGATTACCTCCCGAACCACCTCGAAATCCGAGAGCAAGTGCAGCAGATAGACATTATGCCGACTGTCCTTGACATCGTCGGAATCCCGATTCCCCCGGGAGTGCAAGGCAGAAATCTTGCGCCACTTCTCTTCGACGTTACCAAACAAAGCGAATCGAGCGTTCCCGTGTTCGCCGAAACCATCTATGGCGGGTACCAGGCGACCGAGCACATGGCAAAGACGCGCCTCAGGTGCATTCGGACAGATGCATGGAAGCTTATTGAGACCGAGAGCCCCGAAGGAAAGGCGTCCGAGCTCTTCGACCTCTTGCTTGACCCGAGGGAATTGAAGAATGTATACCGCGAAAATCTCCATGCAGCGGCTGTGCTCCAAACGCTCCTTGCCGAGTGGCAGGTACAGAACCGCATGAGGATACAGACGCTTCGTCGCGACGTATCTGCGCTCACATCGACGGTCTACCGGGCAGAGTGTCCTCAGATGCTCATTCCCTCTGACGGCGCCGCGCTCCGCTTTCGTGAAAGCGGAGGATTGATCCATGCTTCATGGACGGGCAACCCGACCGCGACCTACATCATCGAATATGACATTGGCACAGGCGTTCACCATCTCACGGGCACGTTTTTGACCATGGGAAGCGAGCGCGATTTTGGTCCTTATTCACGTGAGATGTGGAGTTCGCTGGCTGTGCGAAATCCGTGGCGCATCCGGATTTCGCCCGATACCCATCCGCGCTGCTGGAGCGAATGGATTCAGTTCACTTTTGCGCCGTGACATTCCTCCCCTTTTCTTTGTCGCTATTCAATTTGGTCTGATGGTTCCACTGTGGTACAATGTCGCCTCCTAAAACGGTTAACGACAAGCAGTAGGAGAATACGATGAACCTTGATTTTGACCTAACACCCGAACAAGTGCAGACCAGAGAAACCGTGAAAAGATTCGCACAGAAAGAGATCGCTCCGCACGTTCTCGAATACAACCGGGAAGGTTGCCTTCCTCTTGATATAGTGGCGAAGATGAAGGAGATGGGACTCATCGGGGGCGTGATTCCGCCCGAATACGGTGGCGCGGGTATCGACCACGTGAGTTGGGTTATCAGCATCGAGGAAATCTCGCGCGTTTGCTCTTCGCTTGCCGTTGTAGTCGGCGGGCCGTCGTCTCTCATTGGTCAGGGCATCCTGAGGTTCGGGACGGAACAGCAAAAGCAGAAATACCTTGCCACGATGGCTAGAGGCGAGTCCATGGGGGCCGCCGGCATAACCGAGCCCAATACCGGCACGGACGTGGCCAACATTCAAACGACGGCAGTCCGCAAGGGAGACGAGTATATTCTCAACGGAAGCAAGATGTTCATCACAAACGGCGGCATCTGCGACTGGGCGATTGTCTTTGCCACAATGGATAAGAGCCTCAGACACAAAGGGATAACAGCGTTCATTATCGAGAGAGGCATGCCCGGCTTTTCGTCCCGCTCCATCGCTGGCAAGCTCGCATGGCAGCCGCTTGACCTTGGTGAGCTGATTTTTGAGGATTGTCGGGTCCCTCGGGAAAACCTCGTTGGCGAGGAAATGAGGGGTTTCAAAATCGTCATGTCCTGCCTTGACATGGGCCGGCTTTTCGTAGCAGCCCGCGCATTGGGACTTGCGCAAGGATGCCTTGATGCATCGCTGAATTACTCGAAAGAGCGAACGGTATTCGGCCAGCCTATCGCCTCCTATCAGCTCATTCAGAAGATGATTGCCGACATGGCCGTCGGCGTGGAAATGGGCCGCCTTCTGCTGTATCAGGTTGCTCGCCTGCGCGACAAGGGCGCACAGCGAACCACGAAGTACTCCTCAATGGCAAAGCTCTTCAACACTGAGCTGGCGATGAAGGCCGCAACGGACGCCGTACAAATCCATGGGGCTTACGGATTCACGTCGGAATATCATGTCGAGAGATATTTCAGGGAGGCCAAAGGCCTGCAGATAGTGGAAGGCACTACTCAAATACACACAATATTACAGGCTGCCTATGCGTTGGGCCTGCGGAGTGATGATTAACCGCAGCGACTACCGGCCCACATTTCTCATAGACGCCGCGCGCGCGCCTCGTTTTTTTCTTTCTGGTATCTATTGATCGTTTAATTTTTGCAGCTCTGTGCGAGCAAGCTCGAAATTCGGCTGCAAAGCAAGCGCCCGCTGCAGCCAATCTCGGGCTGTCGCAAGGTCGTCCGCATCCAGGTAGTAGATACCGAGATTATAGCATGGCAAGGGATTCACAGGCAGCAAGGTAGCAGCGATCTCGGTCTCCTCAATGGCTCGTTGCAAGTCACCGAGCGCATACAAACGGGCTCCCAGACTCAAGTGTGCCTTGCCGAATCGCGGTGCAATTGCGAGGGCTTTTTCGCAATAATCCTTCGCGAGCATATCGCTCTGTTTGTACTGGACCGCGTATAAGTTTAATTGATACCATCCCTCTGCGAAGTATTCGTCGCGAGCGACTGCATTCTCGTATGATTCCATGGCTCTTAGGGGGGCATTGTATTTCTCGAATACCCGCGCCTCGGCGGCATACGGAACGGAGAGTTCATCGTCTTTGCTGACCGCCTCTGCGAATGCCATGAGCGCCTCGGCGTACTGTCCTTTCATTTCGCTTTTGAGTCCGCTCCCAAAGTACTTGGCGGCTGCAATGCGTGAGGGGCTGCGGTGATTCATTCTCTCCTGCTCTTCCTTGCTCAACTTGATTCCTAGTGTTTCAATGAAGCGATAGACCAATTGCCGCTCCATTTTGAATATCTGCGACGGTTTCCCTTTGACGGTAGTATTGAATATTCGATAGTTCGTCGTAAGGTCAAATACGGCCAATTCAATTGAAATGCCCGTCGCCTCGCCACGGAGGAAGCCAAAGGCCACCATGTCGGCGCCATGGAGTCTACCAATCCTGCGCAGACCGTCCTCATTCAAGAAGAACGCTTTTCCGCCAACATCCGTGTCCTCAGTCGGTATCACACTGATTCGCTGCACGCAGAAAAGGTCCCTCCTTATGAGAGGGGCAAGAACCAGGCTTAAATCAAAGATCTCAGCGTCGCTGCTGATGCAATCAATTGGACACACCAGCACCGTCGGCTCACGTCCCGCAAGCGCGGGCACCGGCTCGATATCTGCTCTGCCGCGGGCGGCTCCGGTTGATGCGCACGCCGATACCATCAGGCAGCAGACTACCGCTACCAGACCGAACAAAACCAAGCGAGACCTCTCACTCATGGCTTTCCTCCATGCTTCCGTACAATCTCGATATTCATGCATCTCCAGACTTTCCGGCGAATCATTCATCAAGCGGAGCCCCTCGAGTCGCAAGTAACCGGGAACGTGACCCGCAGAAGCCAAATGGTTCTTTGAAAGGAGCGACTATGAAACAGGCCCTTCGTGTTCCTGTGGCAGCGGCTCCTGTTCGAGGCGGTTTCTGCTCAGGTAATTAATGGGACCGACCGTTACATACGCGAGAAACATCATGAAGACGAATAGTGTGGGCCGCAACTTGATGATGCTGAACAGTAAGATGATTATGAACATGTATTGGAAGGCGCGATTGCGCCGCACGAGAAAGAGCTCCCGTTTCGGATATTTCACCGTACTCACCATCAAGAAGGCCAACAGCAGGATGAAAAGGGCGAAGACGGGCGGCAAGTAATCCTGGAGAAGCGGATGGTCGTACTTGAGCTGCAACAAAACCGTCGAAGCTATAAGACAACCCGCTCCGGGGATTGGGAGCCCCGTGAACGATTTCACTGCCGTGCCCGCCTGGACGTTATAACGAGCGAGCCTGAGCGCTCCGGTGATTGCATACACCGTCACGATGAAAATTCCGCTGTGCTCGAAGTCGTGCAGGACACTCCGGTAGACGAGCACCGCCGGAGCCACTCCAAATGTGATGACGTCGGCAAGCGAGTCGAGCTCCTTTCCGAAGTTGCTGGTGCTGCGCGTAATGCGAGCAATGTGCCCGTCGCTCCCGTCAAAAAGGAGCGCAAGCAGAATCAGCCATGCAGCGAGCTCGAACCTGCCATTTATCGTATACACGATGGAAAGCAGGCCGCAGTACATGTTGCCCACGGTCAGCAGGCTGGGGAGTATGTTCACATACTTACGCTTTTTTCGTGAACGCCGCATCGTACACTCCTATGAGGCTCACGCCTCCCTTTACCTTTTCCCCTTCTGAGACCAATATCTGACACTCCCGAGGAAGGTAGACCTCGGTTCTGGAGCCGAACCGTATCATTCCTATCCTCTCCCCCGTGCGAACCACTTGCGTCGGCTTGCAGTAACAGATGATCCGGCGAGCGACGGCCCCGGCAATTTGCTTCACCAGGACTTTCATCTCGTCCCCTTTGATGCCAATCATGTTGCATTCATTGCTGCGCGAGGCGTCAAGAGTATGCGCGAGGGCGAATCTGCCCGGCTTGTGACGAATCATCCCTATTTGTCCACTGACCGGAGCCCTGTTTATATGCACGTCAAGAATCGAGAGGAAAATACTGACTCTTTTGCAGCGTTCGCCGACGTATTCGGTCTCATCCACCTCATCGATTGCGACGACCTTTCCGTCGGCAGGCGCCACTATGTGGCCGGCCTTGGCAATTATGATTCGTTCAGGGTCTCGAAAGAAATAGAGGGTGAACAGCGCAGCCACTAATCCCAGCCACGCGATAGCTGGATGCACGATCAAGCCAAACGCCAAAACCGCGAGGCAGACAGCGGCCATTTTCAGGCCTTCTGTAGCGATGGGAATACGAATACTAATTCACTCCCCTCTCGATAAGGCTGAGGTGCCGGTTACCAGCTATTATAACATGGTCCAACACCTTTATTCCAAGAAGCTCGCCTGCCGCAATAAGCCTGCGGGTGAGACTCAGGTCCTCCGGACTCGGCTCGACATCACCACTTGGATGATTGTGCACGAGAATGATCGCGGCAGCCTTTGCTGCAATCGCAGGGCCGAAACATTCGCGCGGGTGCACCACGCTCGCGTTCAAAGACCCTATTGAGACGGTGTGTATCTGAAGCACGTGGTTTTTCGTATTGAGAAAAAGCACTTTGAAATGCTCACGGTCGAGCGACTGCATTTCCGGAGCCATGAGCCTCGCGACGTCTTTGGCGGTCTTTATCACCGGCCGATTTTGAGCCTCCTCAGTCGCCAGCCTGCGACCCAGCTCGAATGCCGCCTGAATCTCGACGGCCTTGGCGAATCCGATTCCGCCAAACGCCTTCAGTTCGTCGGTGCTTGCGCGCGACATGGCCGTGAGCGAGCCGAACTTGTTCAACATAGTGTCAGCAAGCTCAAGCGCATTCAGATTCCGTGTGCCGGTCCTGAACAATGTTGCGAGCAATTCGGAGGTTTTCAAGGAGGATGGGCCGCGCCTGGCCAGTCTCTCGCGTGGTCGCTCGCTCGGCGGCATTTCCCGGATTAAAGCAGTCTTGGGTTTCTCGCTCATCTCATTCTCCGTCCAATTATCACCCTCAGCTTGCCTGCCAAATCAGGTACAATCTCCATCACGCTCAGCCCTGTGCGTTCGAGAATTGCCGCGGCCTTCTCTGACTGATGTTCCCCGATTTCAACGGCAAGAAGTCCACCTACCAGAAGATGCTCCGCAGCTCCCGCCACGATACGGCGGAAACAGTCCAAACCATCCCTTCCGCTTCTCAGCGCGATGGGGGGCTCGAAATCCCTGACCGTTCTTTCCAGAGATACATACTCGGAATCACTGACATAGGGCGGATTCGAGACAATGAAATCAAATGACTCTTTGAGATTCTCCGGAATGCCGGCGTAGATGTCTGAGTAGAGGAATGTGATTCTCTCGGCGACATAATATTCTGCGGCATTGGTTTTGGCGATTTCAAGCGCGGCCTCGGAAATGTCGGTCGCATAAATGATTGCCTGTGGAAGATCAAGCGCCAGGGAAACGGCTATGCAGCCGCATCCGGTGCCGATGTCCAAGATGTGCGGGCGTTCGTGTTCGGCATCCCGAATATATTCAGAAACGTATTCGACCAGAATTTCGGTTTCGGGTCGAGGAATGAGCACGCGCCTATCGACCTGAAACACACGTCCCATGAATTCTTTTTTGCCGGTGATGTATGCCAGCGGCTCGCCGTCGGCACGCCGTCTCACCAGGGACATGAAGGCCATTATGTCGCGCTCATTGAGCGCTTCGGGATAAGAAGAAATGAGCTTCGCGCGGTCTCTGTGGAGAACATCGCCGAGCAAGACCTCCGCTTCAAGGCGCGGTGTTTCGCTGACATTTGCTGAGCGGAGAACCCTGTCAGCGTCGAGGATGGCGTCGATGATTCGCATAATGTCAAAGATATGGGTGGGTTTTGGGCTTGGACTCACTTTTCTATCGCCTTCAGCTTCTCCTCCTGTTCCGCTAATCGCAACGCTTCAATGACGTCGTCCAGTTCGCCTTCGAGAATTGCCTCGAGCTTATGCAGTGTTAATCCGATACGATGGTCAGTCAGGCGGTTCTGGGGGAAATTATACGTGCGAATCCGCTCGCTTCGCTCGCCCGTACCGACTTGGCTGCGACGCGTCGCGGAAATCTCCTGCGCCTGCTGCTGTTGTTTCTCATCGAGCAGTCGTGACCGGAGCACCCGAAGGGCTCGGGCTTTATTCTTGTGTTGTGATTTTTCGTCCTGACACGTTACGACAAGGCCGGTGGGCAGATGGGTTACCCGGACTGCGGAATCGGTCGTGTTGACGCTCTGCCCGCCGGGACCGGATGAGCGAAAGACGTCTATTTTCAAATCCTTCGGGTCAACCTTGACCTCGATTTCCTCAGCTTCGGGCAAGACGGCAACGGTCACCGTCGAGGTGTGAATCCTTCCGCTTGCTTCGGTCACGGGAACACGCTGGACGCGATGGACGCCGCTTTCATACTTGAGCATCCCAAAGGCGTCCTTCCCCGAAATCGAGAAGATGACCTCCTTGAGACCGCCGATACCCGTCGGGTTGCTGTTGAGCACCTCGCAGCGCCAGCGTTTGGCATCGGCGTATCGTGTATACATGCGGAACAGGTCAGCCGCAAAGAGCGCGGCCTCCTCTCCTCCGGTCGCCCCCCGGATTTCCATGATGACGTCTCTTGTGTCCCGTTCGTCACGCGGCGCCAGCAGAAGCTTGATCTCGCGCTCGAGCGTGGAGAGCTCGTCTTCGGCGTGCGTTTTTTCTTCCGCTGCAAGCTTTCGCAGGTCTTCATCGGTCTCGTTGTTGATGATCTCTTTTGCGGCCTCATAATCAGCGAGAAGTCTCCGGTACGCATGCGTTTTTTCAATTAGCGGTGCGAGCTCTGCATGTTCCTCGGCATACTTCTGATATTTCTCAGGGTCGTTTATCACCCCCGGAGCGCTCATCAGTCGATTCAGCTCTTCGTATCTAGCTTCTATTGCCTTCAATCTGGCCAGCATTATCCATTCATCTCCGAACATGAGCGCGTGGGCGCTTCCTTGTTGCGCTCGGGGCGGAAGACACTCGCCCACAACTCATTTCGCCCTCCGGACACGGCCCAACAAGGCATGGCGGCCCGCAATCGGCGAACAGATTCGGGGCAACTTCACTCACGCGCTCGAGCATCAATTCCGCCATCTTGCGGATTTCCCATTGAGCCCGGGTACAGCAGCGCTGTCGGAAAAAATGCCTCAATTCCCGCGCGTTCATCGTCACGACAATCTTCGTTTCCGCCGCTCCGGGAAGGATGTACCTCGCATCCTCGGCAGCTATTCCTGCCTCAAGAAACTCCCGATAGAGGGCGTGGAGCTCCGTCATGAGACGCTCGTAGCGTTCCCGTGCATCTTTTCTCCTTCGTATTGAAGGTGGGAGCACGTAATCGAACTGTTTCGTCTTTCGGACGTATCTCTGACTCTGCTGGGAATACGAGGCGATTCTGTGACGAACCAGCTGGTGGCTCGTTACCCGCGATATTCCTTCGACTCCGAATGTGAAACTGGCGTGCTCGAAGGGTGAGGCGTGTCCCATCTCGAGCAGACGTTTGAGGAGCCGGTTGACCTCGTCATCGCTTATGCGCTCGGAAAGCTCCGCTATCCCGACCGCAGAGTAACACAACCTGGCGGCAAGAGCCACCGTCCGCTCGGGCTCGTCGGTATAGCAGAGAAGCTCGACGTTAGGCTTCATCTCCATTCACGCGCTCACAAAACAAAATTGACCAGGCAGTTCAACTCCTTCAGAGAACGGCCTGGCCAATGATTCCACTATCCTTTGATATTGTATCTGCGACGGAACCTCTGCACGCGTCCCTCGGTATCGACCAGCTTCTGCTTGCCGGTGAAGAACGGATGGCAGTTCGAGCAGATATCTACAGCAATTTCCTTCTTTGTCGACCGTGTTTGTATCCGGTTTCCACACGCACACGTGACGGTGACATCGTGATATTCGGGATGAACGCCTTTCTTCAAATCCTCCACCTCCATAATAAATATGGCGGCCCTCGCCGCCCGACTCAGAACATTATAGCATGGATGCACGGTTTTTGCAACATTGCAAGATATCGGGTAGTGGGTCACTTTGAATTGACAAGGTCTTTTTGTGAATGATATAATGCGAAAAGGAGAAGCTTATGGCTAGGAAGAAATTCCCATCCTTGACCTTTGAGTTTTCTGGGTCAAGAGTAACAGCAGAAGAATTCGTAAAAGGAATTAACGCCTTCTTTTCTTTGCTGAATGAAGTTAGCGCGAACATCACTGGAACTCCAAAGGGGCTTCGCTGGATAGTTCGGGTTGAGCCAGGAAGCGTACGAATGAAATTTATTCCTGAAAGACTAAAGCCTTTTCCTGAAACACCAGAGGAAATAGTAACTAAAATTGATGAAGGCGTTAGGATGATCGAAACGAGGTCCGAAAGACCTACTTATTTTTCCGATAAAGCCTTGAAGCGACTTCGCACATTAATTCAAATCAGGAAAGGCGAAAGTGGCAAGGTTCAACCTATTAAAGTTGGCAGCAACGGAAAGCGAAGCAGGCTTACCCAAAAGAGCTTGGCTAATATAAATAGATTGTTCGAAGGTGAATACAAAGACTGGGGTTCTATCGAAGGCAAGCTAGAGATGATAGCTGAAAGACCAAGCTATCGATTCGCTGTTTATGATGACCTTACGGATAAGCCCATCAATTGCCATTTCCCTAAAGACATTCTTCCTGAAATTCTAAAAGCTTTTGGAAAAAGGGTCTATGTATCTGGCATAATTCATTATCAAGGCGATGGCGAGCCCTTAAGTATTGATGTCGAAGAAATAGAGCTTTTCCCAAGCCCACAAGAGTTACCCTCCGCATCTGATGTAGAAGGAATCTTAAGGAACAACGACTAGTGCCAGAAAAACAATTAACCCGAGAAAAAAGATATTGGAATTCAGATACCTTCTTGGCACATCTCAAAAGAGAAGAAACTAGAATAGATGCATGTAAGGGTGTACTCGATGCCGCAGAGGAAGGCAAGGTTCATATAATAACTTCAGCTCTTACCTTGGCGGAAGTCATTAAGCTGAAGCGTAGGCCACCAATTGAAAAAGCTGACGCAGAAAAAATCAGAGCTTTTTCAAGCAAGACTATATTATTGTCAGAAACATTGACCGCAAAACAGCCGAGTTTGCTAGAGAACTAATTTGGGACAAAGGAATTGACCCGAAAGATGCAATCCATGTTGCGACAGCAATTAGAGCAAAACTTGAACTTTTTGAAACATTTGATGATGAATTAATCAAAAGGTGTGACGGACAGCTAGGTAATCCGAAAATGAGCTTTCGTTATCCACGTTTCATTGATACCCGTGAACTTCCATTTGATGAGCCAACCTTAGACTAAATCTTTTGTAGATTATCTCTTGACGATGCTTGACCGCTCATGCTATACTTAGAGCATGGGCAAGAAGAAGAAACGTCCCGCCGACCTCAATAAGCTTGCGGCATCTATCCTGAAAGCTGCCACAGAAGGCGAACTCACCAACGAAAACGCATCTGAGAGAAGCGACAAGAACCCTGCCGCTGTCGCTCTTGGTCGGTTGGGCGGATTGAAAGGCGGCAAAGCGAGGGCGGGAAAGCTATCCGCCAAGAAACGTACGGAAATAGCCCGTAAAGCCGCTCGTGCGAGATGGGAAAAACGCTGATTTCTGGTACTCTATCTCCTATTTACTAGCCGCCTTGTGGATAACTTGCGGAACCCCCTTTGCTGCAAGACTATGTTATACTTGACAACCTAGCAGCTATGTGTTACAATCTCCTTGTGGTACGATGAAATATAGCCCACTATATCCTGTGCGAAGGGAGGTTAGGCAAATGGCTGATGAAGAAATTTACGCAGCAATCAAGGCGATAGAAGAAAAAATTGTGGTCAGCAAGCAGTTCATTCAACAGATGGAACAAGCGTGTGCTACATTGAGGGCATTAGTCAACGGCAAATCCGAAGAACCTGTACCCGAGGAACATCCAACAGAGATTCCAGCAATAGAAATTCCCAAGGGGCCGTTGACAGAACTTAGCCAAAGAGCCGCCGTTCGGGAAATTCTTAAGGATGCTCCAAAGGGAAAGACTCCTGAGCAAATACACCGAGACCTTGTGGAAGGCGGCAAACCTGTCAAGAAACAGTATGTCCACGTTCTGCTCTATCGTATGAAGAAGGCAAAAGAAATACGGAGTCGAGGAAGTGGTAAATATATTCTTGTTGTCAACGAGCCAGAAACAACAAACTGAAAAGCGACCCGTGCGAGGGTCGCTTCTCAGTACCACGAAACTCTTATCATGGCGTGGGGGCCTACTCTGGTGAGCGTGACGGACTTTAGACCCTGACACGGCGGGTTCGATTCCCGCTAGGTCCACCACCATGCCCCCGTAGCTCAATCGGATAGAGCGGCGAGCTACTAACTCGATTGTTCTGGGTTCAATTCCCAGCGGGGGCACATCTCCTAGAAAGGAAATCCAGATGGCGTATTCCCTTTCCAAATTAAAGTATATCAGGTCACCACCTATTTTGTCAAGTAGTTTTTAACTATCCTGCTTGACTAATAGTCTATAAATATTTATATTCTTAAACTGACCAAAATGCTTGACAGCTTAAGCATGATGTGATATAATATAACCATGAGACAGTTAAGCACAGACCAGCGAGCACAGATTCTTAAATGCCTTGTTGACGGCAATTCGATTCGCGCAACTGTCCGAATCACGGGAGCGGCCAAGAATACTGTGACCAAACTCTTGGTTGATGTCGGCATGGCTTGCGCCGAATATCAGAATGAGGTTTTGCGGAATCTGCCCTGCAAGCGCATCCAGTGTGATGAAATCTGGTCATTTGTCTATGCCAAAGAAAAGAACGTTCCCGAACCCATGAAAGGACACTTTGGCTTTGGTGATGTCTGGACGTTCACGGCCATATGCGCCGACACAAAGCTTGTCCCCTCTTGGTTACTCGGACGGCGTGACCTTGAGACGGCCACAGTGTTCATGAATGACTTGGCTAGGAGGCTCAAGAACAAGGTGCAGCTTACGACAGACGGCCATAAGATGTATCTCGACGCTGTAGATAATGCCTTTGGAAGTGAGATTGATTTCAGTCAATTGATAAAGCTGTACGGGAGTAGTCCTGACAGCGAAGTGAGATACAGTCCCGCTGAATGCACAGGGATAGAGGTCAAGAGGATTCAAGGCAAGCCTGACCCGAAGCACATCTCCACAAGCTATGTCGAGAGACAAAATTTGACTATCCGGATGAGCATGAGAAGATTTACAAGGCTCACAAATGGATTTTCAAAGAAGGTTGAGAATCTGAGTTACGCTGTGGCGCTGCACTTCATGTACTATAACTTCTGTCGGCTTCACCAAACGCTCAGGGTGACTCCTGCAATGGAAGCGGGAATCGCAGACCATGTTTGGGAAGTCAAAGAGATTTTGGCCCTTCTGGATTCAAAGTGACCCAGTACCAGATATCGGGTGTCGTCGCCGGATGATAATGTCCTCTTGTTCGCCGGATAGAAATGTCCTCTATACTACCTCCTCGGAACGAGGAGGTGGGGATGGAAGGACATTTGGT
>QZKI01000080.1 GCA_003598055.1 Candidatus Abyssobacteria bacterium SURF_17 | reverse complement strand
CAAGGTCGTCTTCCCATGGTCAACGTGCCCGATCGTCCCAACGTTCACGTGCGGCTTCGTCCGCTCAAATTTCTGCTTCGCCATCTCCGCCTCCTGACTCCCTCATATGAGTATACATACGAAGCTATCCGGTCAATTTCTCGATTATCGCATCGGCGAGGGCCTTGGGCATCTCGCCGTAGTGAGAGAACTGCATCGTGTGGGTTGCTCTTCCCTGGGTCTTCGAGCGCAAATCGGTCGCGTACCCGAACATTTCGGCCAAAGGAACAAGAGCGTCCACGATTTTGGTATCGCCCCGGGTCTCGATGCCTTCGATCCGGCCGCGTCTCGCGTTGAGGTCGCCGAGCACATCGCCCATGTAAAGCTCAGGAACGACAACCTCGACGTCCATAACCGGCTCAAGCAATTGGGGCTCGGCCCTTCGGGCGGCGTCACGGAATGCCATCGAGCCAGCGATTCTGAACGCCAGGTCGGACGAATCAACCTCATGGTATGACCCGTCGAGGAGGGTGACCTTGACATCCACGATGGGGTAGCCTGCGAGGATGCCGCTTTCGAGAGCTTCTCGAATACCCCTCTCGACGTGCGGCATGAACTCCCTCGGCACGGTGCCGGCAACTATTTTATTCACGAACTCGAATCCCTTGCCCCGTTCTTGCGGCCCCACCTGAATCTTCACGTGGCCATATTGCCCGCGTCCGCCCGTCTGTTTGATGAATTTCCCCTCACCGTGGGCCTCGCGGGTGAGTGTTTCCTTATAGGCAACCTGCGGCTTCCCGACATTGGCTTTTACCGAGAATTCGCGCAGCATACGGTCAACGATTATCTCGAGGTGCAGCTCGCCCATTCCCTCGATGATGGTTTGCCCGGTTTCGGGGTCTACCCTGACCTTGAACGTCGGGTCTTCCTCGGCAAGCCGGTTCAAGGCGATGCCGAGCTTTTCCTGGTCGGCCTTGGTCTTTGGCTCTATCGCGACGGAGATGACCGGCTCAGGAAACTGCATGCTTTCAAGGACTATCTGGTGGTTGGTGTCGCAGAGGGTGTCCCCCGTGGTCGTTTCCCTCAACCCGACGACGGCCACGATATCGCCCGTGCGCACGACGCTGACGTCCTGCCGCTTGTTGGCGTGCATGAGGAGCAGCCTGCCGATGCGCTCCCTGGCCTTTCGCACGGGGTTGTACACCATCTGCCCGGTCTTGACCATTCCCGAGTATACGCGGAAGTATGTGAGCTTACCGACGAACGGGTCGGTCATCAGCTTGAACGCGAGCGCGCAGAACGGATCATCGTCGCTTGCGCGCCTGATCTCTTCTTTCATCTTGGTGGGTGACACTCCTTTGACCGGAGGAACATCGAGAGGCGAGGGCAGGTATTTCACCACGGCATCAAGCAAGAGTTGGATGCCTTTGTTGCGAAATGCCGCACCGCAGAGTACGGGGATGAGTTTGCCTGCCAGCGTGCACCCGCGGATGGCTGCCTCGAGCTCGTCGGGCGTGATAGGCTCGCCGGTGAGATATTTCTCGGTTATTTCATCATCTTCTTCCGCGACCATCTCAATGAGAGTATGGTGTGCGGCCTCGGCGCGTTCGCGGAGCTGGCCTGGGATTTCGCCTTCGTCGTACGTTGCGCCAAGACTCTCATCATGGTAGTGATACGCCTTCATGCGAATGAGGTCAATCATGCCGGAGAACGACTCTTCGTGGCCGACGGGAAGCTGGAGGAGCAGCGGTTTTGCCGCCAGTCGCGTGCGCATCGTCCTCAGACAAAGGTCCATGTCGGCGCCGACGCGGTCCATCTTGTTGAGGAACGCGATTCGCGGCACTCGATACCTGTCAGCCTGACGCCAGACGGTTTCGGTCTGGGGCTCGACTCCTGCGACCGCGTCGAAGACCGCTATCGCGCCGTCGAGCACGCGAAGCGAACGTTCCACCTCGACCGTGAAATCGACGTGACCGGGCGTATCGATAATATTGATGCGGTGATTCTTCCAGTAACACGTGGTGGCCGCGGAGGTAATAGTTATGCCGCGCTCCCGCTCCTGTTCCATCCAGTCCATTTCCGCGGCGCCCTCATGAACCTCGCCCATCTTATACGTGCGGCCCGTATAGTACAGCATGCGCTCGGTTATGGTCGTCTTCCCCGCATCGATATGCGCCATGATGCCGATGTTGCGGGTGTTGCACAGGGCGGTCTGCCGGTCCACCTTGTCGCGAGACGGCATAGTGGCCTGCGCGTGCCCCAGTTCGGCCGCGGGCGGCTTCCGCTTACCATTCAATTTTCCTGCTGCTGCGCTTTTCATGATTCAACTCATTATGAAAGGCCGCGCGCCCCCGGCGCTGTCGCCGATGACGGCGCGCTCCCTCAATAATCTCCATTACCACCGGTAATGCGCGAATGCCTTGTTTGCCTCCGCCATTCGATGGGTATCTTCCTTCTTCTTTACGGATGTTCCTTCGCCCTTATAAGCGTCCATGAACTCGCCTGCAAGCTTCTCGCGCATGGTCTTTTCCCCACGCTGCCGCGCGTGCTGGATAATCCACCGCATCGCCAGGCTGGTTCTGCGCTCGGATCGCACCTCGACGGGGACCTGATACGTGGAGCCGCCCACTCTCCTCGATTTCACCTCGAGGATGGGCTTCACGTTGTTCAATGCTTTATGGAACACGTCAAGCACTTCGACATTGAGCCTCTTGGCCGCCAGCTCAAGAGCGTCGTAGACTATCTTCTCGGCGAGCCCTTTTTTGCCGCACAGCATGAGCGTGTTGACAAAAACGGACACGAGCGGGCTGTGGTACTTCGGGTCCGGCGACGGCTCACGTTTTACGGCTGCTTTCCTTCGAGGCATTTACCTGTCTCCTGAAAATAAAAACCGGCATCACGTACGCTCTTCACTCCGTATCTCGAAATCTTCCGCGACTCCGGGCACGGCGTGAGAGAACCACGTGGTGCCGAACGGGCGCCTTCCGGCCTTTTACTTCGGCCGCTTGGCGCCGTACTTGGAACGTCCGCGTCGGCGGTCCTGGACACCCATGGTGTCCAGGGTCCCCCGTATGATGTGGTATCGGACGCCTGGTATGTCCTTGACTCTGCCGCCTCTCACGAGCACGACCGAGTGCTCCTGGAGATTGTGGCCGACTCCCGGAATATAGGTGGTGATCTCTATCCCGTTCGTCAACCGCACCCGCGCCACTTTCCTGAGGGCAGAGTTAGGCTTCTTGGGAGTCACGGTGTAGACCCTGGTGCAGACGCCGCGTCTCTGAGGGCATCGCTGCAGGGCGGGCGCAGTTGTCTTGGCTTTTGGCTTCGTGCGCCCTTTTTTTACTAATTGGCTTATTGTGGGCAACTTCTCTCTCCCACTCCTTCGCTGGGCCTTTCCCTTATGACCCAGCGCATTTCCAACGACATGCAAGTGATTGCCCGCACCGGGGCACAGACTTTAAGTATACTCACCATGCGCCTCCTTGTCAAGCAGATTCTGTCGGAGGCTGTTCCCCAGAGTCTCCATCCTTCTGCTCGCCGCTCGCAGGCTCGGAGGCGAACAGGGGTTGCTCCACTTCTATATCAAAGCCCTTGTAGAACTTCGAGCCAGTGCCTGCTGGTATCTGGTGACCGATGATGACGTTTTCCTTCAAGCCTCTCAGGTCGTCGACACGTCCGCTGATGGCCGCCTCGGTCAGTACGCGTGTGGTTTGCTGGAAGGCCGCGGCCGCGATGAAGCTGTCGGTTCCGAGAGAAGCCTTCGTGATACCAAGGAGGATCGGTTTTGCCGACGCAGGCTCGCCGCCTTCCTTCATGACGCGCTCGTTCTCCTCGCGGAACTTCGTTTTGTCCACCTGCTGATTCGTGAGAAAATTGGTGTCGCCCGGGTTCTCTATCTTGACCTTCTTGAGCATCTGCCGGATCATGACTTCGATGTGTTTGTCGTTTATCCTCACACCCTGCAACCGGTAAACTTCTTGCACCTCGGTGAGCAGGTAGTCCTGCAATTTCTTTTCGCCCGATACCCGAAGGATATCCTGGGGAACGATGGGGCCGTCATTAAGCTGCTGGCCTGCAACGACTCTGTCGCCGGTGTGCACGTTGAGGTGTTTCCCATGCGGGAGGAGGTATTCGCGCTCTTTCCCGCTCTTGGGGATGATCCGTATTTTGCGGAGGCCTTTCTGGTATCCGCCCAGCTCGACGATTCCGTCGATCTCCGATATGATCGCCGGGTCCTTGGGCTTGCGCGCTTCGAAGAGCTCGGCGACGCGAGGCAGACCGCCGGTGATGTCTTTGGTCTTGCTGAATTTTCTCGGTGTTTTCGCGAGCACTTCTCCCGCGTACACGCGCGCGCCGTCCTCGATGGAGAGATGAGCGCCAATGGGAATTGTATAGAAATCGAGCACCTTTTCAGGGTCCTTCGCGTCGACGATCGTTATCTGCGGATGCTTATCCTCCTTGTGCTCGATGATGATGCGGTTGCGTGAGCCTGTGGCCGCATCAAGTTCCTCGTGCATGGTGATGCCCTCGATGATATCTTCGAATTTCACCTTTCCGGCCGTCTCTGTGACGATGGAGCGGATATACGGGTCCCATCGCGTCAGCAGATCGCCCTTCTTGATGTGGGCCTTCTCCTCGAAGAAAATGATCGCGCCGGGCGGGACTATGTATCGCTCGAGTTCCCGCTCGTTTTCTCCGACGATGATGACGTCGCCGCCTCGGCTGGCTGCGACTGTCTCGCCGCTCTTATTTTTCACGGTGCGGAGGCCGACGTATTGGACCGTGCCCGAGCTCTCCACGCGGACGGTGGATTGCTCGACCTGCGTGCTCGCGGTGCCGCCGATATGGAACGTGCGCATCGTGAGCTGGGTACCCGGCTCGCCGATGGACTCAGCGGCAATGATGCCAACCGCTTCACCCTGTTCCACGAGTTTGCCCATGGCGAGGTTGCGGCCGTAGCACATCACGCATACTCCGCGCTCAGATTCGCACGTGAGCACGGACCGAATGCGGACGGAGTCAATTCCCCGCTTCTCGATTTCGTCGGCGGCCTTTTCATCAATCTCGCTGTTAACCTGAACAAGCACATCTTTGCTCTTCGGGTCTACGATGTCCTCAAGTGCGACGCGGCCGATGATGCGTTCCTTGTAACGTTCCACCTGCTCCTTGCTCTCGAGCATCACCCTCACTGTAGTGCCGTTGAGGGTACCGCAATCGACCTCGTTGATGATGACATCCTGGGCAACGTCGACGAGGCGTCGGGTAAGGTAGCCGGCGTCGGCGGTCTTGAGCGCGGTATCAGCCAGTCCCTTGCGCGCCCCGTGGGTGGAGATGAAGTATTCGAGCACGCTGAGGCCTTCGCGGAAATTGCTCCGAATGGGGTTTTCGATGATTTCGCCCGAGGGCTTGGCCATTAACCCGCGCATTCCTGCAAGCTGCCGGATCTGCTGTTTGCTGCCCCGCGCGCCGGAGCTGGCCATGAGGTAGATGCCGTTGAAGCCGTCGCGGCTCTTCTTGAGCTCTTCGAACATCTTGTCCGAGACTTCCTCGGTGCAGTGAGTCCACGCATCGATGATCTTGTTGTAACGCTCGCCGCCGGTTATGAGGCCGCGCTGGTACTGATAATCGATTTCCTCGACGAGCTTTTCCGTCTGTTCGACGAGCGCTCTCTTTTCGCTCGGGATGATCATATCCTCCACAGAGAGCGAGATCCCCGCGCGGGTCGCTTCGCGGAATCCGATTTCTTTCAGCCGGTCCAGCACTTCCACCGTCTTGTCGTGACCGATTCGGTCGTAACAGTCAATAACGAGCTTGCCAAGGTCCTCCTTGCTCAGCTCCGCATTCATGTACGGGAGATCCGGGGGCAGTCCGTCATTGAATACAACCCGTCCGGCAGTGGTCTCGAGCGCGGAGCCGTTGAATTTCACCGTGATTTTCGCATGAAGGTCAACGTCCCCTGCATCGAGCGCCATGAGCACTTCGTTCTTGTCCCGATATCTCTTTCCCTCGCCCTTTGCGCCCGGCTTTTCCTTTGTCAGGTAGGAGATGCCAAGGACCATGTCCTGTGTGGGCGTGATGATGGGCCGCCCGTTTGCGGGCGAAAAGATATTGTTCGAGGAGAGCATAAGGATGCGCGCTTCAAGCTGAGCTTCGGGCGAGAGCGGGACATGCACGGCCATCTGGTCTCCGTCAAAATCTGCATTGAAGGCAGCGCAAACAAGCGGATGAATTCGGATCGCCTTGCCCTCAATGAGCACCGGCTCGAACGCCTGAATGCCGAGTCGGTGAAGCGTCGGAGCCCGGTTGAGCAGCACCGGGTGCTCTCTGATGACTTCCTCGAGGATGTCCCATATCTCGGGCTTCGCCTGCGCTATCATTTTCTTGGCGGCCTTGATGGTGGTTGCCAGGTTGCGTTCGCGCAGCTTCTGCATGATGAAGGGCTCGAAGAGCTCGAGCGCCATTTTCTTGGGCAGGCCGCACTGATGGAGTTTCAGCTCGGGGCCGACGACGATGACCGAACGGCCGGAGTAATCGACGCGTTTCCCGAGCAGATTTTGACGGAACCGTCCCTGCTTTCCCTTGAGCATGTCGCTGAGGGACTTGAGCGGGCGATTGCCTGCGCCGAGCACGGTGCGTCCGTGGCGGCCGTTGTCGAAGAGGGCATCGACGGCTTCCTGCAGCATCCGTTTTTCGTTTCGCACGATGACCTCGGGAGCCTTAAGTTCGATCAGTCGTTTCAGGCGATTATTCCGGTTTATGACACGCCGGTAGAGGTCGTTGAGGTCGCTCGTAGCGTAGCGGCCCCCCTCGAGGGGCACGAGCGGCCTCAGGTCGGGCGGAATCACTGGAATAACGTCGAGTATCATCCATGAAGGCCGATTGCCGGACAGACGAATGGATTCGGCGATGCGAAGGCGCTTGTTTATCTTCTTTTTCTTTTGTTTTGAGTTCGACTCTTTGAACTCCGCATGGAGCTGTTTGCAGAGTTCCTCAAGGTTGATCTCCTCGAGCAATTGCTTAATGGCTTCCGCCCCCATCTTTGCCTCAAACTCGTAGCCGAACTCCTCGCGCGCCTTACGATGGGCATCCTCTGACAGTGTCTGCATTTTCTTCAAGGGCGTCTTGCCGGGGTCGATCACGATGTATTCCTCGAAATAGAGCACTTTCTCGAGGGTTCGGACGCTCAGGTCAAGCAGATTCCCGATGCAGCTCGGGGTCGTCTTGAAGAACCAGATGTGTGATACGGGTGACGCCAGCGTGATGTGGCCCATCCGCTCACGTCTTACCCGGGCCTCGGTCACCTCTACGCCGCACCGGTCACACGTAATCCCTCGATGCTTGACTTTCTTATACTTGCCGCAACTGCATTCCCAGTCCTTCACCGGCCCGAAGATCTTTTCGCAGAATAAACCGTCCTTTTCCGGTTTGAACGTGCGGTAGTTGATCGTTTCCGGCTTCTTGACCTCGCCACGAGACCATTTCCGGATGACCTCGGGCGAAGCAACCTTGATCATGATCGCATCGAATCTCTCGCCGCTGGTGAACGTGTAGTCTGCCAACGTTTCTACCCCCTCTGTATCCCTATCAGGAAAGGTCTCCCCCGAGCGCGTCCGTGATGCGCGGCGGGGTATCTTCCTTACTGCTTTCCGCCTTCTTCAGTTTTTGCACGTCGAGGCACAAACCCTGCATTTCCTTCAGGAGCACATTGAACGACTCGGGCGTGCCGGTTTCGAGGTGCTGCTGCCCCTTGACTATGGCCTCGTACGCCTTGGCGCGGCCGGTCACGTCGTCACTCTTTATTGTCAGCAGTTCCTGCAGGATGTTGGCTGCGCCGTATGCCTCGAGAGCCCATACCTCCATCTCACCGAACCGCTGTCCGCCGAACTGCGCCTTCCCGCCGAGCGGTTGCTGCGTGACGAGAGAATAGGGTCCTATGGCGCGCGCGTGTATCTTGTCATCCACGAGGTGTGCGAGCTTCATCATATAGATATACCCGACAGTAACCTTCTGGTCGAATGGCCGGCCTGCACGGCCGTCATAAAGCAGGGTCTTGCCGTCTTCGGGAAGGCCCGCCTTCTTCAGGAACGCCTTGATCTCCTGTTCGCTTGCGCCGCTGAAAACGGGCGAGCTCATCTGCATATTAAGTTTCTGCGCGGCCCAGCCGAGGTGCGTCTCGAGTATCTGGCCGACGTTCATTCGCGAAGGCACGCCGAGCGGGTTCAGGATGACGTCGACCGGAGTCCCGTCGGGCAAAAACGGCATGTCTTCCTCGGGCAATATCTTCGCCACAACGCCTTTGTTCCCGTGTCTTCCCGCCATCTTGTCGCCGACCGATAGTTTGCGCTTGGCGGCCACATATACCTTGACCATCTTGATCACGCCGGGGGGCAGCTCATCGCCCTTTTTCAGCAACTCGAGGGATTGCTCTTTTTCCGCAAGGAGCCGGTTCTCCCGCTCCTGCGTCTGGAACAAGAGTTTTTCGAGGCCTCCCTGGATGTCCTTGTCGGAGACCTTGAGCTGGAACAGATGCGCGTAGTCGGCCTTGTCGAGGTCTTCGCCGCGGATGATGTGCCTCTGTTTGAAGACCACGTCTTCGGTCTTGCCGTCTATCACATCCTTGCTCGCGCGCGCGCCGTCGAGCAGCTTCTTGGCCGCCTCCATGCATTCGGCGTGCAGCCGGATGATCTCGTATGAATACCGCTGTTCGATCTTCTTCTGTTCCCGTTTTTCGCTGACCTTGGCCTTTTCCCCTTGGGAGCGCTCTTTGCGAGAGAACACTTTTACGTCGATGACTGTGCCCTCGATTCCGGGGGGCACCCTGAGCGATGAATCGCGCACGTTCTCGGCCTTTTCTCCGAAAATGGCCCTGAGCAGCTTTTCCTCGGGTGCCAACTCGGTCTCGCCCTTGGGGCTGACTTTGCCGACGAGTATGTCCCCGTGCTGAACTTCCGCCCCAATGCGGATGATTCCATCTTCGTCAAGGTCTTTGAGAGCCTCTTCACTGACGTTGGGTATGTCCGCCGTTATCTCCTCGCGGCCGAGCTTGGTGTCCCGTGCCTCTATCTCAAACTCCTCGATATGGATGGAGGTAAAGATATCGTTCTTGACAAGGCGCTCGCTTACCAGGATGGCGTCCTCGAAGTTGTATCCTTCCCACGGCATGAAGGCGACCAATACATTTTGGCCGAGAGCCAGTTCGCCGCCGGAGGTCGCGGGCCCGTCAGCGATGATGTCACCCTTCTTGACTCGGTCACCCTCCCGTACAATCGGTCGCTGGTTGATACACGTGCCCTGGTTGGACCGGACGAATTTGTGCAGCCAATAGATGTCTTCCTGCGCTCCGTCTCCGGCGCCGGTACCGCTGCGCCGTCTGACGATGATTCGCTCCGTGGTAACGCTCTCGACGGTGCCGGCGTGCTGCGCGACGACGACCGCGCCCGAGTTTTTCGCCGTGATGAACTCGAGCCCTGTTCCCACGAGCGGCGCATCGGGCGTGAGCAGCGGGACGGCCTGACGCTGCATGTTGGAGCCCATGAGCGCGCGGTTTGCGTCGTCGTGCTCGAGAAATGGAACAAGCGCCGCTGCTATGCTCACGAGCTGCTTCGGCGAGACATCCATGTAGTCAATCTTGTCGCCGGAGATCAGTTTGAAGTCGCCCATGTGTCGGCAGAGCACCAGCTCGTTCACGAACCGGTTGTGCCGATCCAAGGGGGCGTTTGCTTGCGCAATCACGTAGCGGTCTTCCTCATACGCCGAAAGGTACTCGACCCTGTCGGTGACCTTCCCTTTTTCCACTTTCCGGTATGGTGTCTCGAGGAATCCGAACTTGTTGATACGCGCAAACGTGCTCAAGGACGCCATCAACCCGATATTCGGCCCTTCAGGCGTCTCCACCGGACAGATTCTGCCATAGTGGGTGAAGTGCACGTCGCGCACCTCGAAGCCTGCCCGCTCGCGGCTGAGGCCTCCCGGGCCGAGTGCGCTCAGGCGTCGTTTGTGGGTGAGCTCGGCCAGCGGATTGGTCTGGTCCATGAAATGGGAAAGCTGGCTGCGCCCGAAGAAATCCTTTATGACCGCGCTTACGGGCTTCGGATTAATCAGGCTTTGCGGGGTAACCGCATCCATTTCCTGGAAGTTCATACGTTCCTTGATGGTGCGTTCCATTCGGACGAGCCCGATGCGTATCTGATTGGCCAGCAGCTCGCCGACGGAGCGAACGCGGCGGTTGCCGAGGTGGTCAATGTCGTCGATCTGGCCCTTGCCGCTCTTGAGTTCCAGGAGATAGCGGATTGTCTCAATCACGTCTTCCGGCCGCAGGGTCAGCGTCTCCATGGGGATGTCGAGATTCAGCTTCCTGTTTATCTTGTATCTGCCGACCGGAGAGAGATTGTAGCGAGATGGGTCGAAGAACGTCTTTTCGAATAGCGTCTTGGCCGTGTTCACGGTCGCCGGGTCGCCGGGCCGAATGCGCCGGTATACCTCGATGAGCGCCTCAGTGGTCGTCTTCATGTGGTCCGCGTCGAGCGTCTTCAACAGCGCCGTTGTCTCATTGGGCGACTTGAACTTGATGAGCGATGCCTCTTTGACGCCTTTCTCTTGCATCGTGGCAAGCAGACGCGGCGTTATCTTTTCCCGCGAATGCGCAATGACTTCACCGGTGCTCACATCGACGACATCCTTCGCCAGGATGCGGTCCACGAGCTCGTTGATGTCAAAGCGGGAGCCCTCGGTCATCGCCTTCACCTGACCGAGTCTCACCAGCTCGAACTCGTAAAACAGCCCAAGAATATCCTCGTCCGGCTCGTATCCCAGCGCTCTCAGAAACGCGGTCGCAACGATTCGCGTTCGTCTGTCAATGTGCATGTACAGCACGTCATTGATATCAAACTCGAATTCCACCCATGCCCCACGGTACGGTATGATCCGGCCGGAGAGGAGCATGCGCCCGCTTGGATGCTGCTTTTCCTCAAAGCACACTCCGGGTGACCGGTGCAACTGGCTGACTACCACGCGTTCGGCCCCGTTGATGATGAACGTTCCTTTTTCGGTCATAAGCGGGAGCTCGCCGACAAAGACATCTTGCTCTTTGATCGCAATAGGGACCTTCTTGCCACTCGGGTCCTCTTCATACAGAACAAGCCGTATCTTGGCCTTCAAGGAAGCGGCATAGGTCATGCCCCGTTTCTGGCATTCGGTCACGGAATACTTCGGTGGGCTGAGGGAATAGCTCACGAACTCGAGGGATGACAGGCCGTCGTGCGACACAATGGGAAACACATCTGTGAATACCGACTGGAGCCCCTCATTCGCGCGCGACTCCGGCGGTTTATCCATTTGGAGGAAATTGTCATATGATTCCCTCTGGATCTCAATCAGGTTGGGAAGCTCTATTATGTCTGGAATCTTAGCAAAAGAATAACGCTCTGCCGCTGTGGCTTTTTTAGATGCCATGTGTATGCCCCCAAGTGGATTTGATTGTGTGAAAAAAAGCGGGATCTAACGTCCTTTACGCGTGCAACCTTGACAAAAGGGACATGAAGACCTCGTAGACGGATTAAGCAATCTTAAATTATAACATCCCACCCTCATTCTGTCAAGAGCCATTTCAAAAAAACATTCTCCACCACATCGTCAACCAGTTTCTTGCAATCCTAAACATCATCTGCAACATCGCCTGCTCGGGCTTGCCCCGGTTAGGTCCTGCCTGTCTGGTTTGTAGATTCAGGGCAGCCATTCTTCCTCGTGGAGACTCTTCTTCACACTTTGCCCTCACCCATCTTAAAGCAGCCACTACACTTACCTATTTCTCCAGCAGAAATTCTGGGAAGTGCCCTGGCCACGCACGTGCCAAGGCCCGGGCACGTTGACTTTCGTTGTCGCCATTCGCTATAATTACCGTCCGAATGGAATTTCGAAGACTAAAAGGCCACATTTTCTGCGTTCTTGCCTCCGCATTGCTCCTGCTCATCCCTTCCCGGTTAAGCCCGCGTCCGGATGAAACTTCATCTGTGTCGGTGCTGTTCACAGGCGACGTGAACGGCTACCTCGAGCCGTGCGGGTGAAGCGAGGAACAACTGGGAGGTCTTCCCAGACGAGACACCTACGTACGCTCGGCCCGCGCCGGTGCGAATGTGCTGCTGTTCGATAACGGCGACATGAATGCGTCCTATGGGCGCCAGCCCGAGCTCAAGTTCGAGACCATGATGAAGGGCATGGCCGAGATGGGCTACGACGCCGTGAATGTGGGCGAGCAGGACCTCCTTCTCGGGCTCGATTACGTGAAGTACGTGGCCGATTTCACCGGTGTTCCCTTCGTAAGCGCCAATATCGTGGACGCCGAAGGGAAGCTCGTCTTTCAGGAATATGCGCGCAGCGAAATAGCGGTGGGCAGAACCAAACTCGTGAGCATCGCCGTCGGCATTATCTCTCCTTCATTCAAGGAGGAAATCGAAAATATCAATCCCGGCATCAGTTTCGTGGAGTACGAGGCGACACTGAAGCGGCTCATTCCCCAACTCCGCAAGAAGGCCGACTTGCTCGTTGTGCTCGCGCATATGAACGAGGACGAAGCCGCATTGCTCGCCGAGCGTTTACCTCAGATAGACCTCATAATCGTCAGCCACAGCGGAGACGACCCGTTTGCGGCCCCTGCAATAGTGAACGAGGTGCCTATTGTGTTCGCAGGCGCCAGAGGAATGCATGTGGGCGCGGCACGATTTGCGTGGGCCGATAAAGAAGCAAAACTTCAGTCTTTTGCCGCGCACAAGCTCGCCGGAACTTTTGCGGATTCCCCCCGGATGTCCCCTCTGCTTGCCGATTATCAACAAATGCTCAAGGTTGAGAAGCTCCTTGAGTCGTACCCTCGGAGCGAATACGGAGAGGTGAAATTCACGGGGAACAAGAGCTGCCAGCGATGCCATTCACTGCCTATGTGGCGATTCGGAAAGGAAAAGCACGCGCATGCGTTCGAGGTGATTGTCGAAAAGAAACACGAGTACGACCCTGAGTGCGTCCGCTGCCATACGACCGGTTTCGGGTACGTGACCGGTTTCATTGCGCCGGAGCTTACACCCGAGCTCGAGCACGTCGGCTGCGAGAACTGCCATGGGCCGGGAAGCAAGCACATCGAAGAGCCACTGGATGAGAAGTACGGTGAGGTAGCCCGGGAAACGTGCGAATCATGCCATAATCCCGATAACAGCCCGAAATTCGTGTACGAAGAGTACCTCAAGAAAATCAAGCACAACTCCATCTTCCTCTGCAGCGCCAGAATCTGCCACTGGCTCGATTGAGAAACACGAAGCCAAACCACAAAGGCACCAAGAGCACAAAGGAAGACATGCCTGGAGCGCAAACCGCAGGAATCCTCTCTTGGTGTCTTAGTGCCTTGGATGATATTACTTTTTCTATAGGCCTAACTTGAATCTTGCTTGCAGCTACGCTGTGATGCAAGGTTCCTAACCTATTTCCTCAATCCGAACATCGAACAGCACCGAGCCGAGGCCGCCGGCATCGAGGCCCGGGTCGGCGCAGCGCACGCCGCCGAGCGGAGCCGTCAGGTCGCGGTTCTTGTAGCATCTGTCCAGGAACACGGCCCAGGCGCGCTCGAGCGGGGCAATCAGACCCACGCACAGCGGGCAGTCCGAAGCGTCCCCATCAATCTGCACGCCGTTGAGAACGAGCTTTTGGCCGACATGCACGCCTGCGGCGCAGTACCGGGCCTGCGCCACCTCGGCCACGAGGCGGTATTTGGCAAAATTCGCCATGGCGTTCTTGAAATCCTGCTCTTGCTCGGGAGGTACCTTCTCGATGTCTTCATCTGACATCTTGAGCATCTCCTTGGCAAATGCCGTGAGCATCGGGTCACGCATGTGTCACCTCCTGTGAGTTTCCTCCAAACGTCCTGCCGCTCTTCCGTGCCCTTCGACAGACAGCACAAGCAATGCGGCGAGTGTAGCGCCGAATGCGTCCGCGATCAGGTCGCCGACTGCAAATGTCCTCGAGACCACGAAGAGCTGGTGCGCTTCGTCGGTCAGCCCGTAAAGAGTGGAAAATGCGGCGGGCACGATAACGAGGGCTAGTGCGGAATATCTGCGTTGCGCTCGATGCAGCCCTAAGGCCACCGTTGCGCTCAATCCACCAAACAGGCACATGTGAACTAGTTTATCGAACAAAGGAAACGGCGCTTCAAACGGAAACGACGATCGCGAGGAGAGGTAATAGATAAAGCCGCAGTACACGACAACGATTGCGACGAAATGCGGTGGCATGAAGCTCCACGGTTTCATAGACCTTGTGAGAGTCTCCCCTTCCGTGTGCTTACCGTCAATCCAATCTTCTCGCCACGGCGAGGGCGATTACATCAACCGCTTGAGCACCAGCCCTCCGGAGCACGCGAGCACACTCGTTCGAGGTTGCTCCGGTTGTCAGAACATCGTCCAGGAGAAGGACCTTCTTCCCCTTGATGTTCGCATCGGGCGCGACCTGAAACGCATTCCGTATCAGCTCGTGGCGCTCCTGCGCGCGGAGAAGGCTGAACGAGGGAGTGTCCTTGACCCTTCTCAGAGCGGGCTGAAGCTTCAGCTCAGGCACATGCTGGCAGAGTTGCTCGGCAATCAGCTCCACCTGATTGTACCCTCTCTCCTTCACCCGGTTGCGATGCAACGGGACAGTCACGAATACGTCGTATGAACCAAAATCCATCTCTCCCCGCACACCGTCGAGCAACAGCCGAGCGAGAGGCGCAGCGATGAGGCGCTTCTTCTTGAACTTCAAGAGGTGAACCGCGTCACGCAGAACGTCGGCGTGGAGTCCGGCTGCATGCACGCTGTCCGACCAGAGTTTCTGGGCGGAGCATTCGGAACACATGAAGTTCTCGATCGGCTCAAAGCCGACTCGCCGGGAATGCGGCCTGCCGCAGCGCGGGCATTTCGGTTCTGTGACAAGCTCTATCGTGCTCCAGCACTCGCGGCAAAAATAGATGTTTTCCTCCGTGAGAATCCTGACGCCACACTTCCGGCAAAAAGCGGGCAGGAAGAGGTTCTTCAGGCCAAGGAACACTTCGCCCGTTACGGCGCGGATAGTTGACGGTGCGGAGTGTTGTTCGGAGTCGCCCATTCCCGAGTTCCGATCGACAGAGAGCCTCACAGCCGTAACCAAGAATGTCATTGCGAGGAGCACAGGGTCGCAGACCCAAGCGACGAAGCAATCTCCAGATCATTTGGGATTGCTTCGCTTCGCTCGCAATGACCTCGCTCTCGCAAATCACGACAGGAATTCAAGCGGTACTGAAGATTTCCGAGGCTCGCGTGTGTCGGATTGCCATGTATGATACCACATTCGACATGACTTTGAGAAAGATAATCTTTCGCTGATTCGTTGACGAAGAATTTCCGTGCGTGCTATACTTTCTTGAACCGGCAGAAGCAAAGAAAACTCCTGTGGTTGTGTCTCTGGAGGCAACTGGTGAAACTGGAAAATTTCTCATATAGCATAGCAATGAAAACGCTTGAACTCCTTGAAAAACAATACCATTACAAGATCTCGGATAGTGTAAAAAGGGAGATCGCCGAGGCCGTAGTCCAACAATTGGATTCGTTCATAGAAGCGTAACCTGCATTGCGGACTCGTCCCTCGAACGGCAGACGCGGCACGCCTCGGCTTTCGTAACCGCAATGATATTCGGCAGAGGGGCAAACTCAGTTCAGTTTGAGGAAGCGCGACGCCGGATGGTCGAGAGACAGCTCCGCGCTCGCGGGATAACCGACGAGAGAGTGCTGGCGTCCATGCTGCTCGTGCCGAGGCATGAGTTTGTCCCGGAAGAGCTGAGAGACCAGGCCTACGAAGACCATCCGCTCGCCATCGGAGAGAATCAAACCATATCGCAGCCGTATATGGTTGCGGTCATGACGCAGGAGTTGCAGCTTAAACCCTCCGACGTGGTGCTCGAAATCGGTACCGGCAGCGGATACCAGGCGGCCGTGCTCTCGCGGCTCGCCTCGGCAGTTTACACAATCGAGAGACACCAAAGCCTGGCGTTCATCGCCCACACAACATTGAGGGAGGTTGGATACCGCAACGTGATCGTCATCTGCAGCGATGGCAGCGGGGGACTGCCCGATAAGGCGCCGTTCGACGGAATCATCGTAACTGCGGGCGCCCCGGAGATTCCTCACGCGTTGCTCGACCAGCTCGGCGAGGGCGGCAGGCTCGTGATACCGGTCGGCGAGAAAATGCTCCAGGTTTGCAAGAGAATAACAAAACACGGCGGCCGCTTCGAGACACAGGATGTCACCGGCTGCGTATTCGTTCCGCTCATCGGGAAGTTTGGATGGGAGATATGAGCCAGGTGGATGAACGCTGCATCATAATCAGGGGGGCCAAAGAGCACAATCTCAAGAGCATCGACCTCCGAATCCCGCGCGACAAGCTCGTTGTCGTCACAGGCCTGAGCGGGTCCGGAAAATCGTCGCTCGCATTCGATACGATCTATGCAGAGGGACAGCGGCGCTATGTCGAAAGCCTCTCGGCTTACGCGCGCCAGTTCCTTGAACAAATGCAGAAGCCGGATGTCGAGCACATCGAAGGACTGTCACCCGCGATATCCATAGAACAGAAAACCGCCGGGAGGAATCCGCGCTCGACGGTCGGGACCGTCACGGAGATTTACGACTATCTCAGAGTCCTCTTCGCGCGCGTGGGCACTCCCCATTGCTACCAGTGCGGCAGGGTCATCTCGTCTCAGACGGCGCAGGAGATTACCGACCAGATCGCATCGATGCCCGAGGATACCCGGCTCACGCTGCTCGCTCCGCTTGTCAGGGGACGCAAGGGCGAGTATCGACATATCTTCGAAAACATCCGCAAGGAAGGTTTCGTCCGCGTCCGCGTCGACGGCAAAATCCATGACGTGAATGAGGAGATACGGCTTGCGAAGCGCAAGGCGCATGATGTGGACGTCGTGGTCGACCGCCTCGTCGCCAAGCCCGGGATTCTGACACGACTCACCGATTCCGTCGAGACCTCGCTCCGGCTCGGCAAAGGGATCATACGGTTGCTCTATGAAGTGCCTGGCGCCAGACAAAAGAAGGCGCGCGAGCAGATCTTTAGCGAGCGACTGGCTTGTATCGAATGCGGCATCAGCTACGCCGAGCTTGAGCCGCGCTTATTCTCATTCAATAGCCCGCACGGAGCATGCACGGCTTGCAGTGGATTGGGCACAAGCATGGAGATCGATCCCGACCTCGTCGTTCCGGACCGCTCGAAGAGCTTGCGCGAGGGCGCAATCGACCCATGGCAAACGCTCCAGAAGAATTCCCGCTATTTCACGCAACTCCTCGAGCAGGTGAGCGAACATTACAAGTTCGACATAAGCATTCCCTTCGGCGAGCTTGACCCGCGTGCCCAGAAAATTCTCCTGTACGGCTCCAACGATGAGGAAATCGATTTCACGCTTTCCCATGGACGCAATCGCTACATGTTCCAGAAGGCCTTCGAGGGTGTCATCCCGAATCTCGAGCGCAGATTCAAGGAGACGGATTCGTCGGGCATCAGGGAGATGATAGAGGCATACATGAGGCCGCGCCCGTGCAGCGCATGCGGGGGCGCGAGGCTCAAGCCGGAGGGTCTGGCGGTGCGCGTCGGCGGGAAAAACATCGCCGAGGTAACAGCGCTCTCTATTAAAGAGACCCGCGAGTTCTTCGCGAATTTGAAGCTTTCGCGGACGCAGTTTCTCATTGCCGGAAGAATCTTGAAAGAGATGTGCGAGCGGCTCGACTTCATGCTCAACGTGGGACTCGACTATCTCACGCTCGACCGGTCGGCGGGAACACTCGCAGGTGGCGAGGCGCAAAGGATACGGTTGGCCACCCAGGTGGGTTCCGGCCTCGTGGGTGTTCTCTACATCCTCGACGAACCCAGCATCGGATTGCATCAGAGGGACAATCGCAGACTCCTGCAAACCCTCCTCAGGCTTCGCGACCTGGGGAACACGGTAATCGTCGTCGAGCACGATGAGGCAACGATTCGCACTGCCGACTATGTGATTGACCTTGGGCCGGGAGCGGGAGTTCACGGCGGCCACGTCGTGATCACCGGAAGTCCGCGCGACATCATGGCGTGCAAGGAATCGCTTACGGGCAAGTATCTGAGCGGCAAGCTTCGGATAGAGGTCCCCGGGTCTCGTCGCAGTTCTAATGGCTATTCGCTCAGGCTCACGGGCGCGCGCCATAATAATCTCAAGGGCATCGATATTACCTTCCCCTTGGGCATGTTCATATGCGTCACCGGCGTCTCCGGCTCGGGCAAATCGTCACTCGTGGACGAAACCCTCTATCCGGCGCTTGCGCGAAAGATGTATCGCTCCAAGCTTGAGCCGGGAGCATTTGCCGACCTGCTGGGAACCGAACACATAGACAAGGTTATCGACATAGACCAGTCGCCCATCGGGAGAACTCCTCGCTCGAATCCGGCTACCTATACGGGGGTGTTCACCCATATTCGGGACCTCTTCTCACGAGTTCCCGATGCCAAGGTGAGAGGGTATCGCCCCGGACGGTTCAGCTTCAACGTAAAAGGCGGTCGATGCGAGGCCTGCCAGGGCGACGGTGTCATAAAAATAGAGATGCACTTTTTGCCCGATGTCTATGTCACGTGCGAGGCGTGCGGCGGGCTGCGCTACAACCGCGAGACGCTCGCCGTGAAGTACAAGGGAAAGAGCATCGCCGATGTGCTCGACATGACGGTCGAGAGCGCGCTCGAATTCTTCAGCGAAATTCCCGCCATACGACAGAAGCTGCAAACTCTCTACGATGTCGGCCTCGGCTACATCAAGCTCGGACAATCATCTACGACGCTCTCGGGCGGCGAGGCCCAGCGCGTCAAGCTTTCGACGGAGCTCTCGCGCCGCGACACTGGAAGAACACTGTATCTCCTTGACGAACCGACCACCGGCCTCCATTTCGACGATATCAAGCGGCTGCTCTCGATACTGGGACGCCTCGTCGACGCGGGCAACACCGTCATCGTCATCGAGCACAATCTCGATGTCGTCAAGACCGCTGATTATATTATCGACCTCGGGCCGGAGGGCGGTAACGCCGGGGGATATGTCGTCGCAGCGGGAACCCCCGAGGAGGTTGCCGCATGTCCGAAGTCTTACACCGGCAAGTTCTTGAAGCAAATACTCGGAGGGAAAACCGTTCTCGATTCCGCGAAGTCAGCTTGAAGAGCGGCGCAGACCGGATGGCCTGATGATAAACCCTCTTCTCACG
Source organism: Candidatus Abyssobacteria bacterium SURF_17 (assembly GCA_003598055.1). Taxonomy (GTDB): domain Bacteria; phylum Abyssobacteria; class SURF-5; order SURF-5; family SURF-5; genus SURF-17. Next base: position 43,577 of record QZKI01000080.1, on the reverse strand, counting down.
ATTCGTTGCACGAATGGGAGCGCAGATGGGGATGTATGAATCTGGCCGACACTTGGGATTTCGGCTCGCAGATCTGTACATCGGAATCTATTCGCGGGCGCTTTCCGGCCTCATTGTGCGCCACGCATTCGAATGAATCCAACCCACACTATTGCCGGAGATAGGACAATTCCACGCAACCAACCACGAAAGTTGTGCTGATGCACATGACCTTCGCCGGACTGGCTATCTTCGTCCTTCTCGCCTATCTCCTGCCATACTTCCACCTGCGCCGCTGGAAGAGGCTCGGCGCCGAGGAGGCCGTCGCGCTTTCCTTCGGAGCAGCATCTCTCCTCTTTGGAGCGACCGCGTTCATTGCCCATGCCGTTGGCATCTCCCAGAAGGCGGCTCACCTGCTGGTGCTGGCAGCGCTCGCCGTGTCCGTGCTTCCGCACCTACGAACCGGATTCGCGAAAGCGAAGCGTGAGATATCTCTTCCTTATGTGGGCATTTTTCTTGCCTTCCTGACGCTTATCATGGCGCTCGAGGCGAGCTTTCCGGTCTACGTCGGCGGGTTCTGGTATTTTGATTGGTGGCAACACTATAACGTCTCACAGTTGTATTTAGGCAAAGTCCCCCACGATTACCTGTGGCTGGGCATGTATAACTTCGCCTCGCGGACTCCTCTGATGAATCTGAACGCCGCCTTTTTTCTCGCCATTTTCGGCGATGCGTTCTGGGTTTATCAGATAGTTGCTTCTCTCCTGAATTCGACCTTCATTCTGCCGACGTACCTGATCTGCCGCCGACTCAGCGGAGCGAGGATGGCCATGCTCATGTGTGCCCTTCTCTTCCTGTCGCCCTCGGTTGTTCATAACGCATGGTATCCGTGGCCGAAGCTCTTTTCTGCATACTTCGTGTTGTTGGCGGCTCACTTCTACCTGAGGAAGCAAAACGAGAAAAACGTCCCGGACACCGCAGAATGTATCCTGATTTTCGCGCTCGTCTGGGCGGGTTTCCTCGCGCACCAGGCATCTCTATTTTTCTCAATCGTCATTCTTCTGCACATGTTCTATCGATTGTTGAAGAACGAGCCGAAGAGGCTGCTGCCGGTCAGCCTGACATGCCTCCTGTGTTTCATAATGATCGACGGCGTATGGCTCGCGTGGGCCACGAGCTTCTTCGGCATCAAGCGCAGCTTCCTGTCCTATTACGAAAGGCCAGCCACCGTTGGGGGGGTGTCCGGATATCTTATTGTGTTCACCTATCACATGCTCGCCACAATCTGCTCGCCCTTGTTCTTGTACGAACTGGCGAGGAAGCAACCTGATTTCATGCAGCTTTATGGCAATGTGCAAGCGCTCTACTACAATTCCATTGTAGGATTCGCGACCATCAGCGTGTTCGTTGCTGTGCTCATAATCCTCGCCCGGAAAGCGATACGGGGCAAGCCCGACGGTGGATATGCCGAGGTCCTGTTCAGGCCGTCGCTCAGACGCCTGCTCGTATTCGCAGGAATCTGGTGCGCTGCGATGGCGACGCTGGTGGCACTCGTCCCGGGATTTGGAGAGGTCATTTTCACCCGCTATTTCAATCATCCGGAGTTTGCCCGGAAAATGTTCGGCGCTTTCTTCGCCGCCGGAGCATGCGGCCTCATCACAGCCTCCGCCATGCTCTGGCTGTTCTCCCGGGCGCGCCGCAGCACGGACTCGAAAGAAACCCGAGATTCTGCAGGAGGGTTGTTAGGCTGGATGGCCATAGCCGGATATGCAGGCTGCATAGCGACGCATCATGAGCTTTATATTCACGGGATGGTCAGCGCCGGGTGCGCCGCATCGGTTGTGCTGACGGTACTGTTCCTCGCGCGCGTGTGTTCGGATGCTCCTCGGGCGTGGCGATGTGCCCTCGCATTTCCCGTCTTCTGTGAAAACTTCCTGATAGTATGGCTGCCCCTGCTTGTTGTCAAATACAACTGGGGGTGGAGCGGCGAGAAGAACTGGGCGCTCAAGACGGAGAATTCGCTGGTCTTTATGGCCGACCTTTTTCCGAACGCATGGTCCGCTCTCGCTTTCGCAGGGGTCGTTATCCAAATCGCCATGCTGCTTCTTTGGGTGTTTGCAGAAAGGAAGGAAGAGAATTGACGGCGGAGCAGAACCGGCAAGCCGAGTCCGATAGTCACCGTATCGGCGACTGGGATCAAACAGAGAAGCCGATGCGATACGAGGCGCTCTTCGTCGCGATGATGTTCGCGCTGCTCTTCGCTTTCTTTTCCTATCTCGCTTTGAGGCGGCCGGCCGACGTGGATGAGGGATTCTTCCTCGTTTTTGGCAAGTCGATTTTCGAGCATGGTCGCCATGTGTATCTCGATTTTTTTTCGCCGCAGATGCCGCTGCTGCCGTATCTGTTTGGGTTCATCATGAACATCTTCGGCTACACATGGGCGGCTGCGCGAATCGTCTGCGCGGTTCTGGCCGCAGGAATTGGCGCCATAGTGTGCCGGTATGCTCTTGCAAGGACCCGGAGCTATGTTTTCGCAGCGTCGGTTGCAGCCCTCTATTGCTTTGCCCCATTCATCTTCATACTATTCACGTGCGCGAGAATCCCCGTCCTCAACACGTTCTTCCTGCTCCTTTCCATCATCCTTCTGAAGCCCGTAAAGGCGCGTTCTTCTCCGATGTTGTATGCGCTCTCCGGCTTCTTCCTCGGGCTGAGCATTGATGCGCGCCTGTATATTGCCGCCGTTGTGCCCGTGCTTGTTTTTCATATCATCAAGGCGGAGAGAGGAGGAGTTCGGCATGCAGTGTACTATTTTCTCGGCGGTGTTGCGCTTGCGCTGATGGTCAACCTTCCATTTTTCGTCGCGAATCCGGGGCAATATGTGTGGGACGTATTGCTCATCCATAGCGTGAAGACGTCCGGCGGATTGATAGGTTCCTTCGGGCAGAAATGGGACCACGTGCGCCAACTCCTTTTCGATTACCCCCACACCAGGCCCACACTCTATCTGGGCTATGTGATGGTTTTCTTTGCGTACCTTTGCCGTCAGCTTGTGCGGCGCGTCCCGCTGTCCGAGTGGAATCCCGCCTTTCACGTTGCAGGCGCTGTCTTTCTTGTGTCGCTGCTTCCCACCCCCACGTTCGGCAGATATTTTTCCGTTCCGGTGCCCTTTTTCATGATGCTTGCCGTTGACCTCGTGTATTACCTCTTCGAAGCGGCAAGAACGGCGCGTGCACGAAGAACGATGGTCGGAATTCTCGGAATTGGCGCCGTCATGTTCGCGTACCTCGCCGTCGGCAAGATACAATTCACCATCTTTGAGGGGAACAACCTTCCGGGCTCGATGCCGACCGAGGGCGGCAAGGAGGATTGGCATCTTCAGAACGTGCGGGAAGTTTCGCGCGCGATAGACAGGCTCGTTCAACCGGATGCGGCTGTGCTCAGCCTGTGGCCGGGATATCTGCTCGAGGCCGATGTCAACATCATGCCGAGAACCGAAAACATGACCATGCTCGAGCTCGAAGATAGAATTCCGGACGAGATAAAACCATTAACGCAGACAATCACCGATGCCGAAATTCGAGAGGGCATCCGTTCTAAACAGATAGACCTGCTCGTATACGGAAACTCCATCGCACCGCATGTGGGCGAGTACAAGCGGCTGCTCATCGAAAACGGCTACACCGTCGCCGAACGGGTCGGCGGCATATCGCTCTTCCTGTCGCCTGAATACCAAAGACACGGCCCCGCGGAGCCTGTCGAGTGATGGGGCGCTCCATCGCGCGATGCTGAAGAAGAAAATGCAGGTTTATTCCGAAAAAATCGAGGTCACGACCGAAGGTGAGCCTCTCAGGCCTACTTCATTCACATGGCGAGAGCAAAACTTCAAGATTGAACGGATACTGCGGAGCTGGCAGGATTGGAAGTTCCCCGCTGGCGCGCCGCATCGTAAGACATGGCGATTGCGCCGCCATCGCACCTATTTCGTGGTTGAAGCCACGGACGGGAGAACGTTCGAGATTTACATGGACAGGAAACCGCCCGAGCCCACGTGGATTCTCTACCGCGAGCTCGGGAACTGAAGGACTTCTATGCACCACGGCTTGCCGTATGTGCGCGCAACAGATATCCGTCCGGCGCCTACCAGGTCTTGCGATACTTGCCGCCGCCCTCATTTATCAACTTGGTGAACCCGTGCTTCTTAAGGTTATCATCAGCAAGGACGGATTTGTCCGAGCGGCCGGTGCGCAAGAATGGCGCGCAGATGACGCGTTCTACGGGACCCCCGCATTCAGGACACCGTTCCAGCGGAGGGTCGTTCATGCTCTGTTTCCGCTCGAAGGTATCGCGGCAAAGTCCGCAACCAGCCTCTTTTGCTTTATAAACATATGTCGGCACTGAATTCACCCCCGAACCGATTCAGCATGCCTTCATTCCCTATTTTCGCCAAACCCTGCATGTCTGTCAAGCCCACCGGGCGAGAGACGAAGGGAGCAAACTCATAGTGTCTTGGTGCCTTGGTGGTTAGAACGCTCCTTTAATCTGTGAAATCTGCCTATCCCGCAGCTTCATCCATGATTTCAATGATTGTTTTCTCGACTTCCGCCGCGACCGATGCAAGGTCTTTTCGCCCGAACATAGCGAGCTGAGCGGTTGGCTTGATGGTGGCTATTTTCACTGTGCCACCGTCCTCATAAACTGAGATCCGACACGGCAGGGCCGTCGAGATTCTCGTGTCCGCCTCGAGCACTTTCTTAGCCTGCTGCGGATTGCATATCTCAAATATCCTGCATTCCTTCTCGAATTCCACACCTTTTTTCTTCATCGTCTCTTTGAGATTATGAACCGTAAGCACACCGAACTTGCGTTTCTTCGCCGCTTCTTCAATGGCTGTGCCGACTTCATCAATGGATTTCCTCGATTCCTTCAGGTAAAGCATGGACCTCCTCCTTCCGTCGCGGGGCCCCAAGCGGGCGCGGGACGCATCAGCCGGTAATGTTCGGTCTGCGCCGATGCCGCGCTAGGAATCCTGAAACATGGCCATCAGGTTGTTCTTCACGAGGAACTCGAGGCTCTCATCAAATTTCTCACTCGTCATCTCGATGGTGAGCTGGGGTCGCATCTTTCGAACCGAAAGCTCTCGGAAGAATTTCTTGAAATCTATCGTGCCCTTCCCGATTGCAAGATGTTCGTCTTCCTCTCCCATGTTATCGTTCAAGTGCAATTCAACTATGTCGCCGCCGAGCTCGTTGAGCCAGTGACTCAAGGGCGTCTTCGAGTAGGCGTTGTAGTGACCGATGTCAAAGCAGTACTTGATTGCATCCGACCTCAGGCCTTCCTTGAGAGCAATCAGATGCTTGGGAGAGGGAATGAACATATTCTCGAGTGCTATCGTCAGCCGAAGCTGCTCGGCCAGGTCCACAATCGGCCTCCACGTTCGGATGCTGCATTCGAGCCATTTGTCAAGCGCGCTGTCAGGCAACAGGGGATTGATTCCCAAATGGAGCACCAGCGTCTTCGCTCTCAGAGCATGGCAAATCGCAAGCGTCTTGAAATAGCAGTGCCGGGTGTAATCGCGCACAATGGCATCGAGGCTGCCGGGATTGAGGTCGTGAATGGGGCCATGCGCAGAGACCTCGATCTCCGCATCCCACAGCAGATACGCGAGCTCCGAAACCTTGTCGACGGGGTAGCTGCATATCCAATTCGTGTCGTACAACATCAGCTCGACGCCCAGACCGCTGCTGCGGAGGAACCCGAGCTTGCGCCGAACCATGCGGAGCGGAAGCGCCGCAAAGACACGCGGCCCCCCTTGAAACCAAAACGGTTGCGCGTGGGATGATGCAGGCGTTCCCTTATTACGGCTTGGCAGCGTCAACATTTGCCTCCCGAGGTCGAAGAATTCGTTACGGCGCTCCGTAAACTCATTTGCCGACGATAGCTGGAGGACACAGCTCTCGGCGCTTCATCTCCTGCCCCATGGCGAGACACGAGATTCGGGCGATGGTATAGTACAGGGCAAAGGAACAGTGGCCATGATAACAGGCCAGCACCTCATCGATGTCGTCGCCCTCTGCCAGACAGAGCTTCGCAAACTGGGTGCCCGGAGCGTTCAGGCTCTCTGTCTCTGACTTGTTCTCGCTGTAACGAAAGAATCCGCCGAGCACCTGGTCCGCTATCATATACACCACCGGCTCGCCGGGATGCCCATTGAAATAATCCGCCGTGGGGATGCACTCCTGAACAACAACTGCCCGGATGCCTGAGCCGCTCTTGCCGCGCGACATCTTATTTCTCTGGCTCCGGTTGAGATTGAGCGCTTCCTCGCCCGAATCGACGACAACAATGCCCATCCCGTAGGTCCCGGCGTCGTCCTTGATGAAAGCGAGCGGCTTCCTGTCTATGCCGTACTCGCGGTACTTTGCAGCGACGCGCTCGAGCAGGACGTCAACGGAGCTCGCAACCCGCTCGATTCCACGACCGTCCTTGAAATCGACGTCACTCGCGAAATCCGTCAGCGGCGAGAGCAGCCACGGGTCCACTTCGAGTATCTCCGCAAATTCCCGGATGAGCGAATCATAGATTTGGAAGTGCTCCCACTTCGAGCGGAGATACCACCCCATCTCAGGAGGCGGAGTCACCGGCTGCTCGAGTCCGACCAAACCCGACGGCCTGCCATCCGAGAAATCGTTGTTGATGAGGATGAGGTCCGGGTCAAAATCCTCACTGTGGAGGCGTCTGTTCTCTGCTGCGAGCTTGTGTATGCGAACCTTCTTTCCGCTCGAGGCATCAAGCTCCGTAATGTCATCTCGAAACTTCGGATCCATCGTTCCAATGAGAACCGCAAAGCCTGCTCGCTCCACCATCGACTGGAGCATGCACAGGTTCTGCAAATAATACTTGTTGCGCGTGTGGCTTTCCGGGTAAATCAGGATTCGCTCGACATTCCCGTACGTCGCCAGCACGCACTCGCGCAGCAACTTCGCGCCCTTGTCGAGAAATGAATCGCACAGGTTGTTGAACCCGGCAGGGAATATATTGGCGTCAATCGCCGAAATCTTGAAGCCGGCATCGCGCAGGTCCACCGAAGAGTAAATCGGGAAACAGACCCGCTCCGCATGCTTTCTTATCCAGGCTTCGACCGATGAATAGCCCTCGGCCAGTTTTTTCTCCAATTCTTCGACATCCACGATTGTCTCCTCATAGGTATCCGGAATTCGACCGGTTTACGGCTCGAACAAGCCGACATTGATGACTTCCACCCGCAGAAGGTCGGGCTCCGCGTTCTCAGGAAGCGTGCCGATGCGCGCGTGGAATTCCCTGCCCGAGAACGGCATGAGCGGACCGCCGTCAAGCTCCTCCAACTCACTTTCAGCAATGAGCGGAATATCCTTCGTTACCTCACCTCCGGCACGCGCTCGGAAATGGCATCGCACATCGGCGGAACGCACTGCCTTCTCCCCGGTATTCCTGATAAATCCATCCAGCCGCAATTCGCGAAGCCCCGCGACGTTGGTGTGAATCGCGTACGTATGACCTTCAATGGTGACCCACGGCGAATAATCCCCGGGAGGAACGTCTCCCGAACCGCTTTTTGATTCAATCAGCCCCTGCGAGGGAGGTTTCTTTACAGCCAGAAGCATCAGGAGCATAACGATGGAGAGAGCCGTCATGGCAACGAGCACCGCAATAAGTGGCTGTCTGCGTTCCGGCAGGGCAGCATCGGCAGCGGCCACGCTCCCGCCTTCTTCGGGGTCCCCGTTTGTTTCCTGCATCTGGAAAAACCGTCCGTCTTCCGTATGGTCCGAGACAGAGACAGCGAGAAACAGCCATTATTCTTAATTTTAGCACAGGTTTCCAAGGAGCGTCAACGCGGCGGCGCGGCGGACTCGCCGGCCGTGCTCCTGCTCGGATTCCACCTGCCCTGTTACCATGCTGGGAGGAGCGAAATATCTCACACGGGCACACGAATATGCATTCGCGCGGGCGCCGCCAGGAAGTCAACGGGGCTTGTCTCTTTCACTTTCCAGAAAGCCTGTTAAGCTTAATGCAGGCACGGCTGAGCGGATGGACGTGCGGACACTCCGAGCGCGTGGCGAGGAATTGCGGAACGTGGGATCGTCGAAAATCGTGATTCTTGGCGGGGGATTCGGCGGCATATACGTCGCGCAGCATCTCCTCTCGTGCTGCCTGCCACCGAAACAATGGGAAGTGAACCTCATCAACTGCAACCCGCACTTCGAGTTCAAGCCGCTTCTGCCCGACGTCCTTGCGGGACGCCTCCCCCCGAAGTGCATCACGACACGGCTCGACAGCCTGTGGACGAGCGAAAACTATCATGTTCGCGTCGCCGTCGTTACCGGCGTCGACCTGAAGAAGCACATCGTGAAGACAACCGGCGGCAACGTAGACTACGATTATCTCGTCATAGCGCTCGGAGCCGCGCCAGGGGTCGTTCCCGCAGACCGAGGTGCTCGGCTCTTTTTCTGCGAGTCCCTCGACGATTGCCTGCGCCTGCGTGAGCACGTTCTCCCATTGATGGCCACGTCCACAACGAAGCTGCCGAAGCGGACCGACCGGAAGCGTCGCACAATAGCCGTCATCGGAGCCGGACCCACGGGCATCGAGGTCGCCTGCGAATTGACCCACATGCTGAATGGACAGGGCAACCGCGGAGAAACGACGGGAGGACGCGCAACGGCCGACATCGTCCTCATAGAATCATCCTCGCACATACTCTCCACGTGGGGGCGCGGCTTGAGGAAACCGGCGGAAGACACCTTGAAGCACGTCGGTGTCCGACTCCTTACCGGCACGACCGTCAAACGAATTGCAAAAGGGGTCATTCGGCTGAACGGCGGACGCATCCTCCGTGCAGACACGGTGATCTGGTCCGGCGGTCTGAGAGGATTGCCCCTGTACCGCTCTCTCGGGACTCCCCTCGACGCAGACGACCGCATCCGAGTAATGCCAACGCTCCGATTGCCCGGCCACCCCAATGTGTTCGCACTCGGCGACGCGGTCAGTACCGGCGCATTCTCGACCCCTGTCCCCCAAAGCGCGCAGGCGGCCCATCAGCAGGCAGGCCTGGTGGCGGACAATATCAGAAACAGCATCGAGGAAAGGCCTCTGAGGACATTCCACTATCGTGAGCTCGGAGTAGTACTGCCTATCGGCGGCCGCCGGGCAATCGCGAGCATCATGGGCTTTACCCTCAACGGCCACACGGCATGGGTGCTCGAAAAAGCGCTGTTTCTGGCTCGCATACCCGGCCTAACGAACAAACTCTCGCTGCTCGACGCCGTGGCACTCGAACCCCTCGCAGACCGGGGTCGCAGGCGCCTGGGGTGGCCACAGCCAGCGTGATCCCTCTTTGGGCCATAGAGGAGAAGAAAGCGACGGCGGGACTTCCCGCCCGCTTGAAAGAACCATCGCGCCCCCGATAGTCGACAGCGAGGAGCGCGCGCATATCCGGCATGGTTCGGCGCTCCTCTCCCGATATGCACAGAATAATTCTCTGATTCATGGTAGAATGCCGGCATGCTTCTCGGCATGAGAGAACTCTTTCGTCACACACTCCGGGACGAAGCCGCGCGGCTTGACATCACGTTGTCGAGCGAGCAGCTCGATACGCTCTGCGCGCATTACGCGCTCCTGCAAAAGTGGAACCCGCGCATACGGCTCGTGGGCACAACGGAGCCGACACGCGCGGCGCGCGAGCTCTTCGCGGACTCGCTTGTCGCAGCTCGTTTTGCCGAACGCGTGGCCGCGACGCCGCACAGTAAACACCTGCCGCGAGTACTCGATATCGGCTCAGGCGCGGGCCTGCCGGGAATGATTATAAAAATATTACAGCCTCAGTGGTCAATCACTATAATTGAGTTACAAGCAAAAAGAGTTTCTTTTCTGAAGATGCTCACGCATGAGCTTCGCGTGGAAAATGCGGTGGTTTTTCATGGGCGCGCCGAAGCGCTCGCACATGAGGAAGGGCTCCGGGAACAATTCGACGTCGCTTTCTGCCGTGCGGTCGCCTCGCCTGCGACCGCCTGCGAACTGGCAATCCCTTTCGTGAGGGTGGACGGTTGGTTTATCGGACAGATGGGCGAATTTCGTCGAGAAGGGGACGTGGCGGGACTCCGAAGGGCAGCCGCCATGCTAGGCTCAACCATAGATGTATCAATGAGTTACAATTTGCCTGGCACAGTATCACCGCGGTCGCTCATAGCTTTTAGGAAGATCTTGCCAACCTCCTCGTCCTATCCGAGGAGCATGAGGAAGATGCGGAAAGCGCCACTTTTCTGAGGAACCGTTCCACGTGGAACGCAAAGAATCCTGTTGACTTTTCCTTGAGTACGTCTTAGAATCTCTCCAATGCCTGGGGGCTCCATCGGGTCTTTCAGGCCGTACCTCATTGTATGTCCGGCAGAAAGGACTCCCGTCGATGGCGCGAATCATCGCGGTTGCCAACCAGAAGGGCGGAGTCGGCAAGACGACCACATCGGTTAACCTCGCCGCCTGTCTCGCAGCAGCGGAGAAAAGGACGCTTCTCGTTGACCTCGACCCGCAGGCCAACGCTACGAGCGGATTCGGCCTTGACCGCAAGGCCCAGCGCCCGACCGTCTATGAGCTGCTCATCGGCGACATTCCCTTGGAACGGGTGGTTCTTAGGAACGTGCTGCCCTTGCTCGACATCGTTCCATCGGGCATGAGCCTCACGGGAGCGCAGGTGGAGTTGCTCCAGCTTGAGCATCGGGAACAACGACTCAAGCGCGCGCTGGCACCCTCACTGGCCCCGGTCATCGCGTCTGACGAGCGCATTTATGATGTGGTGTTGATCGACTGCCCACCATCCCTTGGACTGCTTACGGTGAACGCACTGGTCGCCGCCAAATCCGTGCTCATACCGCTTCAGTGCGAGTATTACGCGCTCGAGGGCATCGAACAACTCATTGACACGCTCAAGCTGGTGAGAACAGCGTTCAATCCCAGGTTGGACATCGAAGGAATTGTCCTGACGATGTTTGATAGCCGCACCAATCTCTCGCATCAAGTGGAGGCCGAAGTGCGTAACTTCTTTGGTCACAAGGTATATCAGACGGTCATTCCACGGAACGTGCGTCTCAGTGAAGCGCCGAGCTTCGGGAAACCCATCGTTTTCTATGACATCTCCTGTGCCGGTGCTGTCGCATACATCAATCTCGCAAAGGAAGTGATCAATGGTGGAGAAGAAAGTTCTCGGTAAGGGCCTCAAGGCGTTGATCGGAGAGCCCGAGGAATTGGCGCGCTATGAGGCAACTCAGTGGCAGCACATCGGCCTCGATGAAATCGAGCCGAACCCTTTCCAGCCGCGCGAGGATTTCGATGAAGCGAAGTTGTCGGAACTGGCAGCGTCCATTAAGGCCCACGGAGTCCTCCAGCCCATCATCGTCCGACAGTCTGGCTCGAAATATCAGATAATTGCGGGCGAACGCCGCTGGCGAGCGGCCCAGCGGGCCGACATGATGAGCATTCCGGCGCTCGTTAAGGATGCTGGCGATGAAGAAATGCTCCGGCTCGCGCTCATCGAAAATCTCCAGCGGCAGGACCTCAATCCCATTGAAGAAGCCACCGCCTATAAATCGCTCATCGATGAGTTCGGGTTGACCCAAGAGCTCCTGAGCATGTATGTGGGCAAGGACAGGTCTACCATAGCAAACACGATGCGCCTCCTCGGCCTGCCCGTGGAAGTACAGGCGCACGTTTCACGTGGAACACTCTCGATGGGTCATGCACGCGCGCTCTTGTCTCTCGCTGACGCCGCGACGCAACTCGACCTCTGTAAGCGTATATTCTCAGAGGACTTATCGGTGCGGCAGGTCGAGCGCCTCGTGCAAACTCGCCGGCGTACCCGCCCGCGTCGTCATGTCGAGGCGGACCCCGATGTCCGGCTCGTGGAGGAGGAACTCCAGCGTGCCTTGGGTACGAAAGTTCGTATCCGACAGCGTGGAAAACGAGGCAGGGTCGAGATAGACTATTATTCCCGGGATGACCTGGAGGCGCTCATCAACCGACTGCTGGGGCATAAGGAAAGGTTATAAGATGATTGATGTCAAATTATTACGTGAGAATCCCGACGTCGTGCGCGCGGCGCTCGACGCGCGTGGTTCTGCCTTCGACCTCGGTCCTTTGCTTGCCCTCGAGGAGGAACGCCGAAAACTCGTCTTTGCCGCCGATGAGCTCAAGCGGGAGAAGAATGCCGTCTCGGAGCGAATCGCGGAACTCAAGAAGGCCCGCCGAGATGCTGAAGCCCTCATCGAGGAGATGCGTGCCGTCGGCGAGCGGATACGGACGCTCGACGCTGAGATCAACGATAAAGAGGAGCGGATACGTGCTCAGTGGCTGGCCATTCCCAACATCCCGCACAGCTCGGTCCCTTACGGAAAGAGCGAGGCCGACAATGTGGAGATCCGCACGTGGGGAACTCCGCCGACATACGATTTCGAGCCTCTCTCACATGCGGACCTGGGCGAGAAGCTCGGCATTCTCGATTTCGAGCGCGCGGCGAAGATCACGGGCGCGCGTTTCACCCTGAGCTTTGGCGCGGGCGCCATGCTTGAGCGTGCGCTTATGAACTTCATGCTCGACCTTCACACGACGAAGCATGGCTACACCGAGGTCTTGCCTCCATTCATGGTCAATATCGATAGTATGGTCGGCACGGGGCAATTCCCGAAGTTCGCGGGTGATTACTTCATGTGTCAGCCCGACCAGTACGTTCTCGTGCCAACGGCAGAGGTGCCTGTCACAAACATCTTTCGCAATGAAATCCTCGCTGAATCCTCGCTGCCGATACGGTTCGCCGCCTATACACCCTGTTTCCGCCGGGAAGCCGGCTCCTACGGAAAAGACACCCGCGGAATGATCCGGGTCCACCAGTTCAACAAGGTGGAACTGGTGAAATTCTGCCGGCCTGAGGTCTCGTACGAAGAACACGAAAAGCTTACCCGAGACGCCGAGGAAGTGCTCCAACTTCTCGAAATCCCCTATCGCGTGGTCGCACTCTGCACGGCCGACCTGGGAGACGCCGCCGCCAAATGCTATGACATCGAGGCGTGGGTCCCGTCGCAGGGTACCTACCGTGAAATCTCATCCTGCAGTAACTTCGAGGATTATCAGGCACGGCGGGCCAATATCCGGTATCGGCCGAAGGGTGGAAAACCCCGCTTTCTTCACACACTCAACGGTTCCGGCCTCGCCATTGGCCGCACAGTCGTGGCCATCCTCGAGAACTTCCAGCAGGCAGACGGAACCGTGGTCATCCCCCAAAACCTCAGGCCCTTTATGGGCGGCATGGAAAGAATAATCCCCCGAGAGAAACCGTGAGCGCCGCTCACGCAGCTCTTCGCAGGCCATCTCGGCTTCGTCCCCTTTCGTCTCTGTCCACCACAAGCCTCACCGACGACCATGCTGATCCTTTCGTCCCCCTGTGGAAAACCTGTGGAAAATAACCTTTCACAAGTCCGCGGGAGAATAACCCCTCGGGCGCAACACGCTGCGAGAGCACGATGATGGAGATTCATAACCTCACTCCTTTCAATTGGTTATCATCTTACAAACGGCCAGAACGTATACGTGGAGCCTCAGTGCTTCAGGACCAAAATACTCCAAATATCCCCTGTTGATAACTCTTTCCAGTCCTCCATCGCAAACGCCCCTATGATGCACAATCAGTGCTCGAAAGTGTCTCGCGCCCGGTCAGTGTTCTTACGGCAAAGCCGGGCACGTGGCCCTGAAAACCACGGAAAATTGGGGATAACCTGTTAACAGTGTTGAAAAAATGGCGGATCTATGCGGGTTTGGCGTTAGCCATGCGGTTGATCTACCGTCAGATAGCCACGCTGCCACAATTGGACCGGGCGACTCGTCTCTTAGGTCAGGAACGGATTGTACATCTTCTCCGTCCCAAGCGTAGTGGCCGGTCCATGGCCGGGGAACACTTGGACGGTATCGCCGAGCGGAAGGAGTCTGTTTTTTATCGAATCAATGAGGGTGCGGTAATCGCCGCCGGGCAGGTCGGTGCGCCCGATCGAGCCCGCAAAAAGCGTGTCCCCCACGAACACGACGCTATCCCACAGGATGGAAATCCCGCCGGGTGAATGTCCCGGGCAATGAATAACTCCCAGCCGGTGTCCCGCCCCGAAGGTGAGTTCGTCGCCGTGATGGAGCAACTGGTCTGCAGGCGGAGGGGCTTCGAGCCGAAACCCAAAGAGCCGCGCCTGAGACGCGAGATTCGTATAGAGGGGCTCCTCGTCCTCGTGGAGCGCAATCAATCCTCTCGTTTCTTCCTTGAATCTGCCGATCTCGCCAGCATGGTCGACGTGGGAATGTGTGAGAACGATATATTTGACCCTAAGAGCCTGCTCTTGGAGAAAGCGGCTGACCTCATCCGAGTATTCACCGGCATCAATAATCACTGCCTCTCTTGTTTCCTCGCACCCGAGAACGAAGCAGTTCGACATGAACGGAGTCACTTCAAATTGACGCAAAAGCACTGTTGCCCTCCTCTGCCTCCGGCCGCGCGCCTGCGGAGAAAAGGCCTCTTCATCGGGATTGCGGCTTTTCCTCCCCACAGCGGCAGAACCGCGCCGGCCTCTGCACACAGAGAATATTAGCGGAAGCCGAAGAGGAAATGCAAGTGCTTTTTTTGACACACCCTGATGGAATGCTATAATGTCCAAGAGCCCACTCGATAGGAGTAAACACCATCAGGCACATGAATACGTTGTCCAGGACACTTCTGTGGTTTATTGCGTTTGTTGCATCTGTCCTCGCCGCCTCCGTTGTTATGATCGGCCCGCAGACCGCCTTAAAATATGCTGTCAAGATTGCTCCTTATGCGGTAATATACCACAACAGGCCCGCCCGCGCAGCGAACGCCTCAACCGGCCGCCTTATCTTTTATTTCGGCGATTCTTCAGTCGCACCCCCGCCGTGGGCACGGACAGATACGCCTCGTATCCCGGCCGTTCTTGAAGATGTCCTTGCAGACTCGTATCCTGAGCTCGGCCCCGTGACGGTTGTCGACTGGTCATTTGCGGGCGCTCGCCTGTTCCATTACTATTGCCTGCTCTTTGAGGCCGCTGATTACTCGCCCGACCTCATCATCATCCCGATCAACTGGCGCAACCTCGGCCCGCGTTCATGGGAGAGCGAGGAGCGGTTCTCCTTCCGGGAATTAGGCGCCCTGGTGCCGCTTAGCGAGTGCACTACCTCGGCGGAAAAAGCCATCCTGAGACGGGAAGGCATATCTGCGCCGAAACGGTTCTTTTCCCCCTTGACGCAGCCGGTGCTGTGCATCAAAGGTTTGAAGACCTGGGGGCGAATACGGCTTGGGCTTGAGTCGGAGGAAGACCCTGCAGCACGGTTGCTCGAGGGTTTGCGGAGCGACGAAACGATTATCGACCGCTTCGGGGATAAGCAACTGTTCGAGCAATATACGCTCGAGGTCAGCACGAGCAACCCCCACCTGGAAACCCTGCGCCTCCTGGCAGAGACCGCGACCCGTCGGCGGAACGTCTTGCTCTTCTATATCACCCCGATTCACATAGACGAGATGCGGCAGCGAAAGCCGTTTGACCCGTTCATCTTCGCTGACTCGGTCGTCCGACTTGCAAATACAACCACATTCGGAACCAGCTTCTGCCTCAGCCTTGTCAGCCTGCTCAGAGAGACTGATTTCATCGACTGCTTCGAGCATTACACGCCCGAGGGCAACCGCACAATCGCCCGGGCGCTCGCGCCAGAGGTGAGGAAGCTTCTTGTTACATCCCAGCCGCCGCCGGCCGCCGCTGCCACGGTTTCCTCTCGCGACTCTCAGCCGAATTAATCAGCCCGGCCCGCCTTCCGGCAAGTTTGCCTTGCCGGTCATCTTTTCGACTCGAATCTCGCATACGTTCACAATGGCAAGCGCATGCTCCGGCACCGGTTCGTGTTTGGTGTTCGAGGCGTATTTCTTGAGGAGAAGCTCGAGGCCTTTCATCTTCTCCGCGTCGTCCTCCACGAGCCGGGCCATTCCCCATGTGATGACGCTGCGGTAGTATGTCGTGAAGAGACAGGGCTGCTCGTTCGGAACGATCTCCAAGAGCTCGTCAACCTCGAAACATACGTATGGATTCTTCTGTATCTCCTCGAGTTTCCGCCCCTCGATGCCCGTATGAACGTAGATGCACCCGTCCCGATACGCGAAATTGAGTGGCACGATGTACGGCCCCTCATCCGTCACAAGACCCAGCCGTCCCACGGCCGCGCGTTCCAAAATCTTTTCCATTTCCGCCCGATCTTCGATCCATGCCTTCATCGAGCCGCTCCTTCCCTTTCATACCGTTTTCTTGCCGGGCGACCTAGCCGCACAGACAAGCGCGCACAGGCTGCCCCGGAATCCGGCCATTATAGCACATAAAGAAGAAGCCCTCCCCCAGGGGAGGGCTTTCTTTCTCATATGACCGCTCAAGAGACATGCAGGAGCGGCTATTTGCACGTGCATTGTTTCGCCGGTTTACCACAGCCGCTGCACAGCCTGTCCTTTATGTCCGCGCCGCAGGCTTTGCACGGCGTACACCCGCAAACCTGACAAAACCTCAAGGAATCCGTTCCTCTCATTTCCATCAGCCCCCTTTCACTTGGGCATACACCTTTCTATAACTATGTCACCGCAGAACCAATTCGACAGCGAGGAACATGCCATATGGCACGGGACGCCATTTGTAATGAAGCATACAGAACGCTGACGCCAGGAGAGCTTAAATTATGGAAGAGTTGATTGCTCCCCGAAGGCGGTCAGCAGATGATATCTCTCAAGTCGGTGGTACGAGCCCTGACAAGCATCGGTCGGAGAAGTCGAGAGGGGAAGTTCGAGCGGATGACAAAGCTTCTCACGGACGGAAAGGTCGGCAGAGCCCTCGAGCTGGCCGAAGACGACATGAAACTCTTGTTTGCCCTCGGCGCTCACTTCAGCCAGAGAGGAAATCCTCGGCTCGCCAGACCCGTATTCCAGAGGGTCGCCCAGCTTAGCGCCGACACCGCCGACGCCTGGTGCAAGAAGGGGATTGCCCTGAGAATCCTCGGCAGACATCAGGAGGCGATCCGCTGCTATGACACGGCTATCCTAATGAGTCCGAACGACCCCTCCGCATGGTCGAACAAGGGCGTCGCGCTTGCAAAACTCGGAGCATATGCCGAAGCGGTCGACTGCTACGATGCGGCCTTACAGCGCGACCCCGACCACGTGGGCGCGTGGTCGAATAAGGGCGTCGCGCTCGCGAAAGTCGGCAACTATGAGGAGGCAGTCGAATGCTATCAACGGGCCCTCGACCTCAACCCATACAACGCAGAGGCGTGGTCGAACAAAGGCGTGGCGCTCGAGAAACTCGGGCGGCACAGCGAGGCTATCAAACTCTACGATAAAGCCGTGAAACTTGACCCGTATCTGCCCGAGGCATGGGCCAACATGGGCGTCGCGCTCGCGATGCTCAGAAAGTTCAAGGAGGCGTTGAGATGCTTCGACAGAGCACTTGAACTGAATCCGGATGACACCGAGACATGGTACAAGAAAGGTGTCGCTCTCGAGCAACTCGGCCGCCACCGCGAAGCAGTCAGATGCTACGATAAGACCGTGAAGGTTGACATGGGCTCGTGAAGAGGCAACCTCATTTCGCTGTAGGGCGGGCAGAGCCGAGCCACGTGCTTTCGTGCTAGGGAAGATCAGGTTTAGATGGGCCGCTGGTTTCAGGTTCAGCCATTTCTTCTGCATCCCCCGCATCCTCGGCGGCCTCGGCTGCGTCGGGCGCAGCCGGTGGGCTCTCCTCGGCGAAGGTGTCTTCCTTCTCCTTCGGCATAACGACAGCGACGGCGACAAACGTATCGTCTTCCTGCAAACGGATCACGCGTACTCCTTGCGTGTTCCGGCCGATTACGGATATTTCCCTCACAGGCGCGCGCACGACCATCCCTTTCGAGGACACGCAGACCACTTCCTCATTCTCGCGCACGGTCTTCATGCCGATGCAGCGGCCATTGCGCTCGCTCGTCTTTATGTTGATGATGCCTTTGCCGCCGCGATTCTGTATTCGATATTCGTCATAATCGGTCCGTTTGCCGTAACCGTTTTCCGTCACCACGAGAATGGTCGCATTCGGGTCCACGCGCTCCATTCCGATGACGCGGTCGCCTTCCTCGAGGCGGATTCCGATGACGCCCATCGCGCTCCGGCCCATCGGACGCACCTGTCGCTCATGGAATCGGATAGCGAGGCCCTGCTGCGTGCCGAGCAGTATCTCTTCGTCGCCGTTCGTGAGCATCACCTGCGTGAGCTTATCATTCTGGTCGAGCGAGATAGCGATGATGCCGCCGGTACGCGGATTACTGAATGCGGCGAGCTCCGTCTTTTTCACGATGCCCTTCTCGGTCACCATCATCACGTACTTGCCGTCCTCGAATGACTTCACGTCCAGGAATGCGGCCACGTTCTCGCCCTCGGCCAACTGCAGCATGTTGATAATTGCGCGCCCCTTTGAATACCGGCCCGCGCGCGGAATCTCATGCACCTTCAGCCAGTACACGCGCCCGCGGTCGGTGAAAAAGAGGATGTAATCATGCGTGGACGCGATGAAGAGATATTCGACGAAATCCTCCTCTTTCGTCTCCATGCCCGTCACGCCGACGCCCCCCCGCCGCTGCTTGCGGTACGTGCTCACCGGCAGCCGCTTGATATAGCCGGCATGTGATATGGTGATGACCATATCCTCTTCGGCGATGAAATCCTCGACCTTGAACTCGGCGGCTTCGCCGAGAATCTGAGTGCGCCGCGGGTCGGCATATTTCTTCTTTATCTCCCCCAGCTCGCTGCGAATGACTCCCATCAGCACGCGCGGACTTTCGAGAATCGACCGCAGATTCGCCATCGTCTTGAGGAGGTCTTCATACTCAGCGTCTATCTTCTCGCGCTCGAGGCCGGTGAGCCGCTGCAGTCTCATGTCCAGAATTGCCTGTGCCTGCTTCTCCGTCAGGCCAAACTGGCTCATGAGCGCAATTCGCGCCTGCTCAGGCGTATGCGATTTTCTGATGGTCTCGATGACGGCATCGATATGATCGAGCGCTATCTTGAGGCCTTCGAGGATGTGCGCGCGCTCCTCGGCCTTGTCCAGGTCGAACCGGGTCCTCCGTGTGACCACCTCTATTCTGTGGTCGAGGTATGCCGAGAGCATACGCTTGAGGTTGAGCACTCTCGGTCGCTTGTCGACGAGCGCGAGCATGATGACCCCGAAGCTGCTCTGCATCGCCGTGTGCTTGTAGAGCTGGTTCAGAACCACCTCGGCGACCTCGCCCCGCTTCAACTCGACAACGACGCGCATTCCTTCCTTGTCGCTCTCGTCGCGGACGTCGGAAATGCCCTCTATCTTCTTGTGCTGGGCAAGCGCGGCGATGCTCTCGATGAGCTTGCTCTTGTTGACCTGGAACGGGATCTCCCGGATGACGATCTTTTCTTTGCCGGCGCCCGAGGGCTTCTCTATCGACGCCTGCGCGCGTATGACAACCCGGCCGCGCCCCGTGCGATACGCCTGCTCTATGCCCTTCGTGCCCAGAATGACGCCGCCGGTCGGGAAATCCGGTCCTTTCACCAACTGCATCAGCTCGCCGAGCGAGACTTGAGGATTATCAATGAGCATACAGAGGGCGTCGAGCACTTCCCCCAGATTGTGAGGCGGAATGTTCGTCGCCATGCCGACGGCGATTCCCGATGACCCGTTCACGAGCAGGTTGGGGAATGCAGACGGAAGGACGATGGGCTCCTCGAGCGACTCGTCAAAGTTCGGCTGGAAATCGACCGTATTCTTCTCGATGTCCGCAAGCATCTCGGCGGCCATCGGAGCCAGTCGCGCCTCGGTGTACCTCATCGCCGCGGCGTTGTCGCCATCAACCGAGCCGAAATTGCCCTGTCCATCGACGAGCGGATAGCGCATGTTGAAGTCCTGCGCCATGCGCACGAGCGAGTCATAGATGGGCGCATCGCCGTGCGGATGATACTTACCCATGGTGTCGCCGACGATGCGAGCGCACTTGCGATATGCGCTGCGAGAGCCCAGACCGAGCTCGTTCATCGCATGCAGGATACGCCGGTGCACCGGCTTCAGGCCATCGCGCGCATCCGGCAATGCGCGCGAGACGATGACGCTCATCGCATAATCGATGAACGACTTCTTCATCTCGGTCTCGATGTTGACCGGTATGACGGTTTCGTTCTGGGTATACATATTCTCAGATTTGCAGGGGGGTCACTCGACTACGCCGCCGTGCCCGTCCTAAATGTCGAGGTTCCGTACCTCGAGTGCGTGCGCCTCGATGAACTGCCGCCGCGGCTGGACGTCATCGCCCATGAGGTCGCTGAATATCTCCTCAGCCGCGAGCGCATCCTCGAGCTTCACTTGCAGGATCGTACGCTTCTCCGGATTCATCGTTGTTTCCCAGAGCTGCTCCGGATTCATCTCGCCGAGTCCCTTGTATCGTTGAATCGTGAGCCCGCGACGGGCGAAGTCCTTGATCGCGGTGAGTATCTCCAGGGCGGAGATGACGGGCAGTTCGTCGCCATTTCTCCGGATGACGAATTGCGGCGCGGATGGCTGATTCCTCATCAGGTCATCCTCCGGCTCAAGGAAGTTCTGAGGGGTTATTCCATAGCGCCCGATCTTCTTGAAAAGCGCCTCGATCTCACGCGATTCAGCGAACTCCACAATCTGCACATTCTCCTGCTCTTCGGGAGAACCCGGCCGGCTGGCGCTCTCGTCAAACGGCAATTCGCGCTGCCGCCGTTCCTCGAGCATCTCCATGTATTTTGCGTATTCCTTCTCGGAGTATAAGTACTCGCGGACACCTTCGCTCTCGATGAGGAAAAGCGGGAACCTCTCGGTCTTCTCCTGCCGGCTCGCGAGGTACTCGCGGAACGACAGACCTTTGCGCTCGATAGCCCTTGCAAAGCGCTCCACATCACGGAGCGTTTCCGCGACTTCCTTGAGGGCCGATTCGCTGAACGCGTCCTTATCTCCGTTCCGGCTGACCACGAGCCCCTTGATTCCCTCTTCGATGAGAAAATCATCCATCTCTCGGTCGCTCTTGATGTATCTCTCCGTCTTGCCCTTCTTCACCTTGTACAGCGGCGGCTGCGCGATGTACACATATCCCCGCTTGATGAGTTCTTCCATCTGACGATACAGAAACGTGAGCAACAGCGTGCGGATGTGGGAGCCGTCCACGTCGGCGTCGGTCATGATGATAATCTTCTGATAGCGTGCGTTCTCCGGTTTGAACTCATCCGCTCCCGCTCCACAGCCGATCGCCGCGAAGAGCGTTCTTATCTCTTCGTTGCTCAACATCTTGTCGACGCGCGCCTTCTCGACATTGAGAATCTTCCCCTTGATGGGCAGGATTGCCTGGAACCGCCGGTCACGACCCTGCTTTGCGGAGCCTCCGGCCGAGTCTCCTTCGACGATGTATATCTCGCACAGCGCCGGGTCGCGCTCGGAACAATCGGCCAGCTTCCCGGGCAGGTCGCCCGATTCCAGGACGCCCTTCCGTCGCGTGAGCTCACGCGCCTTCCTCGCGGCCTCACGCGCGAGAGCCGCGCCGAACGCCTTCTCGATAATCTTCTTCGCGGATGAAGGGGTCTCCTCAAAGAATTCCGTGAGCCCCTCGTTGACGATGGACTCGGTTATCCCTTTCAGCTCGCTGTTCCCGAGCTTCGTCTTCGTCTGTCCCTCGAACTGAGGATTGCTCAGCTTCACGGAAATGATTGCCGCCAGACCCTCGCGCACATCTTCCCCCGAGATCGAGACGCCGGAATTCTTCGTAACGTTGCTCTTGCGCGCGTAATCGTTGACGCACCGCGTCAAAGCCGACTTGAACCCGACAAGATGCGTGCCGCCCTCAATCGTGTTGATGTTGTTCGCAAAGCTGAAGATGCTCTCGGCGTAACCGTCGTTATACTGGAAAGCAAGCTCAACGACCACGCTTTCGCGCTCGCGCTCGGTGTAGAAGGTCTTGTGAAGCGTGTTCTTGCTGCGGTTCACATGCTCGATGAAATCCTTGATGCCGTTCTTATACTTGAACACCGACGGCTCCTCGCCGCTGCGTTCGTCGACAAACTTTATCTGCAGGCCGCGATTGAGAAACGCGAGCTCACGGAGCCGGTTCTTCAGCAGCTCGGCGCGGAATTCGATTGTCTCAAATATCTCTTTGTCCGGCTTGAACGTGACCTTTGTCCCTGTCTTCTTGGTCTTTCCGATAACCTCCATCGGCTGCGCCGGGACCCCGCGTTCGTAGCGCTGGAAGTAAACCGAACCGTCGCGATACACCTCGACCTCGAGCCACTCGGAAAGCGCATTTACCACCGACACGCCAACTCCGTGCAGCCCGCCCGAAATCCTGTATGACTTGCTGTCGAACTTCCCGCCCGCATGCAACATCGTCATCACAACTTCGAGTGCGGGCTTGCGCACCTTCGGATGCATGTCCACGGGAATGCCACGCCCGTCGTCGATAACCGTCACGCTGTCATCGGGGCGAACGACGACGTCGATGTTCGTGCAGTAGCCGACCATCGCTTCGTCGATGCTGTTGTCGACAACCTCATGCACGAGATGATGTAGGCCTCTCTCACTCGTGCTGCCGATGTACATCGCAGGACGCTTTCGAACTGCGGCCAGCCCCTCGAGGACCTGGATCTTTTCAGCGGTGTAAAGTCGGTCTTGTTCGCTCATTTTTCCCTTATTTTACGGGCTTTTTCTGGTCTCGAAGAAATCAATTCATCATAGCATATTACGGGCGAAAAGTAAAGAAAAATATGCGGCGGTTTCTACAATATGAGATGACTCTCAACAAGAGTGAACACAAGATGTTGTGGTGCGTTACTCACACAGTATGAGGCTGGGGACCGGTTTAATGGAAGGGCAACTTTCTTACTGCAACTTCTCTGTGTTCGTTGCTGCCGCGGGTTCCAGACAGCCTGCGACAACACGAAAACTATGGCAGTCCCGACCTGAACACGATTCTATCAATCCGTGGTCCACCCAATTTTTCCTCGATTTTCTCTTTCAGATCTTCCTTCAACAGGTCAAGCTGCTGGTGCCATACCGGACTGTCAACCCGAATATACAACTTCCCGTCACTCAGCTTTTCGGGCACACAATGCTGCGCAACATCATCACCGACGATATCTTTCCATTGCGCCCACAATTGCCCCACATGAGTGCGCTCGGCGAACTTACCGCTGGAGAAGACCTTATGGATGATGCGGTCAATTGACTCGATTCCCCCAGGTCTTCTTTGGACGCTCTTGTGCATCACAATCTCACCGGCATGACCACGTAAAGGTAGTTATCGCTCCCCATTGGCTTGAACAATCCCGAGCTCTGTGAATCTTTCAATTCGATCCTGACCTTTTCTTCCTGTATCACCTTGAGCACGTCAAGCACAAACTGCGGATTAAATCCCATCTCGACAGCGGCGCCGTCATATTCCATTTCCACCTCATCTTTGAGCTCGCCGACCTCCGGACAATTTGTGGTGACGACCATTTTCCCTTTTGTAATCTCATACTTAACCAAATTGTATCGGTCCGTTGTCATCACCTGAGCTCGCCGCGTGGCCACCGCAAAAGGCTCCTTGTCCACGACAACCTTCTTATCATGGCCGCGGGGAATCACTTGTTCATAGTTTGGAAAGACCCCATCGATCAGATTTGATATCACCAGCAAATTCTCGAATTCAAAGGCGACCTGGTTCTCCGAAAAGTACAGAGTGACATCTCCTTCCTCACCGAGCAGTCTCTCCAACTCCACAATTGTCTTTCGAGGAATGATATGCGAAACCTCGAACCCAGAAGCGCTCTCAAGAGGATAGAGCGCAAACGATAACCTCCTGCCATCAGTTGTTACAAGCCGCAACTGCTTGTCCACAAGGGCAAAAAGCAGACCGGTGATATTCACCCTGTTGGGGTCCACCGATATCGAAAAGCTCACCCGCTTGAGCATATCCTTGAGGTCCGCCTGCGGCATCTTGAACGCCCTCTCCCGGCTAACCTCGGGCGATTTTGGGAACTCATCGGGAGGCATTCCCATCAGCTTGTAGCTTACCACTCCCGAACTCAATGCAACGGTGGTTCCATCACTCACACTGACGCTCACACTTCCAGGGGGAAGATTCGCTACAACTTCGTGCAGCTTCTTGCATGGAAGCGTCATGATCCCTTCTTGTCCCAAACTTTCACACTCGACCACGCATTCAATTCCGACTTCTAAGTCGGTGGCGACAAGCTTGAGAGAATTCTTTTTCGCTTCGAGCAGAACGTACTGCAACATTGGGAGAGTGCTTCGAGCAGATACAACATTCTGAACCTTCCCTATTGCATCGCGCAACTCATCTCTTCCGATTGCCAGTTTCATACAAAATTCCCCCACCCATGTCCATTAGTTGATTCTTCCACTCCCTTTGAGTTTCCAAGCCAGCATTACTATTATTACTGTTCTATCTTTATTAATTATTCGTAGCAGCTTAAGTATACATGGTGAGTTATGGGGATAACTGAAATATCTTCGGAAAACTCTGATGAAATTAGTGTTGATAAACTGCAAATGAACAACCTTCTTCTTCCACACCATTGACAGTGAAGTGCGACGTGTCCAAAGATATTCAGGATTCTCCCACACTATATAACATTTTGCCACCATTTAGTCAACAGCTTTTTCGTCAGCCTATGCACAGAGGTTCGAAGGACGGAAAGACTATGCGCAGAGGCATGCTGCATGAAAGGGAATTGATTCATGGTGTGTACGTCCATGAACCGAGAGTCAGGTACTCTTGAGCTGTTTTGTGATTGCGTCGACGTCCTTCGCGAATTGAGGAGTTTCGCTCAACATATCTCGCACTTTCTTGCAGGCGTGGAGGACGGTGGAATGGTCGCGGCCGCCGAAAGAGTCGCCGATGTCGATGAGCGACAGCTGAGTGAATTCGCGTGCGAGGTACATTGCTACTTGTCGTGACAGGGCAATCATCTTCGAGCGCTTGGGAGATACAAGATCTGCCAGACGGATACCATAATGGGCCGCTGTGGTCTTTTGAATGACCTCGATAGTGATTTGGCGGGCCGCAGATTGGTCGAGAATATCCTTGAGGGCGACTTGCGCGGTCTCCAGCGTAAGCGGGCAGTTGTGAGCGCGCGCATACCCGAGCACGCGATTGAATGTTCCCTCAAGTTCTCGGATGTTTGCCTTTACGAGGCTGGCAATAAAGAACAGCATGTCCGAAGGACATTTGAGCCCACTCTTCTCCGATTTTTTCTGGAGTATTGCGATGCGAGTTTCGATGTCTGGAGGCTGAATGTCTGTCACCAATCCCCACTCGAACCGACTCACGAGGCGCTCTTCAAGCGTGGGTATCTCTTTTGGAGGCCTGTCCGACGACAGGATGACTTGTTTATAGGCATCATGAAGCGTGTTGAACGTATGGAAGAACTCCTCCTGGGTAGCATCCTTACCCGCAATGAAATGAATATCGTCAATCAGGAGAACATCAACGGTCCGGTACTTGCTTCGAAATGCAAGCTGAGAGCGCTGCTGGATCGCGGAAATAAGCTGATTGGTAAACTCCTCCGACGTGATGTAGAGCACTTTGAGGTCCCTGCGCCGGAGGATTTCATGGCCGATTGCCTGCATCAAGTGAGTCTTGCCAAGGCCGGCGCCTCCATAGATGAAAAGGGGATTATATGCACCTGCGGGCGTTTCACATACGGCTTTCGCGGCGGCATGTGCAAACCGGTTCGAAGGGCCGACAACGAACTCATCGAAGGTGTAGCGAGAATTGAGATATGAAGCTACCGAGGTCACCGGCTCGGAAGGTTGGTTCTGCGGGGATGGCGGAAGTTGGACATCCGACGTGATTTCCTTTTGCAGCGTTTGGTCTGGGACGAAGGATAGGGCATGGAAGTCCTCCGCAAAAGAGTTAACCACTGATGAGATCAAGTCCGTGTACCGATCCCGAATCCAGTTGCCCGTAAAGTTGTTCGGAACGGATATGACGAGACACCCATTTTCATAAGAGTGAAATCTGGTGAGTGCTAGCAAAGCCTTGAATGAGCGCTCATCGATTCTTTCCTGCAACACACGCACACTTTTGTCCCATAAGGCCGAACTCATGGAACTCCTCCCTCTCCCAGTTCTCGGTTATCCACAATTGCTGCCGGTCTATGCGAGTATATCCCACCGGCTCCATTAGCCGCGGAACAAAGGATCTGTAGGCTATTGTTCATGGAACGACAGAGATTTCCACAAGCTTATCCACAATCTGTGGAAAATGCTGCAAGCCCAGTATCTACAATGAAAATTCAGATAGTGCGCGCAAGGGCAAGCTTCAACTGCCGGAAGAGGAAGTCTGGGAAAGCGCCGCAGACCGAAGTTAAAGAGTGAGAACGATAGATGCTATGGAAAGAGTACCGATGCCCACGGGGCCGACTTATCAACAAATTATTAACAAAACCATTGACCCTTTTCTCGTCCATATGCCGAAAAGGGCACCGCAAGAAACCAAAGGCCCCTTCCCCCCGAAGGGAATCCCTCTCCCGTAGAGAAAACCGCGCCTCTAGGCGGGCACACTATATCAGAGTCTTCTTGGGAAGTGCAAGTGCAAAATTTGCGCACCCTCTTCCTCTTGCCTGATACGTGGGAATCATTTATAATGACAACACTTTAGAAAGGAGAGGGAACATCTCCACATGGATTACTTTGCAGGAATAGACATCGGCTCACTGACGTGCGATGCCGTCATCATTGACGAATCGCCAAGCGTTGTAGCTTCCGCCGTTGTCCTTACGGGTGCTCGCAGCCGCAATGCAATCGAGGCAGCGTATCACACCGCGCTGGAGAACGCGGGGCTCGGCATCGAGCAAGTCTCGGGGCTTATCTCGACAGGTTATGGGCGAGAACAAGTAGAAGGTCGCCTCAAGAGCATCACGGAAATTACTTGCCACGCTCGGGGCGCATGCTTTCTTTTCCCAAAGACCCGGCTCGTGCTTGACATTGGCGGCCAGGATTCAAAGGCCATCCGGGTTGCCGAAGGCGCTCAAGTAATGGACTTCGCCATGAACGACAAGTGTGCGGCGGGAACCGGACGCTTTTTTGAGGTAATGGCCCGAGCATTGGAGGTCGACCTTGACGACCTGGGCCGCCTCGCGGCGCGTTCGACCAAGCGGCTGAGCATCAGCTCAATGTGCACGGTATTTGCCGAAAGCGAGGTCGTCTCGCTCGTGGCGCGGGGCGAGCATGTTGAGGACATCGTCGCCGGCCTCTGCCGGGCGGTTGCGGAAAGGACCCGAGCGCTCGCGCAGCGGGTCGGCATAGAGCCGCAAGTCACTATGACGGGCGGGGTGGCAAAAAACCTCGGTGTTGTAAGGGCCCTTGAAGAGCTGATCGGCCATAGCTTCAACATACCAGAGGAGCCGCAGATAGTCGGTGCGTTGGGAGCAGCCCTTTACGCACGAGAGATGGCGCGGTCAAAGACACCTCAGGGATGAGGGCCCGTTTTCGATTTTCTCTCCCCGGAAGTGCCGGGCGGATGGTTTCTGCCTGTGTACAGCAAAGTTGTGACCGAGTGCCCTCATCTGATTAGGTCAGTCGAGTCTTCCTAAAGCCTGCTCGCTGCTGTAGAGCGCGCGTCGGCTGGCTTGTTTGTTTGAAATCTGCAATTGCTTCAGTGGCGCGACATTGTCCCCGACACGAAAGGAACAAAGAATCCTTGACCGAGCATCTGCTGGTGGGATTAACCACGGTCATTATCGTCGGCGTCGGCGCGCAGTGGTTAGCGTGGCGGTTGCGGGTGCCGTCCATTCTGCTTCTCTTGATTTTCGGATTCCTGGCCGGGCCGGTCATCGGCATTCTCAGGCCGGATGAGCTTCTCGGAGACCTGCTCCTTCCGGTCGTCTCGTTATCGGTAGCCTTGATTTTGTTTGAGGGCGGCTTAAGCCTCAGGATAAGTGAGCTGCGCGAGATCGGCGGCGTGGTACGAAACCTCCTTTCGGTGGGAGTAATAGTCACATGGATCAGTGGAACGGCCGCCGCGCATTTTATCTTGAAGCTGGATTTCCAGATATCCATCCTGTTGGGCGCGGTCATCGTAGTCACCGGGCCGACCGTCATCATCCCTCTGTTGCGGCACGTTCGGCCTGTTCGTCAGGTGGGCTCGATCCTCAAGTGGGAGGGTATCGTCATAGATCCTATTGGCGCAATGCTGTCGGTCCTGGTCTTTGAGGCCATCTTGCAGAGTGGGTTCGAACAAGCGACGAGGATGGCCGTCGCAGGGACGCTCAAAACAGTGATTGTCGGCGGAGTCATTGGAACGTTGGCTGCCTTTGCCATGGTCCTCTTCCTGAGGAAATTCTGGATTCCGGACTATCTCCAAAATCCTGTCTCGCTTACAATGGTCGTAGGCGCGTTTACGGCCGCGAATTCGTTTCAGCCTGAGTCGGGCCTTCTCGCGGTGACGATAATGGGCGTGATCCTCGCCAATCAGAAGTCCGTGGCTGTGAAGCACATCATTGAGTTCAAGGAGAACCTGCGCGTGCTCCTGCTGTCCGGCCTCTTCATCGTTCTAGCGGCACGCCTGCAGGTCAGTGACCTCAATAGAGTGAACCTCGCGAGCCTCGCTTTTCTTGGTGTTCTATTCTTTTTCGCGCGACCGGCTTCTGTGGCCGTAGCCACGATTGGTTCGGAGCTAACCTGGCGGGAACGTCTGTTCCTCGCGTGGATGGCGCCTCGCGGTATTGTTGCTGCAGCCGTCTCCTCCGTGTTTGCCCTTCGGTTGACGGAACTGGACCATCCTGAGGCGGAGTTCCTCGTGCCGCTCACCTTCATGGTTATTGTGAGCACCGTCGCTGTCTATGGACTGACGGCATCATGTGTGGCCCGCTGGCTTGGAGTGTCACGGGCGAACCCGCAAGGGGTACTCTTTGTTGGTGCGCACACATGGGCGCAAGAAATCGCCCAAGCGCTTCACAAGGAGGGCTATGAGGTGCTTCTCGTGGATACCAACCGGCAGAATATCTCCAGGGCCCGCATGGCAGGCCTGCCGGCTGTTCACGCTAATGTTCTCTCGCAGCATTTCTCCGAGGAAGTGGAGCTCGGTGACATTCGCCGGTCGGTAGCATTGACCTCGAACGACGAGGTCAACTCGCTTGTCTCGATGCAGTTCGCAGAGGCCTTTAGCCGGGCCGAAGTGTACCAGTTGCTCGCAGAGGGGGAAGAGGAGGGGCACAAGCGCGCGGCCGTCCATCACCTGCACGGACGACACCTCTTCGGGCCGGGAATGACATATGGGGCGCTCGAGACTGCGTTCGCGCGCGGCGCTAAAATCAAGAAAAATCGCCTCACCGAGGAGTTCGACTACGCAGCCTTCCGTGCGCGGTACGGCGAAAAGGCCGTGCCGCTCTTCATGCTCGACAAAGATGGGGAGATATCCGTATTCACTACTGAATCAAAGCCGCTCCCGAAGCCCGGCCAAACGCTTATCAGCCTGGTCAGCGACGATACCGAGAAGGGATAAGGCTCCTGCTAGGCATTGTCCTCCCGTACTGCCTCCAGCAGTTTGTCCAAAAAATCCGGAATGGCGGAGGTCACGCGGCTCCAGTTCGGTATCTGGGGCGCGCCGAGCGGGTCTTTCAGGAACGTTGTGCCGGAGATTTCGATTCCGTGCGTAAAGGCTTCCACGGCGGTTACCTCGCTGTGCATGTCGAAGTTTAGCTTGTTTATCATGGCATCGTCATGATATCTCTTCACCGTATCTTGCGCCATTCTCAGATAGGTTGCGATGAGCGTCTTGAAAAAGGCCTGCGAGAAGACAACCCCCTCGCTGGACAGAGTTCGGAACAGAACCTTGCCGATGTCGATGCTCATCTTGAGCAATCCCTTTCCCGGGTCTTGGGGCGAAAGCGGCTGGTGCTTGTGCTCGTAATTCTCGCATAGGTTCGACTGGCAGATACGCTTTATGGAGCAGTTTCGATACACTTCCGCCAAGGTGCCAACCTCGAGGCCCCAGTCTCCCGGCACCCGGTTCACTCGGGCGATATCGGTCAGCATCGAAAATTCGCCTGCGAGCGGGTATCGGAAGCTATTCAGGTACTCCAGGAACGGTAAGTATCCGAGAATCTTGATGAGCGACCTTACTATTGGGAGGACGAACAAGCGCGTGACTCGCCCGTGCATTCGGTCGGTCACGCGGCTGTAGAATCCCTTACAGAATTCATAGTCCATGCTTGGGTTGGTGCAGGGATAACAGAGGCGTCCGAGCAAATCGCGGCTGTAGTTCACGATGTCACAGTCATGCAGCGCAATGACGTCGCAAACCCCCTTGGCAATCACATACCCGTATGCCGTCCATGCAGAGCGCCCCTTGCCGTCTCCGCCGACATCCAGCTCGTATTTCTCAAGCAGCTTATAGAGTTTCGTCATCTGAGGACCGTTGCACCACACGAGCGCGTGGTTCGAGGGAAGCGCAGAGACGAGCTTCTTGGCTTGCTCGAACTGCGACTTCTTGTTCGCGGCCCCGAGCGTGACGACGAACTCGCTTATGTAGTTGACATTGCGCAGTTCCTTGAAAATGTTCTTGCAGGCCGGTGCATGGAGGTCCGAGAAGGTGACGGGGAGCACGAGTGCAATCGGCCGCTGACGTGAATAGCGCTCCAGGTCCAACTCCAGTTCTTCGACCTTTGGTTCTCCCAACCTATGTAGTGTTGACACGACGCCGGTCTGATAGAAATCGCTCATGTGCGGCCTCCTTTCTGTTTCCACTCTCTAACGTTGATAGCGCTGAATACGGGGCTAGAACAGAAGACGAACGTTTTCGGGCGTGCGGTAGCGCTCAATGACCGCAGCGTGACGCTTCTCTGTGAGAGGGGCTGGCGGAGACCCCTTCGTGTAAAGCGAGTCTCCCAATTCAAATAGGCTTTCCAGCCGCTGAGCCATTGCCGCGAGCGAATATTTCGAGCGGACAACCGCGCGATTTGTCTCGATTAACTCAGAGGGACCTTCTGTGAGGAGACGAAATGCAGCCTCGACCGCCGGATTGCGGTCTATGAAACGACGCCTCAGCAACGGATCCACGGCGACTCTGTCGAGCAGCTCAAACTGCATGTCGCCGTTCAGGTCGGCGAAATCCACGCAGTCTTCGTCGCCGGCCCGAAACAATTTCGCCTCTATTATAAACGCTGTCGGAGAAGACGGCAACCCCTCGAACTGTTTCCGAGTGCGCGCGAGTCTACCGAGGCGCGCCTCGTACGCATTCTTGAGGCGTTCGCGCAAGGTGGGGAGATCCTCCAGCGAGGCGGCCAGTCTGCTGTACATGTGGTCGAGGTTCATGCCAGTGCGCTCGAAATCGCGGACGATCTCGGGTATCTTCCTCCCGATTATGGGTTTTCCGCTGAGCCATCCTTCGTGATACGTGAGCCCAAAACCTTCAACAACGGAGGTGGTCACGATTCCCGAGCACAGAGCATGCAGGTCGCACATGCTGAATCGGGTGATGCGGCCATTCCGTATTATCCGCCGGCCCGTTCCTGATATCAATTCACTTCCGAACCCCACGACTGCCGGTATCCGCTTTGAGCGAGCGAAGCGCTTCATCCCGCGCGAGTACGCGATGTCCGGCGGCGAATTGGCATCGAGGGTGATGAGAAGCTGGTAGGCGCGGCCGAGATGCTTGAAAAGCATGAGGAGCAGGAGCGATTCTGTATTGTTTTTTCTCCGCATCACCTTGAGCGGCGAGAGCAACGGGGGAAGCGCCGCATCAAATAGCTGGTTCTTCGAGCCGGCATACGCGCTGATTCGCTCAAGGAGCATTCCCCGATAATCGGCCCCCGCAAGACCGCAGGCTCCGAGCTCGTTCTCGTCCATCTGCCAGAGCGGCTTCTGTTCGAACTGGCTCACATCTATCGGGTCGGGGAGCAAAAACACGCGCTCGCTCGGAATACCAATCTTGATGAGATTCTCGATGTCGGAACTGTTGATGGTCAGGTACAGAATATTGCGTTCGTTGGGATACATGAAACTACGAGCAAACGACTCATCGCGCCGGCCGGTGCAATTGAGGAAGGCGTTCATTTGTTCGGGCCGATTGTTCTCGGCAAAATCATGCACATGATTGATGAGCCATAGCGGAAGCGCTTCCCTACAGGCCTGCTCGGCGATGAGCTTGAAGGCCATCGTGGCTGCCGGGTTCTTCCCGAGCGAAATATTGTGAGAGTGGAGGATATACGGGCGCTCCGCGGT
Source organism: Candidatus Abyssobacteria bacterium SURF_17 (assembly GCA_003598055.1). GTDB lineage: Bacteria > Abyssobacteria > SURF-5 > SURF-5 > SURF-5 > SURF-17. The sequence goes on along the minus strand of QZKI01000080.1, from coordinate 11,265 downwards.
GCTTTTGTTCAGGTTCAACTGCTCGAGGATTTCATGGGCGATTTTGTCAGCGGCGTTGAGAAAAGATGCACGACTCGGGTACGGCTCGCTCCGGTATGCGAGCGAGGGAATATCCACCATCCTCAACGTGACGCGAGCAGGGTCGCGGGCCACGGCATCAAATGTTCCCCGTCCTTGTTTACGGGCGCCAATCGCAGCCACGATGTCAATTTCGATTGCCTCATAACCGGCATGGCGTGCGAGAGCGACGGCGATATCTCTCATGACGGAGAGAACGCCTCCCGGCTTGAGGTGATAATGCAGGATGCCCAGCCTGAGCGTTTTCCTGCGCCCGCGCTGCACCATCACGTCGAGTAAGTCTTTCACCACAAAAGCGTTCTTATGCACAGTCGCATTCATCCGTTGGTTGCTGTTCGCACGGCATCGCAGCTATTGTATGACTTTCAATAGGTCCGGCAGCGCCTTAATCACCGCATCCGGCTCAAAGTCCACGCATTCCGGGCGATTCTGCCGCAGGGTAAGGCTTTCCCTGTCACCCGCGAAGAGAACGCATTTGAAACCGACAGCCCGTGCAGGGACCATATCGTTGCACATGTCGTTGCCTACATAGAGGACGCTGGCCGGCTCTATCCTTGTTCTCTTGAGTCGGTCACGAGCGAGTTCGAAGGCGAGGGGATTCGGTTTGGACACCCCGAGGTCATAGGAAAAAAAGATGAGACGCTCATCGAAAAGCTCTTTCAGAGGATTTGTTCTTCGGTTGCCGGGTTTCTGCAAAAGGAGTCTGAGCGCAATGGGAGTGTAAAACTGTGCATTCGATATTATTCCCTGTTTCAAGCCGAGTTTCCTAATGCCTGCAAGCGTGTATCGGGCGCCGGCATACAGGACTTTGGCATGGTAGACATCGTCGAAGAAGTAGGCAATTCTATACGCCAGGTCAAGCGTCACCTCTCCCGGTGCAGATATTGGCCTGTATCCCCGCGATTCCAGCTTCCGCAGTACCCTCAGCCATGTCTCTTCGATTCTAACTTCGGGAGAGAACACCCCATGGCTGCGTTTGCGCCGATGCGTTTTCTCGATTTCTTGTATGTACATTTCCCTGAGGGCATCGGCTGGGTCGGCGCCGAGAAAGGACTCGATGCCGAACTCTCTTGCGGTCAGCCTGAAGGCATCGCGCATGGTCTCCTTGCGCGCGAGTGAGCTCTCAATGTCGCCGAACGCGACGGCCAGCAGCGTGCCGTACACGTCCCAAAGGACCGCTTTGGCATTCTCTATCCTACTCAAGCGCGCTCGAACGCGTGCGGGCGCCACGGTGTATTTCTTCCGGCGGAACCGCCTTCGCGCCTGCCTCTCAGCATATTTCTCGATAGATTCCCTCATTACCAATGAACAGTCCTTTGACTTTCGGAATGGGAAAAAGCAATAGCTGCGCGGAACACGTCGTGTGCTTGCATAAGTATAACGCAGTGAGTCGCGACATGTCATCCTGTTCAGCAAATGCGGTGTAGACACAGAGCTTCACGTATGCACGCGCAGATCCCGTTGACATGACCTGAATCGCTGTGCTAGATTTGACCGAAAACCCATACGTGGTCACCACAACCATCCATGCTGACCGTACAAGAAATAACGCGCGCCCTTCACGCCATCGGCCTTGCCGAGGGAATGAGCGTGGTAGTTCACAGCTCGCTCTCGAGTCTGGGCCTCGTCGAGGGAGGGGCGGACGCGGTAATCGACGCTCTCCTGGATGCAATTGGCGAGGCAGGGACCCTCGTGCTGCCTACGTTTACGTTTCCGCCCGACCCCGTGTTCGACCCACGCACGACGCGCTCGAGCACAGGCCTGATTCCGGAGACGTTTCGGAAACGCGCCGGTGTGCGCCGAAGCCTGCATCCGACACACTCCGTCGCCGCATGCGGGCTGCTCGCGGAACATTTCATTTCCGGCCATCCGGGCGCAACAGCGCTCGGCATGGATAGCCCGCTTCACAGGCTTGCGCTCGCCGAGGGGTGCGTGTTGCTGCTCGGGGTTCAGCATACCTCGAACGCCATGGTGCACGTCGGTGAGGCAATCGCACGCGTGCCATACCTTGACCTGCCGTATTCCGACGCCTTCAGCGTCTCGATTCCTGTGCGGCTTCCCGCCGGTGGAGAGGTCATCGTGCCGCCGAAAGAAAATCCCGGATGCAGTGTAAATTTCAATGTCGTCGAGGAGCCACTCAAGAGACGCGGCGCGATCACGTACGGCAAGGTCGGCGACGCCGACTCGCAACTCATGCGCGCCACGGACATCATCGACGTTGTGGGCGAGCTTGTCTCCATAAATCCGGCCGCCCTCTTGTGCGACATTGAGTGGTGTCCATTCTGCCCGCGTGCCCGTAAGCTCGTGGAGCTGTAACGTGTTCGGTCAAGCGAAAGAAATCATCTTGGCAATTGATGGCGGCGGGACAACTACACGCTGCATGGCCATAGACTCAGGTGGACTCATTCGGGGAACCGGAGGCGGAGGGCCCTCCAACCACATCCTCTCCCCGCTCGATGTGGTGCGCGCATCCATACGGCAGGCCATTGAAGAAGCGCTGCATACCGCACACATCGCGCCGGGAGATGTTCGGTGCATCAGCCTCGGAACGGCCGGAATCGGCCCTAACGGAGAGGGCAAGGAAATTATCGAGGAAATCGCCAGGGAGGTGCTGTCAACCGAAACCGTAACCGCCACGGGTGACATGGTCATCGCATTCCATGGGGCCATACTCGAGGGGTTCGGTGTGGTCGCAAATGCTGGCACTGGCTCGGTCGTCTACGGAGTTTCGCCATCGGGCGCGAACCGGCAAGTAGGCGGCTGGGGACACATTCTGGGTGACGAGGGGAGCGCATACGCAATCGCTTTGGAAGGATTGCGGGCGGGGGCGCGGCACTTTGACGGACGAGGAGAGTTTACGACGCTCGTTGACCGCATTCCCGAGGCGCTCGATGTTTCAGATTACATCCAGGTGGCGCTGAAAATCTACGGTTTGAACATGGCGCGCGAGGAGATTGCCTCACTCGCGCGCACAGTCGATGCGGCTGCGAGGGAAGGCGACGAAGTCTCTCGCCGAATTCTTCGCGCCGCGGGCGAGGAGCTTGCCCTCGGCGTCACCGTTGCCATCCGGGAACTCGGTATGGAGGGCAGAGACCTGCCGGTTTCATACATCGGTTCGGTCTTCGACTCAGGCGAGTTCATCGTGCGTCCGTTCGCAGAAGCCATTCTCCTGCGGTATCCTCGCGTCCGGGTACTTCCGCCGAAATTCCCGGCGGTCATCGGCGCGTTTTTCCTCGGCGCGCGGGCAATCGGTTGGTCCATATCAGCCGAGATGCTCATGAATATCAAGAGATGCTTGCTCGCGGCGTGAGAAAACACCGTCAGTTCCCGCCCGTGTTCCCGCTTGCGTTTGCGTGCGGGAAGCGTGTATCATTCTACCAATTACTCTAGACCGAGGATTTCGTGGTAATTGGCACGCGGGAGAGCACACGCGTCACAACGCGCTCCGAAAAGAAAGGAAAGAAATCCCATGATCAAGAGGACGTATTTCATTTTCATCATTATTCTTACCCTTTTCGCGTTCGGCGCCGCCGCCGTGGCGGATACCATTGTGCTCAAGAGCGGTCGCGTTATTGAGGGCGAAATCGTCGAGGAGACCGACGCGCTCGTGGCCGTGGAAATGGAGACGGGAACCGGCTTTTTCAGCAAGGAAGATATCAAGTCCATCAACAAGACGCGACTCGATGTAGCTCGCGGCAAAATCGTGGAGCTGACGGGCGACGTAGAAGTGCTGCCGAAGGGTGAAACGCAATGGAAGGCTGCGGAAGCCGGAATGGGCCTTGATGAGGGAGACAGAGTCCGCAGCGGGCCCGACTCGAAGGCGGTTGCCATCTTCGCCAATCAGCTCATCATAGCCGTCGAACAGAATAGCAATGTGAATCTGGAGAAGTTGCAGCAATCCCGCAGGACGGGAATAAATGCAAAAGTAAATCTCGACGGTGGCCAGCTCTGGAACGACGTTGGACAGCTCAAGAGCAAGCGGTCCAAGTTCTACGTCGAAACGCCTCAGGCGGTCACCGGGGTTCGCGGTACGGTGTTTACCGTTCAGGTCACCCCAGAAGCGACGACGAAAGTGGCCGTTGTAAAAGGAACCGTGGACGTTCGCACCACCGGCATGATGATAACTCCCATCAAAGTGGCGGAGAACACCATGACGGAAGTGACACCGGGTGAAGCGCCGGCTGCTCCCCAGACGATATCGGAGGAATTCCTCGCGCAGTGGAATCAATACAAAGGCAGGTTCCGCATGTTGCGTGTCGGAATGCTGGGAGGGTTCCTCGGCTTATCGCCGACCCAGACGCTTTACGTGGCGGCGGGCATAGCGGTTCTTATCATCGTGATTGCCGCCGTCCTTGTAATACGCCGCAGAGCAGCATAGGCAAGCGGAGAAGAGAAGCCGCATGAAAAGGCCCAAAGAGGGCTCCCTGCAGGCTGGCTTTGCATGTGCGGACATAACGCCGGCTGAATCGCTTCCCATGGCAGGATATATCTACCGAACCGAGCCGGCGGATGGAATGCACGATTCGCTTCACGCAAAGGCAGCCGCCTTCCAGTGCGGTGACACAGCGGCAGTGCTGGTATCGCTCGACCTTCTCTTTGTTTCCCGTGGATGGGGAACGAAAGTCAGAGAGGCGATCGAGCAGGAAACCGGCGTGCCGTTCGACAATATCCTGGTCGCAGCCACGCACACGCACTCCGGGCCGGATGTCTTCTCGCCGTTTGCGACCACGACGGACGCAATGAGTCGGTATGAGGAGAGCCTCTTCGACACCTGCGTGCAGGTTGCGAAAAAATCCGTTGAATCAGCAGAGTCGGCTGCCATGAAATGGTGCTCTCTGCTGTCAGAAAATGTCGCGTCAAACCGCCGCAATCCTTTGCAGTTGACCGATAGCGGCCGTAGCGTCATTCGAGTGGAAGATGCTTCGCTCAAGGTCAAAGCTCACCTCGTCTCGTTCGCCTGTCATCCAACCGTTATGGGACCTGAGAATCTGAAGTATTCGGCAGACCTCTTCGGCGTTGCTGCGCGAGAGGTTGAGGAGAAATTTCCCGGGTCTGTCTGCCTCATGTTCAATGGGGCCGCTGCCGATGCGAGCACCCGATTCACACGGCGAAGACAAACCTGGCCTGAACTCGAGCGCCTCGGCAAGAAACTGGCAAGACAGATTGTGCAGGCCAGCCGGGCATCGACAGCAGTGAAGTCGGGAACCGTGAGCGCGAAATCCACGCTGATTGCGGCGTCTTTTCAGGAATCGCCAAGCGTCGCAGAAGCGGAAAAACACCTTGAAGAAGTGATGGAGAAAACGCGGGCCGACTGTCGGCGTTCGCGCGAAGACGGTGGCGAGACGCCTGCTCTTGTGCGTCCGGACCTCGAGGGCGCAGCCGCTCAACTCATGATCAGCAAGCATGGCGGGTGGAAATCCATATTTGGAACGACCGTGGCGGAGATTGAGCTTCAGGTGATACGGGTCGGCGACATCATCATCTGCGGACTTCCGGGCGAGTTCTTCGGCAACAGAGGAAGCGATCTCAAGAACGCGGCCTTGCCGAAGTTTGCCTTTATCATCGGCTACGCTAACGGTTACTGGGGATACATCGTCCCGCCGAAAGAAGCGAAGCTAGGAGGATATGAGCCGATCATGTCCCCGATTCAACCATCGCAGGAACCGGAAATAATCCGACAGGCTAAAGCACTTGTCAAGGCGACAAAAAAAGGGCCTTCGCGATACAAAGTTCCATGTCATGCTTGAGGAAACATATATATCCGAACTGGTGAACCTGCTCGCTGGATTACTCAAGAGTCAGCGCAAACAGGTCGATGCCGCCGCCGATATCGTTGCGCGTTCGCTGACGGGCGATGGAGTCATCCATATCTTCGGTACCGGGCACTCAAGCCTCATTGCACAGGAGGCGTTCATGCGGGCCGGAGGCCTTCTGCCTGTCGACGCAATGCTTGACGAACGCGTGCTTCTCAGCGGAGGCGCCTTGAACAGCTCCGCGATGGAGAGACAGGAAGGGCTCGCGGCCGAGATACTCTTCTCGCATGACATACGCCCGCCCGATGCCGGAATCGTTGTCTCGAATTCGGGCCGGAACGCCGCTCCCGTGGAGATGGCATTCGAGATGAAGAAACAAGGTATCCCCGTGATTGCAATCACGAGCATCCGACATTCAACTTCGGTGGAACCGGCGCACCCCAGTGGAAGGAAGCTGGTGGACTTGGCCGATGTTGTGCTGGATAATCGGGTGCCTTATGGAGACGCGGTTGTTGGCTTACCGCAGCTCAAGAGCGCCATGGGCGCAGTGTCAACGGTGACCGGCGCAGCGCTTATCAACTCCGTTCTGATTCTCGCAGCCGAAAAAATGCTGGCTGAAGGAGTCGAGCCTCTCATATTGCCCAGCGGGAATGTGGAATCCGCCGATTTCACGCGCATACAAGAAGCTATGACGAAATACTACGGCCGGATCAAGCACCTGTAAGCGGCCAATCAGATGGAGGCGCACGAACATGCATGAGATTCCCGCAGTCAACCCGCTTCCGCTATGGGAACTTGCTCATAGATATTGCGAGGCGCGGGCATTCCATGCTGCCAGTGAGCTGGATATCTTCAGCAAACTCGATACCGAAAGAACCTCCGACGAAGTGGCGAACATGATTGGCCTCCACCATCGGCCCGTGAGGATGCTGATGGACGCGTGCGTCGCCCTGGGGTTGCTCGAGAAGTGCGGCCGTAAGTACAGGAACACGGCGGTGGCAAGCGAATTTCTCGTCAAGGGAAAGCCATTCTATTCGGGCAATTTCGTTTCGCTCGAAGCGTTCTCCTATCAATCATGGGCTAAGCTCCCCGACGCCGCACGCGAAAACAAGCCGGTTGCGCGCATCATGAGAGACGAGAGACACATGAAGTTCTTTACGCACGCCATGCACAGCACGTCCGTCTTCAGCGCCACGATTCTCGCGCAGGCGGTTGACCTTTCAGGACATAAAAGATTGCTCGACATCGGTGGCGGTTCCGGCGTCAACGCAATCACGGTTGCCGAGAAATATCAGAACCTGCGTGCCACTGTCTTCGACCAGGGGCCCGTAGTCGAAGTCGCCGCCGAATATATCGCCAAGTCGTTGGCGGCACCCAGGATATCCACGATGGCAGGCGACTATTTGAAGGGCCTGCCCGGAGGCCATGATGCCGCCTTGCTCTCGAATATTCTGCACGGCGAAGGCGCTGAGGACAATCGCGCGCTTCTTAAGCGCGTATACGACGCGCTGGAGGCTCCGGGTATGGTGATCATTGCGGATACGCTGCCAAACGAGGAACGAACCGGCCCCGTGTTCCCGTTACTATTCGCGTTGAACGAATTGCTCTATACCGAACACGGCGACACATACACCGAATCCGACATAAAGGGTTTTCTCGCGAAGGCGGGTTTTGGGCGCATGAACGCAATCAGCTTCGAGCCGGCTCCGCTTTCAGTGATTACGGCCCTTAAGGGGGCATAAGTACTGCACATTGGGACAGATCCCCTCCAAGGGGCTCTGTCCCCAGACGAAAGGCTATCGCAGTGAATCCTCCTTTGAAAAAGGGGGACAGTCTCATCAGCAGATTCTCCGGCACATCAGCGCGGGCACAGCACAAAAAGATCACGCAAAATGTCTTCAATGAAAGGTCTTAACGGAAGGAGACTGCAAAGATGGACATTTCTGCGATAGGCTTGAATATTAGCGAGGAGCATCGGGCGGCTGCAGAAACGGCTCATAGATTTGCGATGGAGGTAATGAGGCCGGCGGGCATAACATTAGACAAGATGTCGGACCCACGCGACGTAATCAGTCGAGATTCCATATTATGGAAGGTGTATAAGAAACACCGAGAACTCGGCTTCCACAAAGGCGCCATTCCTAAAGCAATGGGAGGAATACAGGAAGATGTCGATGCGTTAACTGCAATTCTGGTTCAAGAACAGCTTGGGTACGGCGATGCCGGATTAGCCATGAGTTTTGGCGTTTCCATGATGCCATTCATCATAGCTTCGATATTCGCCAAACCCGAGATCGAGGGTTTTGTCCGAGAGTATTGTGAAGACACTGAAGGCAAGATGGTGGGGTGCTGGGCGTTCACCGAACCGGATCACGGCTCTGACTGGATTTTGGGGGCACAGCCGGGGTTTGATCAACCGCAGTATGCGCCCTCCGTCCGTGCAATTCGCAATGGTGACGATTATGTTCTTCAAGGACAGAAGTCCTCGTTCATAAGCAATGGCGCCATCGCCACCCATGGGGCCATCTATGTCAGCCTCGATAGGTCGCGTGGCATGAAAGGCACTGGCATTGCGTTTCTGCCCCTGGATTTGCCTGGTGTATCTCGTGGCAAGCCGATGGACAAGTTAGGCCTGCGCTCTTACTCTCAGGGGGAAATCATCTTTGAAGATGTCAGGATTCCGGAATGGATGATGCTCATTCCAGACTCGGAACTTGCACTCAATATATCGCAAACGCTGTTTGCGGCAGCTAATGGCAGTCTCAGTCTCACTTTTGTGGGCTTAGCCCAGGCTGCTCTCGATGAAGCGTTGAAATATGCGAAAACCAGAATACAGGGAGGGCGTCCGTTAATCGAACATCAAAGTATCAAATTGAAACTCTTCAATATGTTCACCATGGTTGAGAGTGCGCGTGCGTATGCCCGTCAAGTGGCCCTCGAAAGCGCAATGCAACCTCCCGGGTCGGCCAAGCATTCGTTGTCGGCAAAAATCCTCGCGACCGAAACCGCTTATCATGTGGCGAGCGAGGCGATTCAAATTCATGGTGGATATGGTATGAGCCGCGAGTTTTTCATTGAGAAGCTGTTCCGCGACGCTCGAGTGGGAATGCTTGGAGAGGAGAACAATTCCCTTGCTCTGCTGGGCGCGTCGTATTTGTAGGAAATGTATCAGCATACGGACACATACTACGGGGAATCTATTTACGTGAGAAGGAGCCTTCAACGTGGCTAAGGGTGATGTTCTCTTCAAAAATGGCGCGGTGGTTCTCGCCGATACGGTGCTGTTCAAGAGCGATGTGCTCGTGAAGGACGGTAAAATCGCCGAGGTCGGACCTGACGTGCGGCGTCCGCGTGAGGCCGAACTCATCGACGCAACGGGACATCACATCGCCCCCGGCTTCATTGACGTGCACGTTCACGGCGCAGTCGGACAGATGTTCGAGCTTGCCGACGCGGATGGTTACAGGAAGATAGCTTCGACACTTGCGAAGTTCGGTACCACAGGCTTTCTGGCAACGCTTTCGGCGATGCCGCACGAGCAAACAGTGGCGGCGCTCGAGACGGCCAGGGAGTTTTCCCGTAATTCCGGCGGGGCCAAAATGCTCGGAATCCACATGGAGGGTCCCTACCTCAGCCCGGAGATGGCGGGCGCACAGATTATCGGGGCGATGCGGCTTCCCTCGACGGAAGAACTCGAAGAGTATTTCGGAGTGGCGGGCGGCCTGATAAGAATCATGACGCTTGCGCCGGAGCTCCAGGGAGCATTGGAGTTGATTTCCGCTCTCAGAAGCCGAGGCATTGTCGCCGCCGTCGGGCACTCGAACGCGACATTCGCGCAGATACGCGCCGCAGTCGGCGCCGGCCTCACGCACAGCTCACATACTTTCAACGCGATGCGCGGGCTTCACCATCGCGAGCCTGGCGTCGTGGGAGCGGCGCTTGTGATGGACCTGCTCACGGCCGAGCTTATCTGCGATGGGCATCACGTTGCCCCAGCCGTCGTGAGCGTGGTCATGCGCTGCAAGCCGAGAGATAAAGTGGTGCTTATCAGCGATGCCGTCGCCGCCCTCGGGCTTCCCGAGGGCGATCACGATTTCCTCGGCATACCGGTGAGCGTGAAAGACGGCGCGGTGCGTCTCAAGAACTCTGACAACCTCGCGGGCAGCGTGCTCACGCTTGACCGTGCCGTCAAGAATGTGTTTGAGTGGTTCGGCAGCAATCCGTCCGAGAAAATCTCGTTGCGGGAAACATTCATGATGGCTTCGCTCAACCCGGCAAGGGCAATCGGGATTGACAGCGCCAAAGGGCAGATTGCCGTCGGCAAGGATGCCGAAATCATTCTCATGGACGAGGGCTTCGGCATTGCGCTGACAATGGTCGAAGGACGTATCGTGTACCGGCGGGAGTAGCCGCATGGAAGCTGAGCAGAGTGGAATGTCTGTAGGGGCGCAGCATGCTGCGCCCGTTGGTCAAAACGTCGATGTCGCTATTATGCACATACCGCGACAAAAGCTCGCCGCGGCCATCGTTCGCAAGTACCGGCCTGAGGACCGCGACGCGGTTCGCAGAATCTGCTACGACACCGGCCTGATGGGTCACCCGATTGACCCGTATTTCGGGTGCTTCGAGCTGTTCGCCGACTATTGGATGAACTACTATACCGATTACGAGCCGGAGTCGGCGTTCGTGGCCGAGCTTGGCGGTAGAGTCATCGGCTACCTCGTCGGCTGCAAGGATACCTCGGTGCAGCGGGAGATGCAGGGCAAAGCCATCATGCCGCAGATTCGCCGCAAGCTTTTCCGGTTCGGCTATAAGGTGGACCGTCGTTTCTTCGCCTTCATGTGGCGGTACGTGCGGACGATGTGGCGGCGCGAGTTTGTGGACGAACCCATCAACGAGTATCCTGCGCATCTGCACATGAACCTGGCGGAGGGATATCGGAGCGGCGGCATTGGCTCGAAGCTGCTCGCGGCATATCTCGAGTATCTTCGCGCGAACGGCGTTAAAGGGCTGCACCTCGGTACGACATCATACAACAAATTGGCTGTTCCCTTTTATAAGAAATGGGGATTTCGACTCGTCTCCGAGAGCCCGTTCACGATGTACGACGGAATTGTTCCGGAGAAAATAACCCTATTGTTCTTCACGCGAGAAGTATAAGCAACGCACGGCCCGCTGTCGCAATATGGCTGGCACGAGGAGATTCAGAGAAATTGACAACTGTTTGGTCATTGCGAGGGAGCGAAGGGTCTCAGACCCGAGCGACCGAAGCAATCTCATTGGTAGCGGTGAGGATACAAACAGAGATTGCTTCGCTCGGGTCCGAGACCCCTCGCTCGCAATGACGGTGCTCGTTTCTTTTACATGGAATCCCGCCTAGGCGGATTCGGGTGCTTACAATGATTCAGCGCAAATATCATTTAGGTGTATGCCT
>QZKI01000071.1 GCA_003598055.1 Candidatus Abyssobacteria bacterium SURF_17 | reverse complement strand
ATTCGCCTCGAGAAAAGCATGAGGTCTTAGGGCTTTACACGTAGGCGGGCCAGACGAAGAAGAGAAGGGCTACTGCATTAAACAAGAGCAATGCGGTGAACACCGACATCGCGATGAGCTTTGATTGTCCTCCTATCCCTTTGAGCAACCCGACGGTCCCCAGAATCCCGAAGGCAGGGAGAACGACGAAGAGGTATCTTCCCTGCGGAGACCAGAAGGTGAAGTTGTAATGGACGACGGATACAAAAAAGAGCAGGGCCGCGAAAAAAAAGACGAGGAATACGCGTAACTGTGTCCGCTGTAGTGTGTCTCTGCGGTATACGATACAGCGGACGACGCCGGCTATGATGAGGCCGGTACAGATTTCCAGGACCCAGTATATTGGAGCGGCCAGAGGAAGGCCCATCGAGCCGAAGACACCCCAGAACGACCGGTGTATCAGTCTCAGGGTGTTCAGGAAATCAATAATCCCCATCGGCGACCCTCGAACACAATAGTTCCCAACAATGTTCTTATGAAATTCCCAGAGGAGCGGGTCGCCGCATAGAATCGCATTTCGCACATACCACCAACCGGCCACCGCGCCGGCGACCAGGACAGCGCCGGCGGAATAGGACATCGTTTTCCTTATGCCCAAATCCGACGCAAATAGGCCTGCAACCAATACCGGGACAAGAAGGATAGCGGACGTGGTGCTGAGCAGCGCTCCCCCTAAAGCCAGGCCGAGCGGGAGAATGAGCCACGGCTTGACACCCTTGACTATCGCTACAGCAAGCATCAGAAGCGTCAACGCGCCGAAGACAGCGGAAAGAGAATTATCATTGACGGTAGCGGAGATGAAAATGAATTGCGGATTCAGTCCTACTACACATGTCGCCACAAATGGGAACCATCGGTCTTCCGGAAATACGATCCGACCGATATGCCAGGTTAAGTAGACGACAATCGTGCCCAAGGCCAGGGAGACCAGGCGAATCAGGTGAACTCTGAGGGGGATGCCTGCGTAAGGGAACCTTGTGCCTTCCGCCCAGTGAACATAGAATTTGTTGCCTACTTTGGTTGCCGGAGGAAATTCTTTTTCCGTGACCACAAGTGGAAATCCCGCGGCAAGCGGCGCCATGAGCGCATGATACAGCGGAGGGTGAAACGCCAACGAGACGGGATTTTCAGACAGTTTGTCCGAGAGCGGAGGGAGCGATGCATGGTCGGCCAGATACTTTACGTAGATGAAATGCCTGAGTTCGTCCGGCGCATCCCACAGGGGGACGACAATACTGAACGCAATACCGAGCGCAATGTGCAATATCAGGATAAGCGCAAGGCCGCGTCTCGAAAGGTTGGTGGAGTCATTCATGTTCCGGTTGATGATTCAATGACGGCATGTAAGCTCTCACGCCTTGTCCCGCAAAAATGCGTCAAGCACCCGTTCGTGTCTTCCGTTTGTGTGAGACCACAGGCGAGTAAGCAATCGTGTCCGCCCGTGTGCGGGGGAAACCGGGCACTGACATGGGCTGGGGGAAACGGGCATGCACCACCTGCCAGAACCTCTGCATAGGAGGGATCATGGCGTCCCCAAGGGGAGTCGAACCCCTGTTGCCGGCGTGAAAGGCCGGAGTCCTGGGCCACTAGACGATGGGGACATCTTTGGGTGAGTGGGGAGGGACTCGAACCCTCGACCACCGGCTTAAAAGGCCGATGCTCTACCACCTGAGCTACCCACCCATCAGCCCGGAATCTCTTCTCAGGCGGGTGCCCAAAAAAATATGAGCCTTAAGGAAACCATAAGGCTCCTTCTCACCTGCCGATAATTATACACTTTTCTCACGGATTGTCAAACGCTGCAAGGCATTTCATAAAGACACGCGCATTTGCAGGCGCCGCGGCTGCAACACAAAGGTACAGAAAGGTTTGACAATCGGGCCGTTTTCTGGTATATTTGGGCGGCGGGTGAGGCAGTACCCGGCAGCTTCATACGTACTGGGGAGTCGTCGAACTGGTAAGACGCCTGACTCTGGATCAGGAAGCTGTAGGTTCGAGTCCTACCTCCCCAGCCAAAAGACGTTGCGGGACAGAGCCCATATTTTCTACGATGCCCGTTCGTGCATTCGCTTGATCACACGCAGAAAATATGGGCTCTGTCCCCAGGTGAATAAGCTTATTGTGGATGTGGCCCCTTCGTCTAGTGGCCTAGGACGGGTGGTTCTCAGCCATCAAACGGGGGTTCGATTCCCCCAGGGGCTACCAATTTTTTCGGGATTATTGTAAAATATGAGTGAAAGGAGCCGTGAGGCATGTATGCGATAATTAAGACCGGCGGCAAGCAGTACAAGGTCGCCGAGGGCGATACCATCAAGGTGGAAAAGCTCAAGGCCGAAGTCGGCGAGACGGTGACGTTTGATGATGTGAAACTGCTCGAAAAAGATGGGACTGCTGTCGTGGACCCAAAGCAGCTCGAAGCAGTCAAGGTCGAAGGGACGGTGCTTGCGCTCGAGAAGAACAAGAAGATAATCGTCATGAAATTCAAGCGCCGCAAGGGATACAAGCGAAAACAGGGCCATCGGCAGCGGCAGACGAAGCTTCAGATTACGAAAATACATGCATGATCCTGATTCAGGGGGTGAATTAGTTGGCACATAAGAAAGCAGGCGGCAGCTCGCGCAACGGTCGCGACAGCAATTCGCAACGCTTGGGAGTGAAGAGATTCGGGGGCCAGACGGTCAAGGCCGGCAGCATCCTGGTGCGTCAACGGGGCACCGTTTTCCTTCCGGGTCAGAATGTGGGAGTAGGTCGCGATCACACACTTTACGCGCGCATAGACGGCGTTGTGAACTTCGCGCGGGCCGGAAGAAATAAGCAGAAGATTTGCATCTCGCCCGTGGGATAAAAACCACTTCGCCCAGGCTTCCACCGGAGCATCCCAGTCATTTATGGGCCGAGCGCGGACACACAAAGCGCCTCGCCTATGTTCATTGACCACGTAAAAATCATTGTGCAGGGTGGTGACGGCGGCAACGGGTGTGTCAGCTTCCGGCGTGAGAAGTATGTGCCGCGCGGAGGCCCTGACGGCGGCAACGGCGGAGCCGGCGGAAGCGTAATCCTCACGGTTGACCCATCTATTTCCACCCTTCTCGACCTCAAGTACCATCCGGTGCAGCGAGCCGAGAGAGGCTCGCACGGCAAGGGGAAGAACCAGCACGGCAAGAGCGGGCAAAACACGATCGTCCTCGTGCCGCCGGGCACGGTCATTCTCGACGATGATACCGCCGAGCCACTGGCCGACCTTGTGGCGGGGGGTGAAACATTTGTAGCCGCGCGCGGCGGACAGGGTGGTCGCGGAAACGCAAGTCTTGCAAACTTCCACAACCGCCTTCCGCGCTTTGCAGAACTAGGGGAGCCGGGCGGGCGAAGAAAGCTTCGGCTCGAGCTGAAAATCATCGCCGATATTGCGATTATCGGCCTGCCGAACTCGGGCAAGTCCACACTCCTCTCGAGAATCACCGAAGCCCACCCGCGTATAGCCGATTATCCGTTCACGACGCTGTCACCTAACCTTGGCGTCGTGGACGCGGAGGATTATACGCGCTTTGTTGTGGCTGATATTCCCGGACTCATCGCGGGCGCGCATGAAGGCGTCGGACTCGGCCATGATTTCTTGCGACATATAGAACGCACGAAAGTGCTTGTGTTTCTGCTGGACGCAAGCTTGCCGAATCCGGTGAAAGACTATGAGACGCTCCGCAATGAGCTGGAGCTCCATGATCCTGCTCTCGTGAGCAAGCCGCAGATAATTGTGGCAAACAAGATGGACCTTCCCAAAGCAGAGAAAAATTGGCCCAAAGCACGGCGCACACTCGCGAAACGAAAAGCACCGATTGTTGCGGTGTCTGCACTTGAAGGAAAAGGACTGAAGAGACTCATCAGATTGATGGATAAGGTACTGGGAAAAGAAAGGGAGGCCGTTCCCGAACCGGCCTCGCCGCTTGACATCACGAAACGCTACACGTTCCGGCCTGAATTCGGGCTGCGAAAGAGAGCAGGCGCGTTTGAGCTTTCGGGTGACAAGCCCGAGAAATGGGCTTCGATGACAGACTTTGCGAATGAGGAAGCCGTGGCACACCTGAGACACAAGCTGAGCCATCTTGGCATAGACGCCGCGCTCAGGCGTGAAGGCGCGGATGGCAAAGTCACTTTGCGCATTAAGGGGCAGGAGTTTGAATATACTCTCGAAGCCTGAGAATATCTGGTTGAATCACGGAGCCGCTAATTGACGGGACAAGGGAAGAGAATCACCGTATTGCTCGGATGTGGAGGGGTAACATTTCTCGTGGGCTGGCTGGCCGTGTTGGTCATTGAGTCTGCCCACAAGCCCTTCATTCGGTCATTAGTGGCAATCCTGAAGAAACCGTCCTTCTTGCTTGCCTTGTTCCTCGTTTTCCTCTTCGCCGTTGTGCTTCGGGGATTCAATAAAGCTCGCTTCAAGGGCACGTCAAGAAAATGGTTGATCTTTGGATACTGTATACTGGGCCTAGTCATCTGGTTTACTCCGGGGCTGGTCCTGGTATATAGCTCAACCAGAATCTCTCACATGACACCTCTATCTCATGCTTATCTCGTAATATGTTTTGGTCAGGGACTTACTTTCGGCATAGCGATGTATTTTCAGGAGAGAGTCGAACTGCTGGCTCAGCGCGTTTTCCCACACAGCCGATTACTGTTTCGTGCCCTTGGGTGTCTGCTGGGAGTGTTGTTCCTTTATGCGGCGTTCCTCTTGTACTGCTTTCCAGCAGTGTTCGTGAAACTGAGCATTACGAGTATTGAAGAAGAGGGATTTATTTTCGCGTGGCTTATCCCCGCTGGCTTCGTCGCCAGCGTACTATTTGGCGTGGTAAACAGTGTAACAAACCCGCTGTCGTTTGCGGATAGGCCTTGACACGTGCTCCGAACATTGCGTCGCTGTCCAGGTTTCGCCCAATTTACGTGCATGTTGTCAGTCCCAGGGCATGGAGAACAGTTAGGATATTGACCGCGCGCGCAAACTCCTTCCCTGTATCGTTGCCTCTTATGTGCAGCGCCACGGGCGAATTGGTGGAGCGCTCGATCCAAACCGAACCCGAGTCGCCGGGCTCGGTCAGTTTATACTTTTTCGGAAAGTTGCCTGGCGCCTCGATAGTCACTTTATTGCCGCTAATATCTGAAATAAAACCCTCGGTAATTCCGGTCGCGCAGCCGGATTTTAGGACGCGCATGCCGAGGGAGGGCGCCTGTGCGGCGCCAAGCCGACCCAGCCCCAGTATTTCAGCGACCGACTCTATACCGGGCGCAATGAGCGCGGCCGCACAATCCAGCGTTCGGTCCACTTTGCTTGTGCAGAGGCGAGCAACTTCGGAGCCTGCACCCGAGTCACATGGCTGGTATATAGGTTCGCCATCACTGAATTGGCCGCCATCCGGCCTGCAAAGAACATGGTAGCAGCTCACAATCCATCGGTCCTGACCGTCTTTGGTGGCAATGAGCCCGATGCACCCGAGACTATTCACGTTGGGATTCGAGATGGCGATGCCGCATCGCAACGGACGATATTCCAATTTGTAGTTGAAGAAGGCCGTCGACACGTCAGCCTACTCCGGCAGACTACCAAGCTGGGCAGCGTTTTTCTCGAGCCGCTGTTCGTCCAAGGGGTCGAGGTCCGGCATGAAGTCTAATCCCGTGCGTTCTTCGATCCAATCGACAGATTTCACGTACTCTTGCCATACATAAGGCCAGTCGTATTGCCGGTTTTCCATCACAAAGCCAACCGCCTTCCATTCGCCCTGTGTGTCTTTGCCAACGACGATTTTGTAGAAATGACTCGGGACCGTTACTTGTCCAGTACCGATGGTGAAGTAATCAATCAGGCCGTCTGCGGTATCGGGATCATCCTCCTCCGGTTCATATAAGAAACCTCCCGTAATGATGTAGCAATCTTGCAGTTTTTCTTGCTTGACCCAATCGCGGGTCAAGCTCTCGAGAGATTCCCAGACTTGCCGGTTGAATTTGGGAGCTTGCGGAGCCATGTTTGAAAAGTAAAATGTCTCATCGTTGAGGCGCTGACTGTGCTTCTGGTTACCCGCCGGCGCTTGATGCCCGCGGTCATATCCTGACCCTGTATAGTCGCCATCGGTCGCGTGAGGGAGTCCCTTGAGCTCAGGGTCAAGCTTGAAGTTGTTCTTGCGCTCGGCATTTCCGCTTAGCTGTTCCAGGGTAACCCGTTCGCTAACCCAGAGCGGAATCTTGTTTACGAGACTCGACTGCAACACGTATCCCTCATGGTACACATGCGCCGTCGGCCCGTGCGGCCATGACGGGTCAGTGTCGGGCATCCCGAATGGACAGTTCCTCTCCGCCCATTGTTGTTTTTCGAGGGTTGTGGATTCCTGTCGGTCATAGGCCGAGAATGGTGCTATCGACGTTCTCGACGTTCTTTTTGTAGCAGTGCTGCAACCGAAGAACATGAGCGCAATCACAACTGCCATGCAACCGGCACGTACCCGCATTTTTCCCGACGCATCCATGACTATCCCCTCCTGACAGTGTGCAGTTCACGCATTGCTGTCCCCATCGACAACAAGATAGCTATATTTTACCATATGGGGATAGAATTTCAAAGAAACAAATTTGCTAATACGCGAGGCGGGAGGCTTCAGCCGAACTTCGTTTTTAGGCATGGGTCTTGTGCCTCTTCTTACGGATAATTGTTAGTTGAGGGCCTGATGATGTATACTTCGATAGTGCTAGTCCAAACAGATAAGGAAAAATTCGAGACGAAACCAACCATACGGCGTCGAAGCATATGCCTCGTGTTCTTCGTTCTCTTGTGCATGTGTACCCTGTCGTGCGGGAAAGATACCAGCCAAGATGGTATGCAAAGCTACAGAATCATTCACAAAGTGATTCCTCAACCGGTGGAGCATGCCGACCCGAGCGGCCCGAAGGTGAGCCAGCAGGTTGATATCCTGATTCCTGATGGTGTGCCCTTGGACGCGCCGGTATTCTTTCATTTTGGCAATGAAACGGACCTGACGGATGCACATCTCCTTAGGATGCGTCGTCTTCACGGCAGCGGGTTTCAGGTCATTTATGTTCAAGCCGAGCACCGCGGATACGGCCAGAGTCTGACGCAAGATGAAGACCAATCGGTTCCCGCGTATGTGCGGGTCGACCAGGTTCTGGCAGATGCCCACGAGGTAGTGCACCAGTTGAAGAAAGAGTATTCGGGCCCATGGATGGCTGCGGGATGGAGTTATGGAGGAGCGCTGGTCATCGAGTTTGCGGCGAGATATCCTGAGGACGTCAAGGTGATACTATCCTCCAGCGGAGTTGTGGACTGGCCTTTCCTGGATTACGGGTATGACCGCCAAATCCGGAAAACCCTGGGAGACGCTTGTTACAAGCGTCTCGTCCGGCACTCGAAAAACCTGAAACCGGAACAATTATTTGATGAGAACTGGATGGAACGCGAGTTTCTGCATACTACAATCATGGGAGTGACGCAGTTCCCGAGGCTGAAGAATTTGAAGCCGGCTTTCCAAATGTTATCATTCTTGCCCACGCGCGCGTTTCTGAAAGTTCTGCATCCGATGGACATCAGGTTTGGAGACGGCGAGGCATGGAAATACGCCCAGGCGTCGGCGGCGAGAAGAGTCACCGGCAAGCAAGTAACGGAAGGCATCCACAATTGGCATGCGTGGCGCTACCAGATGTGCGCCGAAATCGGCGGCTTCCTTGCGTCGGAAGACCCTGCCGGCTTATTCATCCGGACGCGCGATGATTGCTGCGAAGAGTGCCGTGCGTTGTTCGGTGAGGATCCGCATTCCGCAGAAGGCCCGGAATGGTCCCAGCGGCAAGAGCTCGAATCGCTCCCGGTTCCGCTCATCTATGTCACCGGCGGCATGGACCCATGGCTCTCGGTTAGTCTCGAGCCCGATTATAAGATAGAGAACGGCAGATACTTCTTCGTACCCGAAGGCCGGCACTGTCCTGACCGGGAGGACCCCGAACTTGCCCGCGAGATATTGGCTGAGATGCTGAAATACGCCGACGCCAAATTATGACCGGAGCTTCCTGGGCAGACATGCAAGAACTGTTGAGGCGATTTGATTAATTCTGCGTTCTCTATATAATATTCTAGATGACAGTGCTGTTCGGAATAGATTTTTTCAGCGCACAGGGTCATGGGCCCAGGACGCAAAGGACGTAAAGAGAAAATCACGTATGAATCACATTAACGTGAATGACATAAATATCGTGGTCGTAAAAGTCGGCACGACGCTGGTATCATCCTCGAAGGAGTTCCTCGACAAGGAGAAGATGAAGCCGATAGTAGGGGATATCGCCGACTTGGTGGAAAACGGCGTCAAGGTCATCCTTGTGTCCTCGGGCGCGATAGGTGCGGGGATGGCAGTGTTGGGGCTCAAGACACGCCCCAAGCTGCTGCCGCAGAAGCAGGCGGCAGCGGCAATCGGCCAGAGCAAACTCATGCATTTTTATAAAGACCTTTTCAATGAGCACGAACTGCGTGTCGCGCAAATACTGCTGACCAAGGATGACCTCGATGACCGAACGCGATATTTGAACGCGAGGAACACGATTTCGACTTTGTTGCAGTATAAGAATATCGTGCCTATCATCAATGAGAACGATACGGTAGCCGTGAATGAGATAAAGTTCGGCGACAACGACACGCTCGCGGCAGTCGTGGCCGCGAAGATGCAAGCCGACCTGCTCATCATTCTCTCCAATATCGACGGATTCTTTGATTGCGACCCGCGGAAATCCGCCGTCCCGAAGCTGATTGAAGAGGTCACGAATATTTCCGACGACTTGAAGAAAATGTGCGGCGCCCCAAGCGGCGAGACATCCGTCGGCGGCATGGCCTCGAAACTCGAGGCCGCCCGCATCGCAACGCTCTCGGGCATCGCAATGATTCTCGCCAACGGCGAGCGGCTTCATGCGCTCCGGGAAATCTTCTCCGGTGCAGGCAAGCGAACATATTTTCATCCGCGCCGCGAGGCGATAACCGGACGGAAACGGTGGATCGCGTTCGGCTCGGCTCCGCACGGTCGCATCACGATTGACCAAGGCGCAAAGCATGCGCTGATTGAGAACGGCAAGAGCCTGCTGCCATCTGGCGTAGTTGCCGTCACCGGCAAGTTCGAACCGGGAGACACGGTGAGCATCGTGGATGAGCAGAACACGGAGATTGCGCGGGGACTCGTGAACTATTCGACCTCGGAGGTTATGAAGATCCGAGGAGCACACACAAAGAAGATCGCCGAGCTGCTCGGCTACAAGGATTATGATGAGGTGGTACACCGGAATAACCTGGTGTTGTTGTAACCGGCATCAGAGTCGAATCGGGAATTCGCACATTCGCGGAACCCGAATGGCGGGAACCAAGATTCAAGACACGGAGAGTGACAGTGACACCCGATAATCAGCTTGAACAGTCCATAGTCGAAATCGCGAGGCGCGCCCGTTCAGCGGCGCAAAAACTCGCCAAGGCGTCTTCCGCCCAGAAAGACGAGGGCCTCAGAGTGATAGCGGCGAATCTGCGGGGACGAACAAGCCCTCTTTTGCAGAGCAATCGAAAAGACGTCGAGCGGGCGAAACAGGCGGGCCTGACGAGCGCGCTTATAGACCGGCTGACCTTAACCAAGAAGCGCATCGAAGCAATGGCGGCGGGGCTCGATGAAATCACGAGGCTCCCTGACCCGGTTGGAGAAGTCACGAGGATGTGGAGGCGTCCAAACGGGCTCCGCATCGGAAAAGTGAGGGTTCCGATTGGGGTAATCGGATTCATTTACGAATCGCGTCCGAATGTGACCGTCGACGCCGCCGGCTTGTGTGTGAAGAGCGGCAATGCAATAATCCTTCGGGGCGGCTCCGAGGCTATTGAATCAAACTCAGCGGTCGCTGAAGTAGTGGCCTTATCGCTGGGTCAAGCCGGTCTGCCTGAAGATTGCGTACAGCTTCTCCGGATGACCGACCGCGCAGCGGTTAACATAATGCTGAAGCTAGACGAGTATATTGACCTCATTATTCCGCGAGGCGGCAAGCCGCTGATCAAGCTGGTGGTCGAGAACTCAATGATTCCGGTTATCATGCACTATGAAGGAATTTGTCACACGTACGTGGACGAGTTCGCGGACCTGGATATGGCCGAGACCATCTGCATGAATGCGAAAGTACAGAGGCCGGGCGTGTGTAACGCGATGGAGACGCTGCTCGTGCATTCGCGCGTGGCCGAAGAGTTTCTGCCGAGGATGTGCAAGAGTTATACTGATGCTTCCGTCGAGATACGCGGCTGCGATAAGACGCGGAAGATTCTACCAAAGGCAAAGGCTGCGACCGACGAGGACTGGCGCACCGAATACCTCGACCTCATCCTGTCGGTAAAGGTAGTGGATTCAATCGATGAGGCCATCGAGCACATTGCAAGATACGGCTCAGCCCACTCCGACGCGATTGTGACGGAGAATTACCGTCGCGCGCAGCAGTTCATCGAAGAGGTTGATTCGTCCGCCGTATTTGTCAATGCCTCGACGCGATTCAATGACGGCTTTGAGTTCGGCTTGGGGGCAGAGATAGGGATAAGCACGAACCGCCTGCACTGTCGCGGCCCGATGGGTTTGGAGGAACTGACCACGTACAAGTACATCGTTTATGGAAATGGACAAATACGACAGTAAGACAGGAGAAAAGGAAGACGAATGCTGCAAGACGAAAGTGATAATCCCACTCGTTCCCCCTTTATGAAAGGGGAATGAAGGGGGATTGAACAAACAGGTTGCTTTCGCCTTTCGTCTTTCGCATTCGTATCCGCCCTTAGGTCCACATTTCTCTCCAGATGATTCTGCCACTCGTGGTTATTGGAAATGTCAACGGGAACAGTCGAGCCTCTTGAAGCGCGTCACCATAATCTTGAAGCATTACTAAGAGAGGCTGAGGCTTCAGCGCGCGAGCGATATGGCAATCGCGGCGCTTCAGTGATTCGGAGACGCTGGCAGCATGCGATTACGGAGAACAGCGGGTTTGTCTTGACCGACGGCTCCGACTGCGTCGGCGTGTTGCTTTACTCAGCGGAGTATGAACTCGGGTTCTCGTCACTCTTCAGCGAGGCGAGCGCTCGGAAGCTTCCACGGAGCGTGACCATCTTCTGCTGCTATGTGCCGGCAGTCCTCAGAGACAGGAAGAATTCACGCGAGCGGACGCTCGTTAAATTCGCGATTTCTCACCTGCGCTCGATCAAGTCGGTCGAGACGGTTGCCTTACAGCCCTCACCATCACTCTATGAGATGAAACTGGAGGGGCCGCTCGCCCGCATGGGCTTCATGAATTGCAGCCGCATGCGAATGGAACGCAGGCCTTCCGGTCGCATTCCGTCAGGCAGCATGCCTCTAGGCTGCAAAGTCGAGCCTCTCACCGATGCCGACCCTGATGAATTGAGGTCAGTGATTCAAAGCAGTTACTTCTCGGAGATAGACGGTTACCTGTTTCCCGACATCGCCGCTGTATGCTCCGATGGCTCCATGTTTAGGGAGTTTCTGAGCAGTAACACCATCGATAAATCGGCGTCGGTCATCGCGCGTGTGTACGGTCACCCGTGCGGATGCGTGATCGTGCTCAGCAGCGAGGACCGGCAGACAGGGCTCATTGGAGTCGTGGGTGTCTCGCCCGGCATGAGACGCCGCGGGATAGGCCGTGCGATGCTCCTCTCCGTCCTGCGGCGGCTTCAAGAACACGGCGCCACCCGGGTGGCGCTCGCGGTTACGATGGAGAATTATCCTGCCTATTCACTATACTCCTCACTCGGCTTCATGGAAGTCGGCCCGCCAGCGAACATCTCGGTGTGGCGAAGGAGCGTGTCGCGTCCTCTGATGAATTTCCCGCCATAGATTGGACACTGGAAGACAAGAATCCCCCTCTCACATTTGTCATGCATTCAAGTGAGAGGGGGATATTTCTCTCTGCTGGCCTCCCAACCTTAAGCCACTTGTGTCGTCGGCCCTTGGTTCGTCAAGCGCCCCAATACGGGATTTCAGCCTTCAAATGCTCTCGGGCCGCCGTCGACGCATATGGTCTCGCCGGTCATGTAACTCGAGGCTTCGGATGCGAGAAACACCGCGGGCCAGGCGATTTCTTCCGGATTGCCCCAACGCTTCAATGGAACCCGAACGAAGCGCTCCTGCGTCGATTCTGGCGTGATGCCCATCTGCTGTTGAACCGCCTCCGTGATTATCAATCCGGGCGCAATGCAGTTCACGCGGATGTTGTACTGCGAGAACTCGACCGCAAGCGCCTTCGTGAGGTTGATGACTGCGGCCTTCGCGGCGCCATAAGCCGTCATCATAGGTGAGCTATCTCTTCCCGCGATGGATGAGATATTGATGATGACACCCTTGTTCTGTTTCTTCATTTCCTGACATGCAGCTTTCGAGAATAGGAATACCCCGGTCACATTGATGCCGAATATGGCGTTCCAGCCGTTCAGGGTGACGTCTTCAATGGGGCATACGAAGCTCGCTCCCGCATTGTTGACGAGAATGTCGAGCTTGCCGAATTTTTCCACCGTCTGCTCGACGATATTCTTCACGTCATCCTCTTTTCGAACGTCGCAGGGCAACGCGAGTGATTGTCTGCCCATCCCTTGAATCTTCCTGGCCGTCGCTTCCAGGTGCTCCATTCTCCGGCTGCAAATGACCACATGTGCGCCGGACTGCGCGAGCGCTTGGGAAATAGCCTTGCCTATTCCCGTGCCCCCGCCAGTAACTATCGCAACTTTGTCCTGCAGATCGAAAGGTGTCTTAGCCATTGGAACATCTCCTCTCACACCGGGAATCCTGTGCTGCGAACATTCAGTTTCTCGAATTTCTGTGTGCTTTCCAGACCTCAGTCATGGCGACCACGCCTTTGGGAACGGGTTGGATGTGGTCTCAAGTCCGTGCGCCTCCACGACAACCGATGCAATCTTAGAGAATTCGGCTTTGGCCTGTCAAGTACAAAATGGGACAAAAAATGCTCAATTTCGTCTTGTGATAAACAGTTTAAATCGAAATTCCATAGAGACTTGTGCTCTAAAGCCGCTCGATTGAAAAGTGGCACAATCTTTGCAAAATCAAACAATCGAGCATATTTATGCCTGCGGCTGCAAACCCTCGATGGTGGGCGTGGGCGCTACGTGGTGCTCGATTGCGAAAGAGCATGTCCTTTTCGGACACATATAGAATGCATTGTCACTCTGCTGATCACGAGATGAACGTCTCGGAATCCACGGCGGGCGCAAGGCGAGGGGCTTGCAGTCAAATGCACGCGCTGAGGGAATAGACCATTGAGCCATCGCGGAAAACGCTCCAAGATCATCACGCTGGTCGCGCTCCTGGTAGTAATCGGAGTCGCCCTAGTCGTTCTTGGAACAATCAAATTCCTCGATGTGACACATGAGCAGGCACTCGAGGAGTTTCGCAACTGTCAGATGATACTTGCCGGTCAAGTCGGCGCCTGTATCAGCCAAAGCTTCTCATCCCTTCTGGCTGAGATGTCGGAAGTTGCGCTGCTGGCATGTGGGCCCGATAAAGATACTGAGCATATGCGCGCAGCATTGGAGAGGTTGTGCACGCGGGAAGGGTGCAGATTGACTGTAGCGGCCGTGGCTGATTCCACGGGAGCAATAACGCTTTGGTATTCTGACAATTCATTCGCTCAGTCAGCGGGTATCTGTCCCGAGAACATTATAAACAACATCCGGAGAAACGACAGGAAACCCCTGACGGTTGTCAAGGGATTAGAGTCGGTCTTTGTTGCTGTGCCTATCACGCCAGAAGATGAAGTCGACGGTGCAATCGTGGGTATGGTTGATTGCGCCTCGCTTCGAGAAGGGTCTCTCGCCGAGCTCGCTCAGACGCCCGACGGTGAAGCCTTTCTTTTCGATGAGAAGGGAACGTTGGTAACCCGACAGTCCTTTGATTTTGTTTCAGAGAAACCCGACGCAGCGCATCTCAGTGAAGGACAATCCTTGATATCTCCCCCGCTCACTGCCGAAATGAGCTTGGGGAAAAAGGGATTCTGTTCCTGCGAGCATATAGAGACTCGGGATGGCAAAGAGATTCGTCGCGATATGCTTGTGGCATACGCTCCTGTTTCTGCGGCAGGCAAAACATGGTCAGTCGCGATTGCGTCTCCGCGGTCGAACTCGACTGGCTACCTTGTTCGGAGCCCATGGACTATCGCTTCATTCGCGAGTAGCAGGATTGTCGCCATATTTGCCACAGTTGGACTTGTCTACATGCTCAATAAGCGGCGTCGGGCCGCAGACGATGAGACGAAGCGACTGCTCGAAGGACAGAAGGTACTCAAGCAACTCGAGGAGTCTGAGGAACGCTATCGGATACTTGTCGAGAACCTCCTTAGTCCCGTCATCATCTTTCAAGACTCCCGCATACGGTTCGCGAACAGAATGTTCTATGCCATCAGCGGTTACACGCCGGAGGAAGTGGCGAGCAAAGACTTTGACATGTTTGGCCTCGTGCACGAGGATGACCGGCAAAATGCAATGGAAAATGCTGCCAAGGTGCTTTCCGGCGAGAGGTTGAGTGACCCCCGCGAAATGAGATTCGTGAAGAAATCCGGCGACGTCCTTATCGGTCTGACCTTTTCGTCGCTCATCCACTACGATGGAAAGCCTGCAATCGAGACGGTCATCGTGGACATCACCCGAATCAAGAGGATGGAGCGAGAGCTCAACAGCACGAAAGAGAGGCTCCAGTATCTCCTCGATACTGCCCCCGTCATGATTTTTCAGCTCGATGCAAAGGGGAATTTCCTCTATGCGAATAGAGAAACCCTCCGGGTAACCGGGTACCAGAGGAAAGAATGGCTGGGGAAATCATTTGTTCCTATTATTCATCCGGATGACCTCTCGCTCGCGGTTTCAAAGTTCGAGGAGGGTCGCAAAGGAAGCAATCGGCGCGAGTACAAACTGCGGATCAGGAATGCAAGCGGTGAGCTCAGAATACTCGAAATCAATGCCCACACGGTGCTGGCGGACGGCGAGTTCGCGGGCGCCCTTCTCATCGCGCGGGATATCACCGAGCAGCAGCGTCTTCAGCAAGACCTTAAAGAAGCACGGTATCATCTGGCCAATATCATCGAAAACGCAGGCGACGCCATCATCACGCTGGATGCAGAAGGTTGTGTGGTCTCATGGAACAAATCGGCTGAGTCGATGTTTCGCTTCACCACCATAGACATTATCGGCAAACCGCTCTGCTCACTATTCGAGACTAATTCCGGAGAACTCTCGGAGGTGCTCAGCTCCGTGGCCCAAGGAGCAACCATCCGCGATCACGAAATCGAGCACGTTTTCAAAGACGGGACACGGCTGGCGGGCCTGTTCGCCTTTTCCCCCATCAGAGACATCACCGGCAAGGTGGCAGGCATCTCCTGCTTCGCCAAAAACATAACTGAACGGCGGAGGCTGGAAAAACAACTTGAGATGGATAAGCAGTTCATCGACCAGCTCATTGAGAACGCAAATGCTCTGATAGCCGTCATCAACGATAAGAGAAAGTTAATCGTCTTCAACAAGTGTTTCGAACAAGTGACCGGATTCACGAAGGAAGAGGTCTTGGGTAAGGACCCTCTGCAATTGCTGGTCCCGGAGGAATTTCATGCGACGGTGTCAGCCAAAGTGAGAGACGTCAGCGCAGAAGAGCCCGTTCACGGATTTGAGGTTCCTATCATTTCCAAGACCTCCAAGACCTTGACCGTCCTGTGGAATGCCGCCGAGGTGAAATTGCCCACGGGTCAGGCCGCGACTATTGTTGTCGGTCAGGATATGACCGAGCAGAAGCGGATGTACGAGGAACTCATACAGTCAAAGAAGCTCGCGTCCATCGGCGAACTGGTCTCGGGGGTCGCGCATGAATTGAACAACCCGTTGACTGTCGTAATGGGCTATTCGCAACTGCTCACGGCGGAACAGGCTCTTTCCGGCAAGCAGCGGGAGATGGCGCAGAAGGTTCTGGATGCAGCCGGTCGCAGCAAGCGGATCGTTGAGAACCTCCTCGCCTTTGCCCGAAAGAAGCAGATTCAGAAGCAGAAGGTCGACATAAACGAAATATTGGATAACGCGCTTTCACTCCGCGAGCACAATTTCACGGTGAACAACGTCGACATTGTTCGCAGGTACGATGAGAAACTGCCGCCGACGTTTGCCGATGCGCACCAGCTCCAGCAGGTGTTCCTCAATCTGATCAACAATGCCTTCGATGCTATGTATGATGCGCACCGCGGAGGAAGGCTGGAGGTGAAGAGCTACCGCAGAGACCACCTGATTCTGGTCGAAGTGAGCGATGACGGACCCGGTGTGCCTGAGGCCGCTCAAGAAAAGATATTTGACCCCTTCTTCACTACAAAAGAGGTCGGCAAAGGTACGGGTTTAGGCATGAGCCTGAGCTACGGAATCGTGAAGGAACACGGGGGGAATGTCTATCTTGATAAGACCTACCGGGCAGGAGCACGATTCATCGTGGAGATTCCTCTTATAGACGCACCGCCAAACGCCACCGCCGAAAGCAACCACGCCGCCATGTAAGCTCTCCGCATTAGATGTGCAGCTCGACGATGTCACCATCGGCGAGCACATAATCCGTGGACACACTCTGACCGTCAAAGGCACTACTCCCCCACACTTTTCCGAACTTGAGCTTCTGCGTAAAATCCTTGTGGACGGCAGCCGCAAAATCAAGCAGCGTGCTCCCCGTCTTCAACGTGAAGGGAGCATCCTTCTGCAAGGATTTCCCGGGGACTTTCGAGTAGACACGGATAATATCGAGCCGACGGAAAATTTCCAGCCTCAACTCCTCGAGCTGTAACCCTTTCTCGGCCGACACGGCGATGATCGGGAGATCTCCTTCCCATAACTCTCTCATCAGAGAAAGGATGACTGAATCCTCATCGCAATCACTTTTGTTTGCCACAACGAGAGCTTTTTTCCCGGTCCACCCGAACGGTGAGCCCTCACCGTTGCCGGTAAGAGACAGTTTAATTTTCACTTTTTCGAGTAACGCGAGCGTGCACGTTAGTTGTTCAAGCGGGTCTGTTGCAGACAGGTCGACGACTACGAGCACGAGGTCGGCATTGCGTATGTTATCGACCGTAGCCGGCTCACAATGTTCTTCAGCAATGGCTGGCAACTCCACGAGTTGAATCAGCACATCCTCGAAAGGCATCATTGCGGGGACAGGCAGACGGGTTGTAAACGGATACGGAGCCACCTCGGGCTTGGCATTCGTCAACGAGCAGAGGAGTTGCGATTTGCCGGAGTTGGGCGGCCCAATGAGCACGACCTTGCCTGCTCCCTCGCGTTTCACGACCAGCGACACCCCACCGCGCTTGCGGGCGCGCTCGCCCTCCATTCGTTCCTTGAGCTGAGCGATGCGCCGCTTGATGTCGGCCTGCATCTTCTCGGTGCCCTTATGCTTGGGAATCGTGCTCAGCATGCGTTCGAGACACTCCATCTTCTCGGTCGATGTCTTGGCCTGCTTGTACGCTTTTTCCGCTTCCAGATATTCGGGTGTCAGATTCGCCGGCATGAGCGCCTGTCCTCTTCGCTGTGCTCCTCTTTTTATTCTATCATATGGGCGGGATGGGAACAGAGCCCTCTTTCTGGCCGTGAGTGCGTATGTGCCTCATGCAGTTTCAGCAATAGGGCTCTGTGAATCTGTCCCACGGTTGCCAAATGGAATTTTTGAGGCAAATTTTTGCCATTATAAATCATTCCCGCCATGTCGATCTCTCGTCCTGGCTCATTTATGGAGGTTGTTTTTTCGGGTCATCTTGCCCAAGTTAATCGTGAGACAGATTCTCTGTCCCTTCTCGCGTACACCCGTCTTTCGACTCATGCTGTTCAATGTCATACTTATCTAAAGGAACATTAGTTCAATATGATTTCAGATCTCTGTGAGGAGGGATGGAAATGACGATTACTGAAACACTAAAACGTATATCCCCGAGGTCGGCATTTGCGTATTTTGACCAGAAGCTGAAATATGAGATCGGACCAATGGAGTTGAAGGAGAAGATAGAGCACAACCACCGTGATTTCCAGTTAGTTGATGTCCGCTCACCCGAGGCCTACCGGGAGGGCCATATACCGGGCGGGATATCGATTCCGTTTGAGGAATTTCTCATGCGCAGTCCGGAGTTCTCAGAGGACAGAGACAACATCGTGTACTGTTACTCGCTTACGTGTCAGCTCGCCGACCGCGCAGCGCACTGGCTCGCGGAAAAGGGGTATCCGGTGAAAATGCTGATTGGCGGCTTCGAGGAATGGCGCAAAGCCGAACTGTCAGTGGAAAAGTGAAAAGAGGGTAGTACATAGGCGATTGTGATCTCTCAACGAAGCATTCGGAAATCGGCCCGACAATCTTGTCGGGCCGATTCTTTTTATGCTCTCCTCTGGCGCCAGGGTTAGAATCAGCGCTCTTCAAGTTTCGATGAAGAACGAACGCACGAGCTGAATCGTCTGCTCGGGCGCTTCTTCCCAGAGAAAATGGCTAACGCCTGAAAGGGCATGCAGGCGCGAGGCGGGAATCTCTGCGTGAAACCTGTAACCGGCAGCCGCGGGAATAAATGGGTCGTTCTCGCTCCAGAGAATCAGCGTTGGGCAGGCAAGCGTGCCGAGTTTGCCGTCGTACGGCTTGATCTTTTCGAGATTGCCTGAGCGATAGAGCGCCAGTTTAGCCATGCGACGCTCGTGCGTGGCCAAGCTTTTCCAGTACTCCAAAACCGCGTCATCGGAGATGTTCCGGCACCATGCACGCATTCCATCACGAAAGGCGTCGAAGGTGAGCGCGTTCATCCACGCTTCGCCTTCGCCGGGCGTGCGCCATATCTTCGCGAGTGAGTGCCATGCGCTGTTATCAACAGAAAAGAATCCCGTGTCACTCACTACGAGCTTGCGGAGATTCCGGACACGCTGAGGATGGTCGAACAGCCAGCGAAACCCTATCAACCCGCCCCAATCGTGTAAGATGAGCGTGAACCTTTCGATACCCAGGCTCTGGGTGAATCTTTCGACGAAATCCTCCATCTCCTCCCAGGTGCCCGCGCGGCTGCCGAGCTCTGAACCGCCGTGTCCGGGCAAGTCAGGTGCAATCACGCGCATACTGTCTTGCAGTCCGGCGCCGAGATGTCTCCAGAGGAATGAGGAGGTGGGATTTCCATGCAGGCAGAGAACGGTCGGTTCTCTGCCCTCGCCCCACACACGATATGATGCTCGGGCTCCGTCGATGGTGAGTGTTTTCGGCTGTGGCGTATTCATGCAGTCTCCGAACAGAGAAACAGGTTTAAGGTTCGGGAAATAGCCATTTCCTCTCTCAACGTGCAAAGCCAGAGCAACACAGCGCGGCATGGCCGCAACCAAGAATTGTCATTGCGAGGAGCGCAGCGACGAAACAATCTCTCCATCGTACTGAGATTGCTTACCCCGCCAAGGGCGGGGTCGCAATGACCTCGCTTTCGAAATCGCGACAGAACTTAAGATTTCAAAAATGCGTAATACAGAAAGTCGCCCTAAAAGAAAGTATACCATGCTCTCCGAGGCGCAAAGAGAAAAAGGGGGGGCGACTCGCCGAGTCGCCCCTACCCAAGATGCGCACGCATTTCACAGAAATGTGAATCGCGGAATCGAGCGCTACAGCATTTCCTTCTCCATCTGGGCGATGGAGGAGTCCAAAGCGTCCACGATAATGTCTATTTCTTTCTTCGTTATTGTGAGCGGTGGTGCAACGGCCACGTTTTCCATCATTGCTCTGGCATAGACACCCTTGTCCCACACGAGTTCTTCGATGCGGTGCGTGCTTTCCATCGGGAGCGAGCCGATGGACTCTTTCGTTTCTTTGTCCTTCACGATTTCGACGGCTGCCATCAGCCCCATCGCGCGGATGTCGCCGACCGACTTATGGTCGTAAAGCCCCTTGAGCCGGTCTTTGAGATAGACACCCATCTTGGCGGCATTCTCAACGAGCTTCCCGTCCTCGATAATCTTTAGGTTTGCAAGACCGGCGGCACAGCCGACGGGATGGTTGTTGTAGGTGAAGCCATGGAGGAACGGCAAGAAGCTGGGAAGATTGTTCATAATCGTCTCGAAGACCTCGTTGCTTGCGATGGCTCCTCCGAGCGGGAAGTAGCCGCTGGTGACGCCTTTGGCTATCGAGACGAGGTCGGGCCGCACATTCCAGTTCATACATCCGAACATCTTGCCGGTGCGGCCAAAGCCGGTGATCACTTCGTCAGCGAGGAACAGAACGTCGTACTTGTCGCAGATTTTCCGAATCAATGGCCAGTATTCATTCGGCGGAATGATGACGCCGCCGGTGCCCATGACGGGCTCCGCAATGAAGGCAGCAACGGTGTCCGGACCTTCGCGCAGGATTGCTTCCTCGAGCTGTTTTGCGCATGCGATGCCGCATTCCGGATAGGTGAGACCGAGCTCGCACCGGTAACAGTAAGGCGCCATGATGTGCAGGAAGCCGGGCGGAAGCGGTTCGAAGTTCGTCTTGAAGAACTCGATTCCGGTCGCGCACAACGCGCCGTACGTGACCCCGTGGTACGCGTAGTTGCGCGAGATAATCTTCTTCTTTTCTTCCTTTCCCTTACAAGACCAGTACATG
The DNA here is from genome assembly GCA_003598055.1 of Candidatus Abyssobacteria bacterium SURF_17. Classification (GTDB taxonomy): domain Bacteria; phylum Abyssobacteria; class SURF-5; order SURF-5; family SURF-5; genus SURF-17. Next base: position 42,909 of record QZKI01000071.1, on the reverse strand, counting down.
CGCGCGAACTTTATGTTGGTGTCGTTGGTCTCGGAACCGCCACACGTGAACATCACGTGTCCCATGTTCCAGTCCTTCGGCATGAGGCTCACGATCTTGGCCGCGAGCTCTATGGCGACAGGAGTGGCAAACCCGAAGAACGGCGAATAGTATTCCAGTTTTGAAAGCTGTTCGGTGATGGCAGCGCCCACGGCCTTCTGCCCGTGCCCGATGACGACATTCCAGAGGCTGGAGAACGCATCGATGTATTCTCTTCCGTCCATGTCCTTTATGCGGTTGCCGTTGCCCTCGACAATGATGCGCGGCCCCTTCTGTTGGTGTTCCTGAAGCTGGACGACGGGATGAAACATGTACTTGGCGTCCAACGCCTTGAGTTCATCTTGTGATTTCATCTTTGTGTATCCCCCTTGATGATCCAAACGGTTATGCTTTTCCCATGACCCCTTGCAGCCGCCATTTTACATACAATTCCTCCCCCCTGTAAAGCCCATCTTCCCGCGCGTGCGAGAAGGGACAGGGTCCTTTTTTTGGAACCGCCTGAAGCGAATAGGCAATCGCAGCCCGAAATAGGGATTTGTCCCTATTTCGGTCCATTTCGGAAACCAAGCGCCAGAATCACTTTGGTGAGTCGCTGAGATGTTTCCCTATGGTTTCGCCAATCAGCCTGAGAACCTCGGCCCGCTTCAGCGACCTTGGTTCGATCACCCATTGGAGCGCCATGCCTTCGACCAAGGCCACCATGAGGGCCGCTGCCTCCGAAGAATCCCGGTGCGCAAAATCGCCATCTCTGATGCCGTCCTCGATGGTTTCGCTTATGCGGGCACGGTACACCCTGAGCTGCTTGCGCAATGCCGTCCGGACGCCCTTCCTCTCGAATGCCATCTGCACGAGATTATAGAACACCCGATTCAGCCGGCGATTGAAAATGAACTCGTCGACCAGAAAATCAAGTGCCGCTTGGAGTTTATCCGATGCCAAACGCGCTCGCTTGATGCGTTCGAGCAGCGAGCGCTCATACTTAGAGATAATGGAATCGGCCATTGCCGAAACGATTTCGTCCTTGCTCTTGAAATAGTAGTGGATGACCCCGTAATGCAGGTTCGCCCTGCGGGCGATGTCCTTTACGGTGACCGTTTCGTGGCCGTTGTCGGCGAGGCAATCGAACAACGCCTCGACGATTTGTTCGCGTCGCTGGGGAGCAACGATTTTTCTGCCCATCGCAAGGCTCCGGGGACAGTTCCCTGCGCCGAGTCACCGGCGGGATGTTAAGTCAGTCAACTGACTTAATTATATCGTACAGACTTTCTCCTGTCAAGAGACATGGAGACATGGGGACAGAGAGACTGTCCCACGGTTGACCATTGGGGTAACAGTTCTGTCGGTGCGAATTCATTCACATGGTTTATTCGGCCTATTCTCGCCATGCGAATGCGAATGAATTCGCACCTACAGAACCGCGAGACGGATTCACAGAGTCCTGTTAGGGCTCTGTCCCCTGTGGGTGGGCAATAGTATTTCGACGGTGGTGCCTTGGTTCACTATGCTCTTTATTTTCAAGGTTCCGTTGTGCGCGTCAATGATTCTTTTGCAGATAGGGAGGCCCAGTCCCGTGCCTCTGGCTTTCGTTGTGAAGAAGGGCTCAAAGATGTGTTCGAAATCCTTTTCTTCAATGCCGAATCCGGTGTCCGAGATGGAAAGTACCAAGGAATCCCCTCCATCGCTCTGGAGAAACGCGGAGAATATCCGGAGGTCGCCTCCACTGGGCATGGCGTCTGCGGCGTTTGAGATGAGATTCACGAGAACTTCGACGAACTTGACAGCGTCAACTGACAGTTTCCTGTCTTCCTGGTCGAGTTGGATGTGAACGATTATGTTGCGAAGCTCATGAGATAGCATCTTCAACGCGCGCTGAACCATGTCGCCGGGCGACGACATCGAGTATTGTAGGTTGAGGGGCTTCGCGTATTCCGACAGTCCCTTGACCATATCGTCCAGTATTGTAACACCATAATTGATCTCTTCGAGAATCTCGGACCTTTCCTTATCTTGTTCCGCATGCGCGTGCAGAGCTTCAACCGCCGCGTGTATGTTCTGCAGGGGGTTTCTCACCTCGTGTGCCACGACCGATACCATCTGGCCTATGGCCGCCAAGCTCTCTGCTTGCTTGAGTTCCGCGATTTTCTTCTTCACGGTTTCCTCGAGGCTTTCCGAAAGACGGCGATAGCGCTGTTCGCTATCTCTCAGTTCTTCCTGTATCCGCACCCGCTCAATAGCCGTTCCGAGCAGTGTTGCCACCCCTTCTAGCACCTCAACAACGTACAAAGGAACCATGTTCTCGCGGGAATCCGCCATGTGTATCAAGCCCATGATGCGCTCGCGACCGCGGACTGGAACCAGCGCCACCGACTCATACCCGTATTGGTTGCATACGTTGCGGGTCTCGCGTTTCAGCTCTTCAGGGACTGTCGCCAGAAAACGCGTGGTACCGTTAATGTAAAAAGAACCGCCTTTCGTGTAGAAGAAAAGGTTCGGGTCGGTGCTACCCTTTATGACATTGATGCACATGCATTTGTCTGATTTGATGGAGAGAGGGCTTTCCAACCGGTAGAATTTCTCGCTGAAGCCCACGTGGGCCACGTAAGGTATATTCCCTTCTTCGTCCAACAGGCGGATTCCTATTGCTTCGCAGCCGGTGCAATCCTTAAGTTCATCTACAAACTCTTTCAGCAGGGGGAGCATCTCTGCGTGCCGGTATGCAACCTGCAAGAGGCAGTGGGAAACTCGCAACGCTTCCTCGGTGCGCTTGCGTTCGGTGATGTCACGGACTGCGGCGAGGATGGCAGGCCTGCCTTTGTGCGTTATGGGCGAAAGCGTCACTTCGGCCGGGAAGGGTGTTCCATCTTGTTTTACGTGTACAGACTCCTTGAAGTAACTCTTGCCCTCTCTGAGCACGGTGGCGGCTGCATCAAGGAGTCCGTCGTTCCACGGGTACATGATGTTTCTCGTTGTTTGTTCCAGGAAGTCGTCTCTCGAATACCCATACGCTGAGCAAGCGGCAGGATTCGCATCCAGAATCTTCCCATCACGGTCAACGAGGAGCAGCAAATCCGCCGCTGATTCAAATATGCCACGGTACTTCCTTTCGTTCTCCTCGAGTCGCCGCACAATGGGATTGCCGATCCACAGGAACAAGGTTGTTCCGAAAAAGACCAGCACAACCCCTGCGCCACCTGCTAGCAGTCCTGCCCTGATGAACGGCGCCCTCATCTCCGCCATGTCGATTTTTGCGACGACGCCGAGGTGCAGTTCCGCGACCGGCTCATAGGCCGCAAGAACCGTCTCTCCGCGATAATCGAGCCCGATAATGGTTCCCGATTCACCGGACAAGGCCCGTCGCATGGGCTCGCCCAGCGTTGATGCAAAGGGGACGGGGCGAGGATTGCCGAGGTCATGGTGCCTGTGGTTCAGCAGGTAGACGATTTGCTCACCCTCTCGCCTTGCCAGGGTGAACTCGCCGGTTTTTCCGAAGCCCTTGAAACGGCTGTGCGCGTCCTTGAGTTGCTCGAGAGTGGCGGCAAAAGCGCCTTCCGGGCCCTTCATTGCTCCGTGTATTGCATCGAACCGCGCCATCGCCTCGATAATGCGCGCCTCGCTCTGTGCAACTTCTCTCAAACGCTCGCGCTGCTGCTTAAATGAGGTCCTGTAGAGCAGGCAAAGCACAATACCACCGACGCCGATTGCGATGGCCGTCATGATGATAACAAGGAGAACGATTCGTCTGTTCGTTTGGAGCGGTGATTTCATCGTGTGAGTATGTTTCTTCGCTTCGAGAGATTTATCTTTATTCTGGCGGGCCGACTGGCATATGCATCTCTTACGGCCATTAGTGCGTAGTCTAACACTGCTGCCACATTCCTGCAAGAGGTTTCGGTGTCATTGACGCCCCGTGCGCGGGCATGATAGAATACGGCTCGGCGCAAAGCGATGTACCCATTCCTGAACGTGCGACATCGGAACGAGTTTCTTGTCTCCCACACAAAGCAGCTTCGGTGCCCCAGACAGTCTTGTTCTCTTTTCTTTGCAGTCCGAATCGATTCAGGCGTAAGGAGGTGATGGAAGCGCGTCAGCGTTGAGAAGCGCAGGTCGCTCGCGGAATGACCGGGAAAATACGTTCAAACTCGTATACTTCAAAGGAGAACGGAGATGCCGGATATCTACATTGAAGAATGGCCCCCACAATCTCCCAACGACCTTGCGCGTCAGGAGACGGTGGTGGCGGCCGCCCGTATGATGGCACAGGCGGCCATCACAGCCCCGAGCCAGGGCGGCGTGCAGATGGCGGAATGCCATATCACGCATGGGGCAGCCGAGCTCGACAAGGTGGCGCGTAAGATGGAGGAATTGGCGCGGCTCAGGCCTGATAATAACGCATGGAAGCGCATGTTCAAGTATGAGGCTGCCATGGTCCGCGATTCCGATGCGATTCTCTTTATCGGCGCACTGGCCGCTTTCCGCCCGTTCGACACCGGCTGCGGCTACTGCGGCGGCAGCGAGGGATGTCAGTTCGTGTACGAGCGGCGTAATGCGCGCTATGGCGTTATCGACGCCGCCGAGCCGTTGCACCCCGATTGGCTCGTTGACGGCCCGATGTGCACGATGAACGTGTACGGCATGGGCTGGGCGGTCGGCTCGGCGCTCATGATGGCGAATCGGCTGTTCGTGGACGCCCGTCCGTTTATGTCCGTCGGGATGGCGGGCCAGAAGCTGGGCTATTGCCCGAAGTCACCGATAGTCGTGGGTGTTCCCATTGCCGGAAAGGGAAAAAGTCCGTTCGTGGACATTCTACCCGATTACCACGTGAACAACCTTGCGAACGTCGTGGAATCGCTCCGCAACAAATATGTGATTTCGCGAATGGTTAATTGGCTGCCCTACCGCATCTGGGACCCGCTGAATCCCGATGCGCAGAAGAAGGAGGGCTGAAACATGGCATATTACGACGGGAAAAAGCTGGCCAATGAGGGCCTTCTCTCCGTGGCACAACTGTGCGCCATGGCCGCCCTCAAAGCGCCTCAGATGACGGGAACTACGGAAGTGAAAGTGGAAATACTCACGGGCGAGGACCTCGACCCGCTCATCGAGGTGCTCGGGATTCTCGGGCAGGACAATACCGTATGTTACGGAGACAACAAGACGCTGCAGTCCTGCAAGGACAAGGGCACGGTGCCCGTTGTGATGCTCATCGGCGGCATCGGACTGGGTAATTCCGGACTCGATTGGGACTGCGGAGCCTGCGGGTTCGCAACCTGCAAGGAGCACGACGCTTACCTCGCCGTGGAGCGCGAGAAACCGCCGGATTTCACGCGGCCAAGCGCATTCGGCACACCGGGGCCAGTCTGCGTATGGAAGGCGATCGACGTCGGGATGGCAATGGATTGGGCTGCCGCAACCGCGTTCCAGCACAATATCGAGAATCGCGCGATGGCGTCAGTCGGCGTGATTTCGCAGGCGCTCGGCTACCTTGCAACCTCGGAGGTCTCGATCGGGATTTGTCTAGGGCCGTGCGAGCCGGAGGTATATTACAACCGTCCGTCGCTCAAAGAACAGTATGACAAGGAACTCGTCGTCAACTACATGATGCGCGCGTTCCCCACTCACTTCATGGGATTCCCCGGCACGGGCGACCCGAGAATGAAATACTCGGCCGAGTGGGAGACCGATGCACGCTATGTCCGCGTCGCGAAGCGCGAGGAAGTGGCGCAGGAGAAGAAAGAAGCCGGTATGGCTCGAGTCATGCAGCTCATCATGGAAACCCGCGCCAAGATAGCGGAACGCGCCGCCAGCGAAGCGTAGCCGGACTCTGCTTGCTACTGCGTTCTGCCGTGCAGAGCAGGACAAGACAGTTCACAACTCAATCCCCCTCCCCATCTCTTTAGGGAGGGGGTTCTTTTTTTGAGGCGCGCCCCATTATTACTTCCTGATACTCCTCCAATCAGTGGAAAGACCTTGCTGGGCCCATGGGCGTCAATAGCCGTTTGGCCAACAAAGGGACATTATGAAGAAAGAGCGATGGGAGGCGATGTGACTCATGGGCGCGAAAGCGCTGAATCATGTGGCAATCGTTGTTGACGATATCGAGAAGGCGAACCAATTCTATGGCAGACTTCTCAGGCTTCGTCAACTCGAACGGCCGCCGGAGGTTATCGCGGGCGGACCCGGCGCCTGGTATAAACTTGGTAACCGGCAACTGCATATCTTCGTAGGTCCCGGAGCGCGGGAAACCTCGATCAGGCACTTCGGCCTTGTGGTGGAAGGCATGGATACGCTCGTTGAGCGGCTCAGGGCAGCGGGTTTTGAACTTGAAGATGCGTTCAGCTTCGGCGAATTCAAGCGACGGAAGTTTGTGCGCGACCCATTCGGAAATCTGATTGAGCTGATGTCGCAGGAGTGAGGAATAATATCTAGACTATTTTGGATTTCTATTTCGCCTCTTCCTGGTTTCCCCTTTTCCCCCAATCCCCCTTCACAATCTGTCCCCTAATTATCAAAATGCATACCTGCAAGGGTCCCGCAAGGCGCGGGATGTTCGCCCGTGGGCGCAATGAATTGCGCCCCTACGGCGCGTTTGGATGGTATTCTTGCAGGCATTTGACGGAGAGTCCGCCGGAGATGAGGGCATCGAGAGCACTGACGGTCGCCTGTGCTCCTGCGATTGTGGTGATGTAGGGGATTCGGTAGTCAACGGCGGCCCGGCGGATGGCGAGTTCATCATATGCCGAAGCCTTTCCAAGCGGAGTGTTGATGATGAGGGCGATTCCCTTATTCTTGACGTGGTCAACGATGTTCGGCCGATTCTCGTTTACCTTGTAGGCCACTTCGACTTCAAGCCCATTACTTGAGAGAACCGCGCCGGTTCCTTTGGTTGCCATGAGAGTGAATCCAAGCGCCGCGAACTTTCTCGCTATCGGAACAATCCTGGCCTTGTCATTATCGTTGACGCTGATGAGAACCTTGCCCTTGAGAGGGAGGTATGAGTTGACCGCCAACTGAGATTTGGCAAATGCAAGCCCAAACGAGCGGTCAATTCCCATGACTTCGCCGGTGGATTTCATTTCAGGCCCGAGAATCGTATCAACCCCTGCAAACTTGATGAACGGCAGAACAGCCTCTTTCACCGCAAAATGGTCGAGCTTGTGGTCGCCGTGAATTCCAAGCCCCTTAAGTGTCTTTCCAATCATTAACTTGGCCGCTACCTTCGCCCACGGGATGCCCGTCGCCTTTGACACGAACGGCACGGTGCGCGAAGCGCGCGGATTTACCTCGAGCACGTAGATATCATCGCCTTTTATCGCGAACTGGATATTGATGAGACCAATCACATTGAGTGCAAGCGCGAGCGCCTTTGTCTGCTGTTTGAGCGATTCCACCACATGCTCCGCGAGCGTGTGCGGCGGGAGAACGCATGCGCTGTCGCCCGAATGCACGCCCGCAAGCTCGATGTGCTCCATGATACCTGCGACGACGACGTCGACGCCGTCGCACACCGCATCAACATCGACTTCGGTGGCATCCTCAAGAAACTTGTCCACAAGGATGGGATGGTCCGGTGACGCCTCGCGCGCAAGCGCCATATAGCTTTTGAGATGCTCGTCATCGTATGCAATTATCATGGCCCGGCCGCCGAGCACGTAGGAAGGCCTCACGAGAACGGGATATCCGACCTTCCGGGCGACTTCAAGCGCTTCCTCCGTTGAGAACACCGTGTCGCTCGGAGCCTGCTTGAGGCCGAGGCGGTCGAGTATCTGCCGAAACAGCTTGCGGTCTTCGGCGATGTCTATGCTCTCGGGTTTCGTGCCGATGATGGGCACACCCGCCTTCTGGAGTGGCACGGCGAGATTAAGCGGCGTCTGTCCGCCGAACTGAACGATGACGCCGTCGGGCTGTTCTTTATCCACGATATTGAGAACGTCCTCGAGTGTGAGCGGCTCGAAGTAGAGCTTATCCGACGTGTCATAATCCGTGCTGACGGTCTCGGGATTGCTGTTGACCATGATGGTTTCGCAGCCTTCTTCCTTGAGCGCGAACGCAGCATGGACGCAGCAATAATCGAATTCTATCCCCTGCCCTATCCTGTTGGGACCGCCGCCGAGTATCATGATTTTTTTCTTTTGTGAAGGCCTGACTTCGTCTTCGTCCGAGTACGTCGAGTAATAGTACGGCGTGTACGCCTCGAACTCGGCCGCGCACGTGTCTACGAGCTTGAACGTGGCCTCGACACCCAATCTCTTTCGCACATTGCGAATGACGATTTCGTCGGAGTCCCAGACATGCGCAAGCTGGCGGTCGGAGAATCCAAACTGTTTCGCTTCCTTGAGGAAAGCCTTCACTTCCTTATCGTCGGAGGGCTCGATCTCGCCCCGCATTATCCGTCGCACGTGCCCGTTCGCTTTTCGGAGCCGGCCTTCCATCTCTACAATATCTTTCATATTATTGACGAACCACGGGTCAATGCGAGTGAGCGCGTACATCTCGTCAACACCGAAACCCGCCAGGATGGCCTCGCGCAGGTAGAAAATACGCTCGGGCGTGGGGGTTCGCAGCTTTTCCCTGATTTGGGCAATCGTATCGGCGTCGGCGCCGTCTGCACGGAATCGCATCTGCTTGCCGTCGCAGCCGAGGCCGTATCGGCCGATTTCAAGCGAGCGGAGCCCTTTTTGCAGGGCTTCCTTGAAGGTTCGTCCGATGCTCATTGTCTCGCCGACGCTCTTCATTTGCACCGTGAGCCGGGGGTCTGAGCCCGGGAACTTCTCGAACGCCCACCGAGGAATCTTGACGACGCAGTAATCGATGGTCGGCTCGAATGAAGCAGGTGTCTGTTTCGTGATGTCGTTGGGAATCTCGTCGAGCGTGTAGCCGACGGCGAGCTTTGCGGCAATCTTGGCTATGGGGAATCCCGTCGCCTTCGAGGCAAGTGCGGAGCTGCGGGAGACGCGCGGGTTCATCTCGATAATGACCATGCGCCCGTTTGTCGGGTCCACCGCGAACTGGATGTTCGAGCCGCCGGTGTCCACTCCGATCTCGCGGATGACGGCGATTGATGCATCGCGCATGATCTGGTATTCCTTATCGGAGAGCGTTTGCGCAGGCGCGACGGTGATGCTGTCGCCAGTGTGGATGCCCATGGGGTCGAAATTCTCGATGGAACAGATAATGACGACGTTATCGTCGCCGTCGCGCATGACCTCGAGCTCATACTCCTTCCAGCCGATGACCGATTCTTCCACGAGCACTTCGCTGACCGGGCTGGCGTCGAGGCCCCATTTGACCATGCGCTCGAACTCTTCGAAGTTGTAGGCGACGCTCCCACCGGTGCCGCCAAGCGTGAACGAGGGACGGATGACGGCCGGGAAGCCGATTTGGCCGATGCCGGCCATTGCTTCATCGACTGAATAGCAGTAGTAGCTTTGTGGCAGTTCGAGCCCGATGCGGGCCATTGCCGCCTTGAACAATGAGCGGTCCTCCGCCTTCTTGATGGCTCCGAGTTTTGCGCCGATAAGCTCGACATGGTACTTATCGAGCGCTCCCATGTTCGCCAAGTCCACGGCCAAATTGAGGCCGGTCTGCCCGCCGAGCGTGGGCAGCAGCGCCTGCGGCCTCTCGCGCTCGATAATTTTTTCCAGAACCTCCGGCACGAGCGGCTCGATATACGTGCGGTCGGCCATCTCCGGGTCGGTCATAATCGTGGCCGGATTGCTATTGACGAGCACAATCTCGTAACCCTCTTCCCTGAGGGCTTTGCACGCCTGAGCACCCGAGTAATCAAATTCGCATGCCTGGCCGATGATGATCGGGCCAGAGCCGATTATAAGAATCTTCTTGAGGTCAGTCCGTTTGGGCATTGGAAACCAAGGTTCCGGCGACCCCAAGCGGCGAGCGGGGCCGTCGCGGCGGGGTCATTCGCCAAAGGTGAAGCCGCACCCCGGCACAATCGATTCTTCCTTCGTGCGCGGATATTTGCGGCACTGAGGCGGTCGTAATGAATAGATGGTGCATCCGGTTCCGTCATAAAAGGGGCATCTGAAGACAAATTGGCAACATTTTCCACACCTGAGGCATGCTCCGTTCCTCTCTTCCGCTACGGGCAGAAAGGCAGTAAAGGTTCTTTGAACCTTAAGACGCATTTCCTTTACTGCTTGCGTTGTCGTCATCAGAATTATTCCCCTTTATTCACATTTCCGCGATACTATAGCACAACGTCTCTTTGAGCGTCAAGACGAGCTTGGAAGGAGGGGGTACAGGTATTCTGTGAGTGCGTCCCACGGTCGCCTACTTGATTTCCGCTCTTGTTGGTGCGAATTCATTCGCATAACGTTTTCGGCCTTTTTGCCTCAATATCCAGTCGAATGAATTCGACCCTACAAAATCATGGGACAGGGCTCCGTCCCTTTTCGTGAAGATGCATTGCTTGACTCAGACACCACCACCAAGTAAGATTGAGCCAGTCGCTCAGTTGCAGTGGAGACATGGGGACAGAGAATCTGTCTCACGGTTGAGGATTGAGAATATCCGCCTGTAGGTGCGAATTCATTCGCATACGGTTTTCAGCCCCTTTACATCCATATCCAGTCGAATGAATTCGACCCTACAAAACCGTGGGACGGATTCTCCGTCCCTCACTTGCCGAGGAGGATAGGGGCTTTCCATGGCGAAGGTGCTTTTCGTCCAGAACATATTTTTCGAGCTCATCGGCACAATGTCGCTATCGGCATACCTGAGGAGCCGGGGACACCGTGTAGACCTCATCATTGAGACGTCGCCTGCGAGAATACTCGAGCACATCAACGGAACGAACCCTGACGTTATCGCGTTTTCGAGTGTGACGGGCCAACACAAGACGGTCATCGGAATATCGAGCGCAATCAAGCAGACATTCCCGAAGCTTCCCATCGTTATGGGAGGCGCGCATCCGACGTTCTTTCCCGAGATTATCGAAAAAGAGCCGATTGATATCGTGTGCCGGGGAGAAGGCGAGGAGGCGATGGCCGACCTCATGGACCGGCTCGATGCCGGCGCCGACATCACGGACATCCCGAACCTTTGGGTCAAGAAGGAAGGCAGCATCGTCAAGAACGACGTGAGGCCGCTCGTGGAGGACCTCGATTCACTCCCCTACCCCGACCGCACTATCTACGACAAGTATCCATACCTCAGCACCCATCCGGTACGACGATTCATGAGCGGACGCGGCTGTCCGTACGAATGCAATTTCTGCTTCAATCATGCGCTGCGTCAGCTCTACCATGGCAAGGGAAGATTCGTGCGCATGCGCAGCCAGGAAAAAGTCATCGAAGAGATAAAGCAAGTGGCGGAATTATATCCGACCATGAAGAGAGTCAAATTCGAGGACGACACCTTCACCCTCAGCAAGGGCTGGGCGCTGCGGTTTCTGCAGGAATACAAGGAACAAGTACACATGCCGTTCGCCTGCTACTCGAGGGCCGACTGCGTGGACGACGAGCTTGCGCGCGCGCTGAAGGATGCAGGCTGTGACCGACTCGATTTCGGGCTCGAGACCGGCAGCGAGCGCATCAGGAATGAGATTCTCAACAAGAGGCTGACGGACGAGCAGATAGTTAAAGCAGCCGAAGTGCTGCGGCGTCACGGAATTCCTTTCGGCACGGCGAACATGTTCGGCCTGCCCGGGGAGACGCTCGAGGATGCGCTGGAAACGCTGAAGCTGAATCTGAAAATCAGGCCGTACGATGTGTGGGGAGCCGTTTTCCAACCTTATCCCGGCACGGAATGCGGGCGATACGTGATGGAAAAGGGATACTGTCGCACACTTGATGTGAATGATATACGGAACGATTACCAGACCGATAGTCTGCTCGTGCAAGAGGATATCCGGGAAGTTGTGAACCTCCACAAGTTTTTCTATCTGCTGGTCATGTTCCCCGCCTCGATGAAGGTCATCCGGCCGCTGCTCTCACTGCCCGGCAATTTCATGTTCACATTCATTCACAGAATCCTCTACTTTTGGGGTTATGCAACGCGAACAAAGGGAAACGTGAAGCAGATATTTAATGATATTCGGATGGCGATGAAATACAAGTGACAGTGAATCCGTCCCACGGCTGTGTCGGTGCGAATTAATTCGCATCCGCATGGCGAAAGAAGGCCGGAAGAGCAATGCGAATGAATTCGCACCTACAGACGGTTGTCCCCAATCGTCAATCGTGGGAGAGATTCATGGTAGCCAAGTTTGTGCGCAAGCAACGGCCAAGCTTGAGCCCGCCGGGATAAGTGACAATTTCAGTTCTCGGCGCATGTCCAGCTCTCTTTCAGGAAGCGAGAAAATGGAAATAGTGAATCTGAAGGAACGTGTAGAGTTCATCCCGATACTGGCTGTTTGGCATCATAATCAATGGAGTTACCTGAATCCGGACGGTTCTATCGAGCAACGAGTGGCTTCGCTCGAAACTGAATTGAAATCCGATGGAATCCCAAAGACATTTGTGGCTGTTTCAGGAGAGGCTCTCCTTGGTTCCGCCAGCCTTGTTCCGCATGATATGGATACCCGAATGGACCTGTCTCCGTGGCTGGCTTCTGTTTTTGTGGCCCCCGATGCCAGAAAGCAGGGCATCGGCTCAGCGCTCATCCGGCATGTTGTCAAGGAAGCTGGCAGACTTGGTTATCGAACCATCTATCTATTCACCGAACCCGACAAGGTGGGATTCTATGCGCGCCTGGGCTGGTCGCACTTGGAAACGACCGTATATCGAGGCCATAACGAATGCATAATGGTCATCCGCGCCATGTAATAATTTTATGAGCCATTCCGGGAACATAACAGCCATTCCTTCACGCTCTGCCGCAGCCAAGAAGAGCATAGTCCTTAGGGCCGGCACAGGTAATCAATGCGCCAGCAAGCGGGCGGGATTCTCGATGGTGAGCCTGCTGATGTCGGACTCTGCAATGTCCAGTCGCCTGAGCCACGGGACAACGAAATCTATAAGGCGACAATATCCCTCTCCTCCGAACCGCCGCATGAGAATCTTGAGAAACATGTCTGTTCCCAAGACTATCTGTGAGGAATAGCCGGCGTTAATCAACGCCACGAGACCTGCCAATCGCTGCCAGTCGGTGGTGTTGACCTGGCCGATGGGCTCGGAGTCGTAGAAATGCCCGAAGGAATCGATGGAGATGTTGAACCCTTCGTCGAGGAGCCCCTTCGCGTGGTCGATGTTGAGGCGCCACGAGTCGGGCTCAAGCACGAGGGTGCTCAGGTCCTGAGGAACGAAGAAGAGTTCGGCGTGGGCAAAGACGACTCGCTCGGGATGTATCTCTTCCTCGAGCAAGAGAGCGACTACCTCCCGCACCCCGTCCATGGAATCGAGCGGTGGATGGACCGACAGTGAAAGTCCGGTCTCGTTGGATACTCGAGCCGCCGCCCTCAGGAGCCGCTTTTGCTGCTCGCTGAACGGTTCCACCGTAAACATCATACTATCCGTGATCGCAACCTTGATATGTCCGGGCTTGATCTCCGTATTTTCGATGCCGTGTTCGATTTCGCCGAGCATGAATCCCACGTATTCTTGAACGCTCATGTTCCGGTACCGCTCGGGCCATGAATCCTCGGCGTACAGGCCGGTGGTCGCAATAATGTGAACACCTGTCTTCTCGGAAATTCGTTGAATCGCTGGAAGATTGCAGCGCAGACCTGGCGTGCTCATATCAACCATGGCGCTGCCGCCGGAGGCCTTGAAATCGGCCACCTCGCCCGTCATCACATCCTCGTTCCGCAGGTCCATGACATCATGCGAGAGGATAAAATTGTGTTTCAGGAATGCGAGATTATCCAGCCTGATTGGCTCGTCGGGCGAAACGGGGAGATTCCCGGGGAGCAGATCCTCATATCGTCGGCGAAAGATGCTCATGTCGCACACGATGTGTTCGTGCATCGACGTGAAACCCAGCTCATGAGGCGCGATCGGCCCCGCTACCGTGGTTATCTCGGACATGGCTGGTCAGCTCTTTCCGTTGAGCATGGAGTAGGAATGGAACTGAAGAATGAGAGCGCCACATTTCACCGATTACGCCGCTTGCACGAACAGAAACATCCTCTTCCGCAGAGGGTCAGCCGAATGCTGTATTGCCAAAAATGCCGGCAATTCAGCCCATCTTGCGGAGGGAAGCGACCATTTTGAGGGCTTCCCTTAGGGCGTTTGAGGCGCTGTTGGCGGTGCCGTCGGCTCCGAATTTCTTGACAACCTCTTGGGTTATCGGCGCGCCGCCTATCATGATCTTCACTTCGGGATTCTTTTCGCGGATCATTTTGATGATGCGTTCCATCCCGAGCATCGAGGTAGTCATCATCGCAGAGAGGCACACGAGCTCGGCGTTCGTCTTCAGTTGTTCCTCGACGAATTTTTCGAGCGGGACATCCTTGCCGAGGTCGTGTACCTCGAAGCCAGCGACCTCGAACATCATTTTCACGAGATTCTTTCCGATGTCGTGCACGTCGCCCTGAACGGTGCCGATGACGACCACTCCCCTACTCTTCTGACGGTCTTCAATTTTGACATGCGGTCTGAGAATGTTCAGGCCCGCGTAAAGCGCGTCGGCACAGAGGAGAAGTTCCGGCACGAAATACTCTTCTTCCTCGTAAAGGCGTCCGGCCTCTTCCATGCCCTTAGCAAGTCCGTTCATGATTGCCTCATAGGCGTCGAATCCGAGCGCAAGGACTTCGTTGGCGGCTGTTGCGACTTCCTCTTCCTCGAACTTCAGAACTCCATCGGCCAGTTTTTTCAGCAACTCGTCTTTTTTCGCATCGTTCGTCATTGGTTAACCTTTCAGTTTCTTCCTTTTCGCGCGTTCTTGACCGCCTGCATCAGAGCATTCATGTTTTCGGTCGGGACTGTCGGCCAAATGTCGCATCCCGGCCATACTGCATCGACTCCACCATTCACGCACTCCTGCACCGCCCGCTTTACGTCGGACGGCGTTCCCTTGACAAGGATATTGAACGGGTCGAAGTTTCCGAGGAGTATCGGCTTCGGCCCGATGGTTTTTCGGGTCTCACGGAGGTCGTTCTTCTGATCGACGCTGAGCGCGCCCGCCCCGACACGATTCATCGAGTCCATGATGCCGTTGGACTTGCCACAGATATGGAGCACCAAAGGATGAGGGGCTTGGTCGAATATGCGTCTGAGCTGTGGCTCGACAAGTTGCTTGAACAGAGCGGGTCTGAGGACGTCGGAGCATGCGCCCATCTCGCGGATGGTGATGTAGTCCGCGCCTGCTGCTGAGTAGGTTTCAGCAAGCTGGATGACGAGCTCGGTGTATACGGCGAGCACCTCTGCCACCTCTTCGGGTTTCTTCAGCGATATTTTCAGCAAGTCGCTTAATTCCATCGTTTGTCCGGCAATAGTGAATGGCCCCATGATGTAGGTGCCGATTGCGACTGCCCCTTTCAGGTCGTCGCTGAGCAGGTTCAGGGCCTCAGTCACCAGTGGCACGCGACCTGCGCGAGAGAGGTCGGAAGGCAGCTTAATGTCTCCGGCGGAACGGATGACCTTCTCCTTGACAGTCGGGTAGAGGATCTCCAACGGGTGTGAGCGCGTGTAGAAATTGATGGGGCAGCCGACTATTTCGGCCTCGATGGCAACGTCGAACGGGATGACGGCGCATTCGAATCCGAAGAGTTTGTGCGTAGTTGCGGCGAGCGCGGCCATTTTTGAGGCATCGGTATGGGATTCGGCAAAGCGGATGCCCGTTTGCTTCATGCCTTCGGTGGTAACGTTTCCCATCCCGCTGAAGCAGAGCAGTTCTCCGTTTCTCTTGCCATTGAGCAGTTCCAGAACCTTTTCACGGGACGTCTTGCCTACACTCACTTTCTATCTCCTATCATTTTGCCTTCATTCGCCTGGAATTTGACACCTCATCATTAAGCCTCTGATTCGAGCTGCTTGATGAAATCGGGAAGAAGTTTCCTGACCGGATGCGATTGCTCCAACGGCAAGCGGCCTGAGTCAGCATATACAAACATCGCCTTGATGGATTCCGCCGTTGCCGCGGCCGCGAACACACGGTCGCTTCCCGTGAGCGGGCCATAGAACAGAAAATCGCTCCACAAGAGGGCGGCAATCCCATGCGCGGCTGAATCTGCGCCGGCGAAGACATCTCGTGAGCGAAGCTTTCGCAGTTGTTCCCACATATACGTGCCGTTGGCGGGCGAGCAGCCGACCGGCAGGCCGTAGTGACCCTTAATCTCAAAGCCGGCCTGAAGCGAGAACGCCATGGCGGCAACGTTCATAACGGTGGTATCGACGAGTACGCTCGCGAATCGGCTTTTCTCGACAGCGGGCAGCAACTTTTCGAGCGCTTTTATTCTGCCCGATGCAAGCTTGTCCGCTTCGTCGAAAACTGCCAGTATGACGTGACGGACACCGATATCGGCAATTTCCTCAATCTCAGCTTCGAGTTTCGGATTCCACAGGTTCAGGCTGTTGTATACGAGCTTTCCCAGCAACCCGGCGCCAGCAGCAACTCGAGCGGCTTCAATTCGCACTTCCGGCCGCCATGCATCTATACAGATTGGAAGCTTGGTCTCTGCAGATATGAACTCGATATATCGAGAGAATTCTTCAGGTGTATTCCCCACAATATCGACCATTGCAGGCATCGAGGTCTGAACCGAGAGTTCCTCAAGGCGTCTCAGATGCGCGCGGGCTGCGTCCTTATCGAATTTCCCTTCCTTGCGGTTTGCGAGCAGCTTATCGCCTTTGTGAAACATCGAGCCGATGAGGACCGTGGGATTGGCTCCCGGCTGACCGCCCACTTTGACTCCGCCGATGTCGCAGACGGTTTGCGTTTTGTCGAATATAAAGGTCTTCATAATTGACCGCAGATTGCGTTGACGGGGGAAAGAGGTCTCGAACCACAAAGGCACGAAGTCACAAAAAACATCTCTTCTTTCCTTTTTCCCTGTGCGTTGGCGTCTTTGTGGTTAATCATTCTTTGCGCGCTTTGCTTCTTTGCGGTGAGCCAACCTCCGGTTTCACGTGCTCCTTGGCAGCAATCCCTCAAGACTTGGAAACCGGTCTGTCATGTGCGGGAAGTGCATGGCTTCGACGAACTCTCTCTCGAAATCCTTCTCGAGCGTCAATTCCACATACTCCACACGGCGTGCCTGCTCATCGGCCTCACGCCTCTTGTTGATGTCGAGCAGGGCCATGCGAGCGCCGTCGCCTGCGGCATTACCCACCGCCACCACGTTTTCCAGCGGACAATCCGGGAACATGCCCATCAGCATCGCGCCCGTACGGTCAATATACGTCCCGAATGCGCCTGCCAACACAACGCGGTCAACCTTTTCGATTCTAAGCCGGTTCATGAGTATCTTTGAGCCCGCGTAGATGGCTCCCTTTGCGAGCTGGACGGCGCGAACATCGCCCGCTGCTATCGTTATGTCCTTTCCTATGGCTGTCTCCTGTTTCGGCGCAAGAATGAATTCGCGCGACTTGCCGTCTTGAACGAGCCTCGGATTTACGACGGATTTGTTCAGCCTGCCGCTCTTCTCGACGATTCCGACGCGAAACATCTCGGCTATGGCGTCGATGATGCCGGAGCCGCAGATGCCACGCGCAAGCTGGTCTCCTTCTCCCGCGATGATTCGGTATTCGACGTCGAGCGTGTCCGGTTTTATGCTCACTCGTTCGATTGCGCCGGGCGCAGCCCTCATGCCGAATTTGATGTGAGCGCCTTCGAGGGCGGGGCCGGTCGCGCACGAGGCCGAGAGAAGTTTATCGCGATTGCCGACAAGGATTTCGCCGTTGGTTCCGATATCGATGATGAGCTGCATCTCGTCTTTCTCGTAGGGAGCCTCGGCGATGAGCACGCCAACATTGTCTGCCCCGACGAAGCCTGCCTCTATCGGAAGCAGATGCACATTGGCTGACTCATTCACGGCGATTCCGAGTTCCGATGCTTTCACATCAACCGGCTGCTGTACCGCGGGAACAAAGGGAGAAACGCCGACGCCGACCGGCGATATGTTCAGGAATATGTGGTGCATCACGGTGTTGCCGACAACGACGAGTTCGAGGATTTCATCGGATGAGACTTCGGCCCTCTTGCACGCCTGCGATACGATTTGGTTCATTGCGCCGATTATTTCACGATGCAGCTCTTCGAGACCGCCCTCATGCGTCATGATGTAGGTGACGCGTGACATGACATCTTCGCCGTATGTCACTTGTGGATTCATGAGTGAATGAACGGCAACCACCTCTCCGGTGGCAAGGTCACAGAGATACCCGGCGACGGTCGTCGTGCCGATATCAACGGCGAGGCCGTAACATCTCATGGAAGAGCCAGGCAGGATTCTCAGTATCTCCTTACCCATCCAGACTGCGACAGTGACTTCCCAGCCTTTCTCGCGAAGGGCTGACGGTATACGGGCAAGGACGGTTCTGCCCGCTGTGAGTCCTTCGAGACCGTGCTGAGCCGCAAGCGTTTTCAGCAGGCGTTCATAATCTCCGAGCGGGTCGGCAAGGGTTGGCTTCTCGAGCTTAACGCAATGCGTTTTGACCGCTGGGTTGAGGTCGATTTTTCGCAGCGTGACCTCTTTGCGAACAACTTGCTTACCGCCCCGGGTTTCCTCGGGTACATACAGAAGAACGTCGCCTTGAACCTGCGCGGCGCATGCAAGCCGATACCCGCTCGAAAGTTCATCATCGGTGAGCAGTTCCCTCTCTTCCTCGGTCACAGGCGAGAGATGTTCCATCTGTGAGTGTATCCCGTGTCGCTCGAAGAATCCTCGCTGAACACGTACCTTGCACTTGCCGCAGGTTTTTGTCCCGCCGCAGACGGATTCGATGTCGACGCCAAGCTCGCGGGAAACCTCGAGCAGGTTCTTGCCTTCCTCGACACGCCCGCGCTGGCCTGACGGCTGGAAGATTACGAGGCGGCTATTCAACAGAAGTTCCTTTGAACGTGCACAATTTCAGTTGATGATTAATTATAAGAAAAGCATCCCTTTCCCTTGTTCCATAAAGGAAGGGCAGAAGCCTCCCCGAGAGAGTATAACTTCCCCCTTTGAAAAAGGGGGACTAAGGGGGATTTGAATTCACAGTTTTTCCCAAATTGTTTGGACAACTCCATCGAGATTCTCAAAAATCTCTCTATCAGAAAATCGCATGACTGCAAGGCCAAGGTTATTCAGATAATTATCCCTTACTCTGTCCCTTTGTTGCCCTGTACTTGTATAGTGTTGCCCGCCATCAATCTCAATGATGAGATTCCCCTTAGGACAATAAAAGTCAACAATATAGGTGCCGACGGGCTTCTGCCTATAAAATTGACATCCCTTCAGTTGTTTCCCTCTGATTCTTGACCATAGCAGGCGCTCTGCATCCGTCATATTTTTCCGGAGTTCTCGGGAGCGATTCTTCAGTTTACCGGCATAACTGAGCATGGGTTTTCCAAAATCCCCCCACCCCCCTTTTCCTAAGGGGGAGAAATCATTCCCCGCACGGATTAGAACCCAATCGAGAAGCAAGAAATAACCGCAATGGCTCTCAACCAATTAGCTTGCACAGAAAACTCATCACGTAGACTGATGTCAATTTCCCCTATACTCCCTTACTGCATTTATCATGGCTTCGATGTTTTCCATTGGAGTGCCAACGGGTAGGTCGCATCCGCTGAGCAGGCCGAAGTTCGGCACATCTTCCATTGCTCTCAGAAGCTCGATGGTCGCTGCACGCACCTCATCGGGTTTCTTCATCATAAGGATATCTACGGGGGCGAGGTTCCCGAGGATAATTATGTCAGTCGGTACTCGGCCCTTGAGCTTGGTAACGTCTGTGGGCGAATCGACGCTGATGCCCGTGACACCCGTTTTACACATGAGCTCCACCAAATGGTTGGCACGGCCGCAGATATGGAGTGTCGCAGGAATGGGCAATGATTTGACGTATCGTTGCAGATACGGCAGAACAAACTTCTCGAACGCCTTGGCTGAGAGGAGGCTGCACGTGGGTTCGGCAATCCCGATGACATCCGCGCCCGCTCTTATCAACTCCTCATTGTATCTCTGAACCACCTGAAGCGCATATTCCATGACTTCCTGTACCAAGACGGGTTCCTTGACGGTTTTGCGGGTAATCACTTCGACGCCCATGAGCTCAGCCGCAAGCGTGAACGGGCCGGCACTCGCTGCGGTCTTTGGCAGTGTGAAACGTTCGGAGAAGAGACGAGTCGCATCGATAAAAACTTTGAGCCGTCCGTCCTTGTGGGGGTCGGGGATGCGCAGGTTCTTCATATCATCGCGCGACTGAATCGGGTGCACCGTGACCGACGGAAGCGCGTTATCCGGCATGTTGATTTTGCATCCGCATGCCTCGGCTTCGGCGGTCAGGTCGGGAAAGGTGCACATCACGAAATCAGGCTTGAACTCCGTTATGTATTTTTCTGTAGTCCGGAACATTGTGTGACCGTCCAGCAGATTCTCCTTGACAGTTGTTTCGGTAAGCGTTGACAGATAGGCGCCCATGATAGGCGCGCCGATGCGCCTGCCCGAGCTCGCGGCCATCTGAGCGAAGCTCTTTCCGCTCACCGCTTTCCTGAGGAGCAGCCCAACCGGCCGCATCGCACGTTTTCTTCCTACCCAGTTGATTACATCGATTGTACTTGTGGACATAGTTGTGACTCCTATACGAGTTGGTTCCGCTCAAGATCCCGGCAGAACATGCAAAATAAAGCGCCTCCCTATCATCCGAGCTATTATTCCATCTGTAATTCCATAGACTTGCTGAGAGGGAGGCATTGGCGCGTTCCGCATAATGGTATCAGAACCTTTCATGAAATTCAATTCTATCAGCGCCTTGACATCATATCAGCACCGATGAAACCGTACCGCTCACCTTCCAAATCTTCAATCCCTGCCGCAACTTCCAAGACGGAGTCATTGCGAACATCCGATACCCACCTGCGGCGGGGTTATGTGTGAAAGAAACATCCGAGCCGTCATTGCGAGCAAAGGGCCGTAGGCCCGAGCGAAGCAATCTCTGTGTGTGTATATTCAATTCTGCCAATGAGATTGCTTCGGTCGCGTCGCTCCCTCGCAATGACGAAACAGTTGCTTGTTTCTTAGGAGAAGCGAAGCCATCTCCAAATGATGCAGAAATAGCTTCGTTGCTTGAATCTGCAACCCTGTGCTCCTCGTAATGACATTTCGGCTGCGTCTGCGCGGCCTTGTTGTAATCATTGCCAATCTACTCTCCCACCTGCTTCACGATACGCACGGCAAGCATGGCCACTTTTTCAGCCCGCTCTCGCGCTCCCGAAATCGCCGTCGAGATGAATCCTCCGGCCTCGGCGAGTTGCGCGGCCTCACGGGGCGCATGCTTCCCCATCGCCGCGGCAACGGCAGCCGGGACCGTAATATTCAGAATGATGTTAGAACCCATGAGCAATTCATTCAAAGGAACGGCTGCGAACGTAATGAAAGGCAAGACCATTCCATCCTGCTCCTGAACGGCCTTCGGAATGACTTTGTGCGCCAGTCCTTCAAAACGTATCGTCTCATCCCCCATAGTAATCTCGACATCGGCATCAACGTCGAAGCTGAGGTGTCTTTTCGCCAAATCGTCGGGCCGCCGTGCCCCACAGGCGATCTTAGTGAACTTGATGCCAACTTCTTGCCCCATCTGTTTCTGAAAATAGGTCATTGCGCCCTTTTCTACCGTTTTCTGCCTTTCCTCGTCGAGCGCTCTGACAACGGAGCCCAAATCAGTCCCCTCCGAGAGCATTCCATAGGCTTTTTCGGCGCGGCGACGGACGGCTTCGATTTTGACTCCTTCAGTTCCGCGGATAATGGCACGGGTGACGGGTCCGCGCCGGAGTTGTTCAGCTTTTCGAGCCACAACGTTACCTGATACTTCCCCGATTTCCGCGTCCATAAAGTATTCACGGCGCACGTCGTGAACGATTGTGGCCGCCTTTTCTTCGTCACCATTATGCTGGATGAGCGCCAGAAGAGAGATAACGGCGTCAGTAGTTACGCGGCTGAGGACGCTGGCGACCGGTCCCGAGCCTCCGCCGCAGCCGATCCCTCCTCCTTCTTTAAAGCAGCCAAGAATGTCATCGAACGTAATCATCGCCATAACTGTTGGGCCACCGATATCTTTCAATATCAATCCAAAATCTCCGACGACTTTGGCCGTATCAACTTCGCGGTCGATACCCTTGATGTGCAGCGTTTCCGGCAGACTGGTGGCAGTAACAGCCCCCTGGCCTGCAAGCTGCGTGGAATTGATCTTGGTGTAGTTCCCATATTCAGGCGAGACGCGGGCATCAGGATGGACGATTTCAAGAATTGCCGCAGCCCCAAAGATGGCGGAAATGATCCGGTTCGGCTGCATTCCCGCCCCCGCAAAAGCATTCATCATAGCTTCTGCTCCTATGCGAGCGCCCTCTCTAGCCAGAGCGGGATATACGATATCCTCTCCGAGCGCCGAATGCCCGTAAATAGGCCCGCGAGCCACTCCATTGGGAACAAACTGGCCGTCGATGGGGCACAGTTTCTTGTCTTCCATAGCCCGATAAATCGCAAGGACTGCGGGAAAACCGGAAATTTTGTTGTTGAGTTTCGGGGTGGGAACCGCTGCGACTCCGCAGCGGTCGGCTCCTGCAATCATGCGCGCCATGGCGCCCAGCTTGCGATTGCCGGCCGCGACACCGGCCTGAACATTTGAGCCGGCAAGGTATAGGAGTGTTGCGCTGAGCAATGCGGCGTTGGCGGCATCGGCCCCCGCCGCACGCGCGGCGGCGATACATTTGGCTAGCACATCGTCCAGCGGAATCTCCGGCATATTTTGTGAAGTGACATTGAGCTGAGTTCCCCGCAGAAATTCATCAGCAATCACGTTTGCTATCGAGAAAACGGCAAGAGTCAGCATACCATGGCCCTTTGCGAGGGCCTCAAGACGGTCACACGTCATCAAGTCAACATCTGCCACCGAAGCCGTCATCGCAGCGAGCACTTCTTTTTTCATATAAATCCTTTCAGTACTTGTTCATACCACCAACCTCGTCAGGCCCCCACGTCGATTTCAATGATGTCCTTTGCTTCCGGCCGTCCATACGATTCGATGGATGCCCGCAACTGTGACAAGGAAACGCCAATCTTTAGTTTCTCCTTCACCTGCTCGCGCAGTCGCACGAGGTCTGAATGCTCCACGCGGCAGTATCCCTTGCCGCCTTTTGATGTCTTTACGTGTATCTGTGCCCGCAATCGCGCGCGACCCTTTCGAACTACAACCGTGCAAATTCGCTCATGACATTGAGAGCAGTAGTGGGAAGTGAGAACGCGGTGGTAACCATAGATTGACAATTCCTCGGCCAAGAGACGTGCCCATTCGGGCTCGTTGTCCGGGTTGATGTCGATAAGGAGCACGCAGCCGGAGCGGCCCTTCTTCGTGATTCCGGGAAAGACATAGACGTTGTTGGCGCCCCAACGCATAATCTGGTCAATCGCGAAGCCCAGCTCCTCGCCCGTAAGATGGTCTACCTGCGCCAGAATGAGCACTCCATCCTTCTTCATTTCTCCTCCGGTCCAGTCCTGCCGTGCAATGCACGGGCGGCCGGTGACAACATTCCCGTTATCCAGCTCATTATGCGGTCAACGAGCGCACTCTGAATCGCCTCGTCGGCCACGAATGGTATGTGAAAAACCTCCTCGAGGCGGATGCGATGATATTCGGAAACGAACGCGGCATAAAGGAAGAAGCAGAAGCTGTTGACGAAGTGAGCAGTCATCTCCACATCCATGTCGCCCCGAACTTCACCGCGCGCGATCCCATCAGTCAGAATAGCGCGTATGTGGTCGAAGGATGACGATTCGATGCGTCGTGTGACCTTCTTGGCAAAAGAGTTCATATCGGCTGTGCTCAGTTGTAGCAGAATGCGAAACGTGTCGTTGCGGGCGTCCACGTCGGTCTGGGTATTCTCCATGAGCATGCGAAGCTTCTCAAGGCACGTCGCCGTGCTGGCCACGACGCCTCGCATGTATTCTTCTTTTCCTTCGATCTGTCGCTGGATGACTGCCTGGTACAGGTCGGACTTGTTTTTGAAATACTTGTAGAGCGCCCCATTGCTGATGCCTGCGCGCTTGCAGATGTCGCTGACATTCGCCTGGTGATAGCCGAATTTGGCGAATTCGATCTGGGCCGCGCGCAGGACTCGGTCCTGTTTGTCTTTCGGGATATTCTGAAAAGTTTTCGAGGCCATAAGGATAATTGCCTTTGACGTTTCTTGTTGAACGGATCGCTGGTTGATAGAGAGTGACTGTTCACTCTCTAATAGGCTACCATACCATTTCCCCGCTGTCAAGTGGCCATTCGCAAGAATTTCGTCTTCTTCCGATTTCCGCGTCCCGGCATGCGATGCCGTTCACGCAGCAATTTTCTTGAGCACCCACGCCATGTTCTGGCCAAGGACCTGCATGGTCAGTTTCCCCTCATTATCATTGTCAACGTCGCCTTTCTCCAATCCAATCCCCATATTCCAGTAGTTGGCGCCAGGAATGATCATCTGACTGATGGTGAAGAAGTGGTTGATGGTATCAAATGCGTGGACGGCTCCGCCGCGGCGCATCGCCACCACGGCCGCGCCCACCTTACGCCTGAACATATCGGCGTTGGCTTTCGCTACAAGCCCGCTCCTGTCGATGAGCGCCTTTAGCTCCGCCGTGACGTCGGCGAAATAGGTGGGCGAGCCGAAGATGATTCCGTCGGCATCGAGCATCCTGTCGATGCATTCATTGGCGAAATCCGTTTGGACGCTGCAGTGCTGGTCTTGATTGCCGAAGCAATTGTAGCAGGCGATGCAGCCGTGGATTTCCTTGCCGGCGAGGTGTACCAGCTCCGTAGATATTCCCTCGTTTCTCAGCTCGTCGAGGACGATGTTAATCAGCGTGGCAGTGTTGCCGTCTTTACGAGGGCTGCCGTTGAATGCGACTACTCTCATCGTTTTACCTCCATTACTTTCCGGTATCTTTTGGTTTCGTTAGTTCTTCGAGGAGATATGCGCCGAATTCTGCCGTACGCAGAGCAGTGAACTACATTTTTGCCGAAACCAGCCTTCTTAACAACCTATGCATCCCCCCGTTCACAATACCCACAACAGTTCCGCGTAGAGCGGGGCCTTTCTTCAGGGCCGCATTAGAGAGTGAGCGCTTGCTCTCCAAGAAAATACCAAAGCCCCTTTGGCTTTGTCAAGTTCTTTTCTCGACTCTCTTCATGAGGAAGGGTGCGACCCCCGGACGCCCCTACGGTATGTGCCGGCTTGAACGACTCTTGTGCCGGACACCCTTGTAATCAGTATTGTTTACAAATTGTGATGAATGGGTAATACTATTTAAGGATTTGAACAGCAGACTCAGTTATCGTATCGAAAATATGCAAGAGGAGAAAAATGGCTGATAAGAAAACAATGCAGACGGGAATTCCGTCTCCCGAGAAGAGAGCCAAGTTGCCGCCGGATGGTGGGTCGGAATTCAATCGTTTAATTCACGAGAAAAGTCCCTATCTTTTGCAGCATGCCCACAATCCCGTTGATTGGTACCCATGGGGGAAGGAGGCATTTGTTAGAGCCGAGCGCGAGAACAAGCCCATTTTCCTTTCGGTCGGATACTCGACATGCCATTGGTGTCACGTCATGGAGCGCGAGTCTTTCGAGAGTGAGGAAATAGCGGATGTTCTCAACAAGCACTACGTCAGCGTCAAGGTTGACCGTGAGGAACGCCCGGACATTGACGAGATATATATGAATGCCACTCAGCTCATTGCCGGCAGAGGTGGATGGCCGAATTCGGTGTGGCTCCTGCCCGACGGCAGGCCGTGGTATGCGGGCACATATTTTCCACCGGACGACATGCATGGCCGTCCGGGTTTCAGGACAGTTCTCCTGCGGCTCGCCGAGTTCTGGCACATGAAGCGGCCGGATGTCGAGGCACAGGCGAATCAGCTTGCGGATGTCATGAAGCGCATCTCGTCGGGCCAACACGTGGAAGCGACGGGCGAGCCGAAGCGTACGCTGGTCGAACAGGCCTTCAGAGAATTACGCAATTCATTCGATGAGCGTCTCGGCGGGTTCGGCGATGCACCGAAATTTCCTCCTCATGGAAGCCTTGGCCTAATTTTCCATCACTATCAGAAGAGTCGAGACGAAGACCTGCTGAACATGGCGACGCGAACCCTTGATGCGATGGCTCTCGGTGGAATCCGCGACCATGTAGGCGGGGGCTTCCATCGCTATTCAACCGATGCGCAGTGGCTGCTGCCGCACTTCGAGAAGATGCTCTACGACAATGCTCAACTCTCACGCGCTTACACCAACGGCTACCTTGCAACCAAGAATGAGCATTACCGGGAGATTGCAGAGGAAATTTTCGATTGGATGCTCCGGGAGATGCTCGATAAGGATGGCGGGTTTCATTCGGCGCTCGACGCCGACAGCGAGGGTGAGGAAGGCAAATTCTATGTCTGGAGGCGCGACGAAGTCGTTGCCATTCTCGGGCCAGAAGACGCTGAACTCTTCTGCCGGGCTTACAACATCGAGGAGGAGGGTAACTTCCACGACGAATCCACTGGAGCAAGAACCGGCGCCAACATACCGCATCTCCGAAAGGCCTTGGCCGAAATAGCGCAGGATGAGAGCCTTTCTCCCGAAGACCTGCGCACACATCTTGATCGTGACCGCCGCAAACTCCTTGAACACCGCAGTCGGCGCATCTGGCCGCATCTTGACGACAAAGTTCTCGCAAGTTGGAACGGCTTGATGATAGCGAGCCTTGCGTATGCCGGGCGGAATTTGAAGGAGGCGCGCTATACCTCAGCGGCTGAAAAAGCTGCAACTTTCATCCTCACCAAGATGCGCAAAGATGGCAGGCTTTTGAGAAGCTATCGGGAGGGAACAGCGAAACTCGCTGCTTATCTCGATGATTATGCGTTTCTGGCAGATGGGCTTCTGGAACTGTATGAGACGACGCAGAACAAGCGTTGGCTTGATGAAGCGGAAGCACTTGTCGGCGTCCTCCTCAAGCACTATTACGACAAGTCTGACGGTGGATTTTTCTTCACCGCTGATGACCATGAATCTCTGCTGACCCGATCGAAGGACCCGTACGATAAGGCAATTCCATCCGGAAACGGCACGGCTGCGCGCGTGCTTGTTCGGCTGGCTTGTCACACCGGAAATAGGGATTACCTGAAGTTTGCAGAGTCCATCTTTCGCGCTTTCCTCGGGTTGATGCAGCGCGGGCCTCGCGCCGTCGAGAGCATGATCTTGGCTCTTGACATGTATCTCGACGAACTTCCATCACTGACATCAGCGGAAGCACGACGCGTAAAGACATCTGAAGCCGCCGAAGATAAGCCTGACACCTTTGCAAGGAAGAAGCCAGTGAGCGCTGAAGCCTTCGTATCGCGGCTTTTCGTGGCCCCTGGTGGAACTGTCAATCTTGGCATCAAGCTTGCCATAGATGGTGGCTGGCATATCAATTCGAATGCGCCGCCGCAGAACCATCTGGCGCCGACTTCCTTGGAACTCAAGGAGTGTCCTTCAGTTCGACTCGACAAAGTCGTGTATCCCCCGGGAAAGAACCTAACGATTGCATCCAATGCGGAACCCCTCTCGGTGTACGACGGTGAAACATGGCTGTTCGCTTCGCTGAAGGTGAAAAAGAATGCAAGCGAAGGCAAACCACGGCTGGATTTCGAGATTCACTTTCAGGCGTGTGATGACCGCAGTTGCCTGTCACCTGAAACAGTGAAGCTTTCTCTCTTTGTGGAGATACGCAAGGGTGCAATTGCAGGCGAAGGCCGTCATCGCAGAATCTTTGAGCCCTTTAAGCACAAGAAACCGCGCGCGTGAAGGCAGCACGGTCCATATACCAGAATCTTTTCGGGGCGAGAAGGGACAGTGAATCCGTCTCACGGTAACGATTGTAGGGGCGCACAACCGTGTGCCCCTGCAAGAAACGCCGATTTTTCTGGCTGGAGGGGGACAGCGCCGTGCCCCTACCTTGCATTCACAATCGTGAGACAGATTCTCTGTCCCTATCTCGTCCCTCACCATGGCCACAGGGAAGAAGGAGGAAAGTATGGGAGATGAAATGACGTTGAGGAAAAGCATAGAGCTTGCCGTAACCACCGAGAAATTGGGAGCTGGCTTCTACAAAGCGCTTGGCAAAAGATTTCGCGAAAACAAAGAATTGAACGAGTTGTTTGCACTGCTTGCGAAAGATGAAGAGGCACATGAGAAACAATTTCGCGCACTGCTTGAGAAAATCCCCGCAGATGAGAAGGCCGGGAAGCCTGATGACCGGTATCAATATCTTGCAGCGCTCTCTCTGTCAGAATTTTTCGTGGGTAAGGAAGGGGCGCTGAAGGACGCGGACAAGATAAAAACGCGGGACGACGCGCTGAGGCGGGCGTTCTCTTTCGAGAAAGCCACGTTGCTCTTCTATCATGGCATAAAAGACGTGTTGGGAGAGAACGAGCTTTTGCAGAACATCATTCGTGCTGAGAAGAGTCACGTTGTGAGCGTGATGAAATATTTGCTCACCGGCGCCAAGATGCGCGGACTCTCAGACACATGGTGAGAAGGGACAGAGACGGGAAGGTACAGCGCCCTATTTCTGAAACGGCATAAAGCAAATAGGCAATCACGACCAGAAATAGGGCTCTGTGAACCCGTCTCGCGGTAACAATTGCAGGGGCGCAGCATGCTGCGCCCCTGCACTTGACGCGGCTTTTTCCGGTGGCACGCGCACGGCACGCCGTGCCCCTACGTTACGTCCCCAATCGCGTGACAGATTCTCCGTCCCCAATTCGCCTACAGGTTGTGTCTGAGAAGAGCGAAGACCTCCGTCGTCGGTTTAGGGAGACCTGCAACTTTCCAGGCTTTTAAGGGGTCCGGAAACTGTTCGTATGTGCAGTCCTTCGATTGATGCAAGTTTTTGCAAACGGCCTGGACAATCGGGAAGGAATTGAATCTCTTGTAATAGTCTCGCATAAATTGGAGGATGTCCATCCTGTCCTTTGTCAGCTCACCTAGTCCTTCCCTTTCGGCAAGCGCACGTGCAACGGTCTCGTTCCACGACTGGAAATCAATCAGATAGCCTTCATCGTCGACATTTATTCTTGTGTTGGAAACGCTGATTGTCGGCATCGCCCACCTCCGTAGCGCCTGTCACTCACAGTGTCTTCAATAGACTGGTCAACTCTTTCAGCCACTGCCCGATTTCCTCATGGTGCTCAGGGGGCACCAGCAGCCCCGGACTTGGTTGATTGCGCCGTATCCGCGGGTCCTGCATTCGGCATACTCCCGCGTAATACTCATCGAGGAATGCATCTTTATTGAAGTATGGCAGCAAATCAACCAAATAGCCAGACCATCCGCGTTGGTCCAGATGTTCCACCATTTGTATGGACACCGTGTTCAGCGACAGCAGGCGCGACGATATCTCCGCCTGGCCCGTTTCAGCACATGGGTAAAGTGAGAACAGCATGCGGCACATCAGGGGGCGCGCCTCATAGCATAAGCAGCGTTTGTCTTCCAAGAGAGGACATGGGGCATCGGTAACCGGCCCGGCGAATTCTTCGCACTCTTTCCGGTCGATACAGAGTGAAGCGTGCTCGTTTGTTGTCATCGCGAACGGCGGGAGCGAATGCCGTTGGGGCCACCGTTTCATGCGTTCGCGGAGAAGCGCTGAATTTTCCTCCCACAGGTAGGCTGCTTCCAGCGTAGTTATCGCGACCGAAGCCGTGCAACACGTGGGGCACTCCGATCGACAGGCCCATTTCTGCAGAGCCAATGCGATATCGTCAGACCAGCGATAGATGGCGCAGAGGATGCGCAGCTTTTTCTCGAATGAATGGCTCTTCATATATGAGTGTTCTCCCGGCTGGCGCCGCAGTCATCCCTCGACTGCCACCGGCTTTTCCAAAATCTTTGGGCACGACTATTACGCTCCGCTAACCCCGCATGGAGTCATTTGGATTCTATGTAGTTGCACGAATCGCCCGTATCATTCGGATCAAACGCCTGTTTGAATTTCCGCTGCCAGGAGCGATAATCGACGTTCATGTGAGGAGCGATCGTATCGTGCGCCGAGAGTCCCTTGGAACGTGCCACCTTCACCTGACTGAGAAATGGAATGGGAAGTTTCTTTTGAGCAAGAGATTGATTCGTTTCTTCGGTCAAATCAATTAATGCCTTGATAGACTCAGGCACCTGCGGGTCGAAGAGCGTTTCATTCTCAAAGTATTCTGCGTGACCATGGTCGATGATGAGAGGCCCCCACCCGCCTTCGCCCATGTCATCGGCCAGCAAGCCCGACTCCACATGCTTCCTCTTAATTTCTTCGGAGTCGTCCATCGCTTTGACGAGCGTGCCGCGCGTGGCAAAAAATCCACAAAGAATCGGGCTGAATGAGCCGGTCGGAGAAAACACTCCTCTGGCGGGGACGCTCCCACCCTTGACGAGCAGGAGCGTGATGATGTCGCGGTAATTTTCCTGCTCGACCATCTCGAATTTCTTTCCGCCGGTATGCTCAAGAATCGCTTCGAGAACTCTTATTTGGTGCTCGAGTTCCGGTTTGCTATTGGCGACGAGAAGGATGGTGAAAATGAATTTGGGGATAACCGGAGCCATATTCTCACGCATCTCGGCCGATTGACGGTTATCGATGCCAAGCCCGAGCGTCATCAGTCCTCTTTCGAGCAATCCCGTTGCATAGGCGATTTCCGACTCACCGATGTTCGCAATGGCTTCTTCAAAGCTGACGCGGTCATCGAAGTAGGGCGCAATGAGCTTGATGTTCTCCGGATATCCGATGATTCTCTCGTCCATGGAGACAATGTTTTCGCTCGGCAATTCCGGCGGGCCTCCCCACTGGTAGAGGCGGATGGCGCACCTCGTGAATATGCCAAAGCCTCCGAGCGCTCCAAAGGCTCCTCTCATGACGCCGCGAAGCGATGGTCCGGGGCCGTCGCCCGTTATCCAACCTGCTCCCGAGCCGAGCGAGCCGAGCCGCAGGATTTCGCCGTCGGGCAAAACCCATTCGACCCCGAGAACGTTGCGCTCATTGTAGCCCATCGAGACGTTGTTGTTGGCCACTCCCATGACCGACGTGCAATTGGCGAGCGCGGACGTGCAGCTACCGGCGCCAATAGTGACGCAGTTCAGCCCTTTCCGCATCGCCTCGGCCTGGAGCTGCGCCCAGATGACGTATGGCTCGACCACTGCATACATATCCTTCTCATTGATTTCGATGAGCCGATTCATCCTTCGCAAGTCGAGCACCACAACGCCACCGCCGCCCGGGCTGGCGTAGAGGCCCCAGCCGGTCGAGTGGGCCTTGAACTTGAGACCAAAGCGATTACATACCTTCACGATTGCCTGGACTTCCTCGGTCGTCGACGGAAGCGCAACGCACGCGGGACGATATGGACCGAAACGCGTGCCGCCGCCGGTCATCTCACCCATCCACTGATAGGTGTACGCGTCGAGGACTCCCGGATCCTGAGAAACATTGTCCGGTCCGACGATGTTCTCCACCATCTTATAGGCTTCGCTATTCATCGGTCATCCTCCCAAGAAAAATCCTCAGTCGCTCCAAAAATTCGTTGCCAATCCTCGTCTCTTCTGCCAAAGCTCGTTCTTCAAGGCAAAGGCTTCCACACCCGCGCCTTTGTCGGCATCCTCGACCTCCCATGCACCGTTGACCGATGCGGTCAGCGCGCCGGAAAGCGCCTCAAAACCCTGTGCCGTATAGAGGTCGCACTCGACGCCGCGATTTATGATGAACTTAAGCTGGCGAACCCCTTGTTGATTCTTCGAACTCAGCACTTCGAGCAAGCGGTCCACTTCGGCGTCGAGCTGATCGTCGGCGACCACTCTGTTCCACAGATTCCATTGAACCGCCCGCCGTGCAGGATACAGCGCGCCAAGAAGGTTGACTTCCTTGGCCCTGCGTCGGCCGATAAGCCGCGCAAGCCGCGTGGTGCCGCCCCATCCGGGTGTGATACCGACATCCACCTCTGGCATGCCCCATCGTGCGCGTTCTGTGGCCACCACGAAATCGCAGGCCATTGTTATCTCCAAGCCACCGCCCACGGCATATCCGTCAACAGCCGCGATGGTAACTTTGTCGAGTTCTTCGAGTTGGTTGGCCATATTCTGATAATACCGAACGCGCCGCATCACAGCGTTGGCATTGCCCCACAAGTGCATCTCCGTGATGTCATCGCCGACGCTGAAATTTCCTCCAGCGCCTTTAATCACGAGAAATTTCAGCATGGTTGATTGCCGCACGAGTTCAATTGCAGCCACCAACTCATCGGAAAGCTTCATGCTGAGCGCATTCAGCGCCTTGGGACGATTCAGGGTAATCCATGCTGTTTGTCCGGCTTCCTCGTAAGTCAATTTGTCGAACTTCATGCGGCTCCCCTCCTCTTCTCCCCTTTCGGCTGTCAATTCAGATTTCCGGTCTTGCTCAAGTCGTCAGCAGTCTGATGTCTTTTCCCCGGCGGTTTGCTTGGCGCTGCCTGTGAAGTCTGAAGAGCGTCTATACAAACTTATGCCTTCGGCTTCGGTGTAATGTAATTGCAGGAATCCGCCGCATCGTTAGGGTCGAACGCTTGCTTAAATTGTCGCTGCCACGTGCGGTAGTCGCAATTCATGTGAGCGGCGATTGAATCGTGGACTGAAAGTCCTTGCGCTCGAGCCACCTTCACCTGACTCGCAAAGGGAATCATGAGTTTTTTGTCGGCGAGCGACTGATTGGTTTCGATGGTGAGCATGATGAGCGCAAGCGTTGACTCGGGCACATGCGGGTCGAACAAGGTTTCGTGCTCGAAGTATTCCATATGGCCATGGTCCATGATGAGCGGACTCCATCCGCCCTCGGCCATGTCATCGGCCAAAAGGCCCGATTCAATGTATTTCCTCTTGATTTCCTCCGCGTCGTCCATCCCCTTAACGAGTGTTCGTCGCGTGCCGAAGAAACCGCACAGGAGCGGGTTGAACGAGCCTGTCGGCGAGAATACGGCCTTCGCGGGCACGCTGCCGCCTTTCACGAGGAACAGGGTGATGATGTCTCTGAAACCTTCCTGCTCCATCATCTCGAACCGCCTGCCGGCCGTTTGCTCGAGAATCTGATTCATTACCCTCGTCTGATATTCGAGCTCGCGAGCGCTGTTTCCTACGAGCAGGCATGTGAAGAAGTTCTTCGGTATGGTGGGCAGAAGGCTTTCGCGCATTTCAGCCGAATTCAGATTATCAACGCCGAGCCCCAACGTGAGCAGCCCGCGCTCGAGCAATCCGGTTGAATACGCGACTTCCGACTCGCCTATCCTCGCGAGAGCCTCTTCCATCATGACGCGGCTCTCGAAATACGGGACGAACAATCGCGCATTCTCAGGATACTCGAGCAGTCGCTCATCCATGCTTACGATGTTCTCGCTCGGCAACTCCGCGGGGCCTCCCCACTGATAGAGGCGCACGGCGCACTTGGTGAACACTCCCAGTCCGCCGAGCGCGCCGAACGTGCCGCGCATGATTCCCCTGAGTGATGGCCCCGGCCCATCGCCCGATATCCAACCCGCTCCTGAGCCCGGGGAGCCGAGTCGTACGATTTCGCCGTCGGGCAACACCCATTCGACGCCGAGCACGTTGCGCTCGTTGTAGCCCATCGAGACATTGTTGTTGGCGGTTCCCATGAGGGATGTGCAGTTCGCGAGCGCGGACGTGCAACTGCCCGCCCCGATGGTAACGCAGTTCAATCCTCGGCACATCGCCTCCGCCTGCAATTGCGCCCAGATAACATACGGCTCAACGACGGCATACATGTCCTTCTCGTTAATCTCGATGAGGCGGTTCATCCTTCTCAAATCGAGCATGACCACTCCCTCCTCGCCGGGATTGGCATATAAACCCCAGCCAGTGGAATGGGCTTTGAATTTGAGACCGTGGCGATTGCAAACTCTCACAATCGCCTGAACCTCTTCCGTCGTAGACGGCAGCGTGACGCACGCAGGCCGAAACGGGCCGAACCGGTTCGGCTCACCAATCATCTCGCCGAGCCATTGGTAGGTATATGCATCGAGCAGTCCGGGGTCTCGACTGACGTTGTCCGGCCCCAGAACGCTCTCGAACATCTTATATGCTTCATCATTCATGTGCTTATACTCCCATGAGAAGTTCCGTGATGTCGTAAACCTTGAAATCGTCATTCCTCTTTCCGAGGGCATCCTTGAAATTGCGCTCGCACCAGCCACATGTCGTCACGAGCGCATCAGCACCGACGGCCTTTGCTTCCGCGATTCTCTCAAGCGCCGTCCATTCGGAGAAATCTTCATAGGCTTCTCGAACTCCGCCGCCGGCACCGCAGCACCAACTGTATTCGCGAATCCGCTCCATCTCGACGAACTCGATGCCGGGAATGCTGCGGAGTATTTCGCGTGGCGGCTCATAGACGCCGCCGGTGCCACGCCGTACCTGTTTCGGCGGGTCCGGAATGTTGAGCTGTCCCCAGACCTTTTTCCATGTGCCGTTCCACGGGATGTACGGCTCACCGAGGCGGCCCAGGTGGCAGGGGTCATGGTAGGTGACTCTCAGGGAGGAGCCGCCTCTCGGCTTGAGCTTTCCCTCCTTGATGAGCCGCGCAAAGTATTCCGTTGTATGGAGAATCTCGATATCCAATTCTTTCCGAATCATCGGATAGAACTGCATGAATGCGCTGTAGCAGTCAGCGCACGGTGTGACGAGTTTCGTTGCGCCTGCGGCCTTGATGCGGGAAATGATATCATCGGCGTAGTTCTCCATCTGGCCGCGATACCCGACATCGAAGGCTCTGCCGCCGCAGCATGCTTCTTCCTTTCCGGCTATTCCGACATTGACTCCCGCCTTCAGCAAGAGCGTGGCGGCGCCGCGGACGATGCTGCGCAAGTCAGCGTCGTAGCTGAAGCGGCAGCCGGCATGGAAAATAACGTCCGCCTTGTCGGTATTGATATTCTTGAGCGACAAACCTTCCGCCCAATCCCCTCGCCGCGCTTTCGGCTCGCCGAACGGGTTATCCTCTTTCCGCATTCCATCAATCATGAGCATGTGCTCGGGAAGCAGCTCGCCGTCCTCGACGCATTTGATTCTCAGCTCTCGCGCAATCTCGAGCGGTTCGCAGATTTCGCCGATGAGGTGACAGGCAACCTGACATGAGCCGCAGAGCTGGCAGCGATAAATCGTCTCGCGGATTTCATCCGTCATCTCGCTCCTGCCGAGGAAGAGAGACTGCGCAATGGCGACCCTTCCACCGCCGGAATAGGAGTGGAAATTGTACCGTGATATCGCGGGACAATTGGCCGAGAACCGCTTCGTTTTAATTTTGTTGAACGGAATCCATTTGCAATGCGAACATCGTATGCAATAGTTCATTGACTTTTCATAATCCTGCAAAGCCATGGTATTCTCTCCTAGAAACAAAGCTTGCCGGGGTTCAAAATGTTTTTTGGGTCGAATATGTTCTTCAGCTTGCGCAATGCTTCGCGCGACGCTGCATCGCGGTTATACACCATCTCACTCAGAAGGTCATACGGCCGCGAGAAGAATGCTCCTCGGTCCATGAGCGCCTTGCTCGCCGCGAAATACAGTTCTTTCACTTTTTCAGCCTCCCGCGGACTGGTTGGGTCGTAGAAGAGGCTGAACTCACAGTGCTGGCCATGCCCTTGACAAACCGGCTGCACGTATATGCCCAGATGTGAGAGTGGAAACTTTCGCTTTGCCGCTTCCTCTTGCATCACGCCGACTAATTCCGGAACTCCGTGGAAGGCGGAAATGAATGGAATGTCCTGACATGCTCCGCTCCATCTGAGTTTCCAATATGGCTCCGATGGGCTCGTGGCTCGCGCAAGCACATCATTCGCCGATACGGTACAGAGGGTCTCATAGAGGGGAACGCCTACATTCTTCGCGACCTCGCTCGCGTCCTTTTCCTGATACGACATTCGCTCTTGAGGAAGGAACTCATAGCCTGCCAGACAGAAGAGGAGAATCCATTGCGGGAGTTCCTCTTTCAGTCCATTTACCATTTCTAATTTTGTTCCCATAAGATGAGCGAAGTTCACGTCATTAAGAATGAATAGTTCATCGCCCAGTCGCAGTCTGACAAGCCAGTGCGCAAGCTCGAGCAGTTGCTGCAAGCTATCGCTCGCGGCAAGCAATGGTTTCTGGACCGTGGGAAGCACCTCGCACCGAACGGTGGCCCATGTAACGATACCAAGAGTTCCCTGCGAGCCTTGCAGAATCCTGTTGATGTTCATCTGGATTTCCATCGGGATTTTCTGCCGACGGCCTGCCTGCTGCTGCTCCTCGATGGTGCCCGGCCCGCCGGCCTCGCCGGTCCTGAACACGTCACCGGCGCCGAAAACGACTTCGCAGCACAGCAACGGCTCAGAGTGGTCGAGATGATACTTCGGGATGATGTGGGGCTCTCGTTCGAGACAACTTCCTACCACCGATTTCGTCTGACGTGGCGAGAGCGGCGTCGGCAGCCTCAGCCCCTCTTTCCTGAGCGCGGTTTGCAACTCTCCGAATCGCACGCCCGGCTCGACCATTGCCACTCGATCCTTGCGGTCAACCATCCGTATCTTGTTCATGCGCGACATGTCCACGATAACGCCGCCGAGCGTCGGAACCGTATCGCCCCGGAAACGCGGCTCTCCGGAGCTTACGGGTATGAGCGGCGTGTTCGCCTCCGCAGCAAGTTTGATGAGAGCCTGCACGTGTTCGAGGCTGTTGGGTCTCACCACACAGGATGGAGTCCGCGAGGGAGTAAAGCTCATATCGCATGAGTAGCGTTTCAGAATTTCGGGGCTATCGAGGACATGCTCCGCCCCAACCACACCAACTGCCTTTTCTTTTTCCATCATCACACCACCTTTACATTGGTTAACGGGCGCAGCATGCTGCGCCCCTACCCCCGAAAAAGTTAATACTCGACAAATTCATGCTCCTCAGAGCACATTGTCATTTCGCAATCTGAGCGCCAATTTCTTACCTACTTCATCGGGAGAACCACCTTCGATTATCAGGCACTTTCTCTCTCGCGCGGGAGCGGCCAACTCCTCCAGCATAAGCCGCCTGTCCGGTATCACATGCATGCCGAGGTCGGCTGCTTTCCAGTGTTTGAGAGGCTTATTCTTCGCGTCACGCATGTTCTTGATGCTGATATTCCGCAACTCACCTGCCTCTTGGGTTACGGTAAGCAGAGCCGGCATCGTTGCTATGACGACTTCGAGGCCATCCGGCAGGACGCGCTCGACGCGGATATTCCCATCCTCGATAGTTGCGCCTCGTGCCAGCGTGACAGCCACGATTCCCAATGCCTCGGCAAGAAAGAGGCCCACGACACCCGCATTCGTGTCGGCCGCTTGTCTTCCGGTCAGGATAATATGAGGGGCCCCGAGCTTGTTGATTGTTTGGGCCAGGACAAGAACAGTGCCATACCCATCAAGGAAATCGGGGCTGAAAGCCGGGTCTTCAACAAGAATCAATTCATCCGCGCCGGCAGAAAGAGCTTTCCTCAGAACGGCCTTTGATAGGTTGCTGCCGACGCTCACTGCTGTGACCTTGCCGCCGTGTCGCTCCCGCAGGCGAAGGGCAAGCTCGAGTGCATTTTCATCGAACGGACTGAGCACCGGCGGGACACCGATTGGAGTAACGCGCTTCGCAGCCGAATCAATGCGATATGCCGAAACAGGAGCCTCGGGGTCCGGCACCTGCTTCAAGCAAACAACTATGCGAAGCTCATCCATTCGTTCAAACCTTTCGCTCAAGCAGTTCTTTCATATTCTCGATGAATGGGGGAAGGACAGCTCTGTAATCCCCAACAATGCCGTAGTCGGCGAACTTGAATATATTCGCCGTCGCATCCTTGTTTATAGCCACAATGCACCGTGACTCATACATTCCGGTGAGATGCTGCATCGAGCCCGATATGCCGACGGCGAAATAGACATTTGGAGCCACCATCTTCCCGGTGAGACCAACCTGAGCAAGCGATGAGACCCAGCCTAAATCGCACGGGGGCCGGCTGGCGCCGAGCGCGCCATTGAGAATCATCGCGAGCTCTCGGAGATGCTCAAATCCGTCAGTTCCGCCGATACCCCTTCCGCCGGAGACAACTACCTCGGCTTCTTCCAGCTTCACGCCGTTGAGTTCTTCACGAATTCGATTCGTGACCTTCATCCGGCAGAAATGCAAGTCTGTATCCACATCTAGCCTGACGACCTCACCCTGGTTATCCACGGCAGGCGCTGCGGAGAGGCCGGTGTGTGTCCTTATCGTGGCCATGTGCGGACTCGATGAACAACGGTATACCGCAAGCGCATTGCCTCCATAGATTGGTTTTGTCATGAGCAGCGCCGCTCCCCTGTCATCGAGTTCCACGTGTATGCAGTCGGTCACCACACACGTCTTCAGGCGATATGCCAGCCTCGGGAAAAGGTCTTGCATCAAGGCCGTATGAGGTGCGAGGACCACCCTTGGCTTGATGTCTTCGGAGAGCTTCTGCAGTACAGGGAGATACAGGTCCGGATCGTATTCACAAAGGCTCCCATGCTCGGCGAGATACGCGCGGTCGCATCCGCAACGAATCGACTGCTCGGCTGGGTCTTTCACATTATCCCCGATGAAGACAGCACTCAAATGTTCCGAAAGCCCATCCGCCAATCTTCTCCCGACAGATACCACTCCTCGCGTGGCTTTTGACAGTGTTTCCCTTACGGTGTCCTTCTCGCCGACCACCAACACGCCCTTGCATTCACTCACGAGATGTGATCCTCTCAGTCGCACACCGCACGGCATAGCCAAGAGATGTCATTGCGAGGAGCGCAGAGACGTAGACCCGAGGGTCTCAGACCCATGCGACGAAGCAATCTCTGCATCATGTGGAGATTGCTTCGCTCGGGCCTGCGGCCCTTCGCTCGCAATGACTGTGCTCCGGAAATCACGACAGAAACTCAACAACTTGAACGATAGTAGTACAGCATGCAATCTATTCCGCAACTCCTGCCCGCAATCTGGCCAGAATATTCGCCTTCAAGGCTGCCTTCATCGTGTCCCAATCGATCCCGAGAAAGGCCGCGCGCGGATTGTCCGTCGTCTTCCTCAGCGCACTTCCTATGATGCTCCACATCAACACAGCTTCCGTAAACGGGTTTTCAAGCGCAAAGGCACCTGTATCGACGCCCTTCTTCAGGGCGCCGACCGCCTCCTCAAGGCATTCAAGAATGAGTCGATTAACCTCATCGACGAGCCCCTCTCGCAGGCCGTTTTGCGATTCATACCCTGAATAGAAATGCTCGAGAATCCGCATGTACTCCTTATGCTGCCGGGAGAACTCGCAGTAGGAATCAATGAGGCGAACGACCAGGCCTCTCGGGCTTCGCGAGCGGCCACGGGAGACCCGCCTGAGCTCGTCGCGAAGCATGCGCAAGCCGCGCGCAAGGACGGCGATGTAAATTTCCTCCTTGCCCTTGAAGTGATAGTATATGGCTCCCCGCGTCAGCCTGCTTGCGTTTTCGATGTCCTCGATTGTGGCGCCATAGTATCCCTTCTCGGAGAACACCGTGCTGGCAGCATCAACGATTTGTTCCCACCTCGCACGTCGTTCCTCTTCGCGCCGTTGTCGAGCACCCATGCGGTTACCCCCTCCGTTGCCATACTATCAGTATAAAACGTACTAGCAGTATATCACAGACCTTCCAGACTGTCAACAGGGAAAAACGAACACAGGGGAAACGATCCGGGTGGAATGTGCCATCGTTGATGGATAGGAGTCGAGCGTCGCTGTCAAAAACAGATCTCTTAACCGCAAAAAGCGCAAAGGGATAGCAGACGAAAGGGAAAAAGCATCGCTGCCAGTTGTCCCTTTTTTGCCTTGCTCTTTTCATTATTCGCCTTCACTACACTTTGCGGTCCTCGCAGTTGAAGAAATTTGGGGTTCGCTTTGTTCTTGAAGCCGGTTAGAGAAAGATTCAGTCCTGCGAGATA
The DNA here is from genome assembly GCA_003598055.1 of Candidatus Abyssobacteria bacterium SURF_17. Taxonomy (GTDB): domain Bacteria; phylum Abyssobacteria; class SURF-5; order SURF-5; family SURF-5; genus SURF-17. Next base: position 2,790 of record QZKI01000071.1, on the reverse strand, counting down.
TCTGCTGAAGACCCTGGCTTTAGGGGAAAATAGAATGGAGCACATTCGGAGATCCTGAAGCAAAGAAAGACAAAGACGTCAATCAATATCAACTGACGCCTTCTTGAGTCGATGCGGCTCCCCGGGCCGGACTCGAACCAGCGACCAAGTGGTTAACAGCCACCCGCTCTACCTGCTGAGCTACCGGGGAAATACCATGTTTTCCGTCTGAAACGTAAGGAAGCAGGACCCTGAAGCAATTCACCGGGTCTGCTCCTCCCTCGCTTCCCGCTATCAGCAAAACACCAGCTTATTATATTTTGGGGGAATGAGTTTGTCAAGGAGAGCGAACCGGAAATCGAACGGGCACCGCCCTGGGCATTGATTCTGAACCGGCCTCCTTCGCGCCTCAGAAAAAAATGGCAAAAAAAAGTCCCTTGCTCTTGCGTTGGGGGAAGATGATGTTATAGTTAATCTCAAAACCCGACGACAGAGCTACGGAGTAAGCGTGCTGTGAACCGTGCAAGTGCGCATCTAATCTTCGATGGAAGGCAATTGATTCCCCGCGGACGGATCCCGAGCGTCCCAATCGCCTGCTTGTTTGTGTTCCACAGAGAGACATTTCGAGGGGATGAAACAGGCTGGTGTAGGACATGTTCGGTTCTTCGAAAGTTTCGCTTGACGGGCGATGATACATCTGACAGCATGTACGGCACAATGAATCTGATAACATGTACGACACAATGAAGTAGAAAGCACGATTTGGAGTCCCCGATGCACTTGTTTCCCCGTTTTATCCGCCTCCTGCGCAGCATGAGTGCTGCGGTATGGGCGTTTTTGTATGCCTCAGAACAGGCCAAAGCCGACATTAAAGACGAAATATCTCTGAATTCTTCCCCCTGCGACCTTCTCGTCAACAACCCCACACACGCCGCAGATGTCAGGTCGCGCCATTATTCCACCGCGCATTTCCCTATCTTCCCTATCAAACTTACTAATATTGAACGACTCACAAAGCAATTGGTTTCGCCCATGCTTTCCTTCCAACCCGTGTTCGTGCCGTCTCTGCTGACACCAACCTCGGTTCGAGTATTGCCGGACCGAGACAGGGTTGCGGTCTCAGAGGGATTGGCTCGCAATAGATTTGCAAGAATTCTTCACAGGGGAAAAGAAGAATAAGGAGGCTCATGAAACACGGAACGGATTTTTGTTTCGATAGACACGTCGGCGGTAACATTGAAAGGAAGGGCAGGTTCATGAAGAAACGAGCAAGAGGTTTTCAACTGAGGGGCATGTTCTGGCACGTGCTCATGCTAGCGGTGCTTTTTGCGCTTGTGCCCTATACGTATGCCCAGGCTCTCACGATCAACGTGGTGGACCCCGACGGCAATCCGGTGACGGGATATCGCTGGACGGTAGAGGAGGATGTGACGTTCTTCGTTGACCCGAATCTGCCGCCTGACCCCGAGCCTTTGGCCATCAATTTTCACAAGAGTTACATGCCGCTTGTGTTCTCGGGTGACAGCACGAATGTCAGCCTGTTGCGCAGGCTGCCTGCGACAAAGCGCTATTTCGTGTCCGTGTTGCCGTATACTGGCTACCAGATAGCAGGCGCGCCGGTGGCGACAGGTCAGAATTCCGTCACGATAGTTGTAAATCCGCTTCCCGTGCCGACGGCACAAATCAGCGTATTTGTGTTCGAGGACAATGCGCCCATCAACAATGCGCAAGACCTCCCTCAGGAACGTGGATTACCCGGCTTCAAGGTGGTACTCTACGACGCGGGCGGACGCTATGGCATCTCGGGCGGCCAATCTATGCTGGATGCATTCGGGAATCCGGTTGGCACGACGTATAACCCCGACGGCAGCGTAGCCGTCATGGGTGACGGCAACATCTACACTGATGAGAACGGCTACGCGATTATTAAGAACCTGTTCCCGGCGAAATACGGTGTGATATGTGTCCCGCCGGCAGGACAGGAGTGGATGCAGACAACGACGATTGAGGGCACACCCACAATCGACGCATGGGTGAAGTCAAACGAGCCGCAGACGCTCGTAGAGTTCGGGATTCCGAGCACTCACGTATTCATGGGCTTTATCCAGCCGCAGATTGATGATGCCTTTTTCACAGGCACGTCAACGGTGAGCGGACAGGTCGTGAACTTTCATATGGGACGGCCGCCAAATGTTGCCGATGCCAATGTCGGAGGCAACTTCATCAATGTTCGCGTTGGACTGAATGTCATCGGTGGCCCCTTTATATACGCTCAGCTTGCGGACCCCGCCACGGGTGAATTTTCGATTCCGAACGTCCCCCCGGGCCTCTACCAACTGGTGATATGGGATGAATATCTCGATATCATCATTAACTTCCAGACAGTGGAGGTGCCAGTTGATGGCACTCCTGTGGACCTCGGCCAGATTGCGGCGAACGACTGGTTCGGCCACATGTGGTTCTGGGTATTCAATGACGCAAATGAGAACGGTTTTTGGGATGATGGCGAACTGCCGATGGCGGAGCAGAACATCAATTTGCGCTTCCGCGACGGCACTATCTATCAGGCGTTCCCCACAGACAGAAGTGGCTTCATCCCGTTCGATGAAGTGTTCCCATTCTTCAATTGGCTAATAGCCGAGGTGGATTTCGCACGCTTGAAGGCGACCGGCGCCACGATAGTTGTGGATGCCGGCGGTGCAACAAATCCGTTGGACCCGTGGTCGTTCGGCGGCATTCTGAATCCACAACTGCAACCGGATAATGCCGATATGCCGTTCCGGACGGAGACCGGTGAGGTGCTGCTTGAGG
>QZKI01000015.1 GCA_003598055.1 Candidatus Abyssobacteria bacterium SURF_17 | reverse complement strand
GTCAGAGCAATTAAAGCTCCTCCTGCTTGACGACGAACCCATCGTTGGCAAGAGGCTCAAGCCGGCTCTCACCAAGGTGGGTTGCAAAGTGGAGGTTTTCGAAGACCCGAAGGAGGCGCTCAAGAGAATCGATGAGGAAAACTTCGACATAGTAGTGACTGATATCCGCATGAAGGATGTGGACGGCATTCAAGTCCTGGAACACGTTTTGAGGAAATCGTCAAGGACCAAGGTAATCATGATTACCGGCTACGCGATGATGGAGACGGCCCGGGAGGCCATGGAGAAAGGTGCATACGATTTCATCGCCAAGCCGTTTGAACCGGACGAGCTGAGAACCGTAATCGTAAGAGCCGCCCAATCCCTCGGCTACCATATTGATAACCCGCAAGGAGAGCGGAATGGCTGAGGCAGCCCGCAGTGAGGAGCCATATAACCAAGCATTTGCGCCGTCGGCACAATCCGCGAACGGCGAAGAGGGTGTAGGCGCAACAGACCTCGCGCTGAAGGCTCTCAAAGAGCGTCCTAAGTTCACCATCAGGATGCAGGTCTATCTTACCGTCGTTCTTTCCCTTGTCATTTTCTTCAGCATTGCGATGGCGCTCCTCGTTACGACGTACATGATAGAAGACAAAGTGCGTCTGCTCGAAATCTCAAATAGTTATCTCTTCGAAATTCAGCAGGCCCGCCGATTCGAAAAGAACTATTTCCTCTATGGAACCAATCTCGCCGATGCACTGGAAAACATCTATGCAGCCAAGCGGATTCTCCTCGAAAGCTCTGACAGACTGAAGGGAGCAATGGATAACGATTCCCTTGCAGCCATCCTCTCCCATCTGGCACAGTATGAAGGATTGCTTGAGAAGCTCGAGAACATAGAGCTCAATCCGAAAGCCGATGACTATTTCTGGAAAAAGAGAGACGCCGAAGTTGAAGTCCGCAAGCACGGACAAGAAATGGTCTCATTCGCGCAGGACTTGATGCTGAAAGAAAAGGCGACGCTGGATAGAATGATAGTTCTCTCACGCAGGGTGCACATATATTCCTTCGCATTTCTTTTTCTTTTCTTCGTTTTCAACACGTACTTCCTGGGGCGGAGAATCTCACGGCCGCTCCGGCGCTTTGTCTCGTATGCGGAGCGTATTGCAACCGGTGACTACACGCCCATCATGCCTGCGCGCCGGTATCGCGATGAATTCTCGAATCTCGCCGTGTCAATTAACTTCATGATCAGGGAACTGGAACGCCGTCATGAAATCCTTGTGCAAACCCACAAATTGCGGGCCATCGGCACGCTCACGGCCGGAGTGGCCCATGAGTTGAACAATCCGATCAACAATATTTCTCTCACGGCACATATGTTCCTTGAGGATTACAAGAGTCTTCCGGACGAGGAACGTCTGGAGATGATCAACGATATCATCGGCGAGGTGGCGCGAACCAAGAAAATCGTCCGGAATCTTCTGGATTTCGCGCGTGAGAGCGAAAGCAGCATGCAATCCCTCGACCTGGGAAACGTAATAAAGGATACGTTGGCTCTTGCCGGCAATCAGATTGCCATCTCAGGCATTCATGTAGACCTCAGCATTATGCCGAACCTGCCGCGGGTCTACGGCGATGGCAGACAACTGGAACAGGTGTTCTTGAACCTGATTCTCAATGCGATTGATGTTACACCAAAGGGGGGACGGATACAGATACTGGTCATCCCTGCGGATGAGCCGAATTATCTCGCAGTCAAGGTAACTGATTACGGCCCGGGTATCCCGGATCATATTCTCAGGTCCATATTTGACCCGTTCTTTACCACGAAATCCAAGGGAACTGGGTTGGGACTATCCATCTGTCAGGGAATCGTGGCAAAGCATGGCGGGCATATCAGCGTGAGCACGAAGGTAGGCTCAGGAACTACGTTTGTCGTTCAGTTGCCGGCGACCGCCTTTCCGGCGGACCTCAAGCACGTCACGTCTACTTGAAACCTTGCCGCCGTGCGGCTAGGACGTCAGCGCGGCAAGCTTCCTTGCTCTTTACGGCAGACCTTCAGCAGCGGACATTCCTTCTCCTGCGAGTTCTCGTGTGCCTTCGCGTGGATGGCTTCGATGGCTGCCGCCTGAGTGGGGAACATGTGATCCTCGCCGATCTCTTCGTACAGATGTGTGCGCTTGAGCACATCCAGAACGTTGTCCTTAAGGCCGCTGAAAGAGACATCGTAGCCCGCATTGCGCAACCGACCGAGAAGCTGTGAAAGCATGTCCTCGCCGGATGCGTCGAGCTCATTAATCCCGTGTGAGATAATCAGCACGTGCCTGAGCTCAGGCATGGCCGCCACCTGCTCCAGAATCTTGTCTTCAAGAAAATTGCAGCTCGCGAAGAACAGGGGGCCGTCGAAGCGAACCGCGGCGATGTGGCGGCATCGCTCAAGCTTGTGCCGTGATGCATCACGGAGCGAACCGTCCGGATGAAGTGAAACAACGGCCATGCCCGGCCTGAGGTTGCGATACAGATAGAGCGCGAGGGACAAGCCCACGCCGATCATGATGCCTTTGTCGAGATGCGGCGCGAAAACGAGGGTGAAGATGAACGTCATAATGGAAATCACGCCGTCGTATCGCTGAGCCTGCCAAGCATGGATGAATCCCGTAACATTGATCAAACCAACCACCGCCATCATGATAATCGCGGCTAAAACCGCCTGGGGAAGATGATAGAGAAGCGGCGTGAAGAGCAGCAGCGTTATCACCACAACGCAGCTTGTGAACACGCTTGAAAGCCCCGTCAGCGCCCCCGCCTGCAGGTTCACTGCAGAGCGTGAAAACGAGCCCGATACCGGGTAACTTTGGCTGATCGAGCCCACGATATTTGCCAACCCTTGTCCTATCAACTCCTGATTCGGGTCAAGACGCTGACCCGTCTTCGCAGCCATCGCCTTCGCAATCGAGATGGCTTCCATAAAACCGAGGAGCGAGATAATCGCCGCCATCGGGAAGAGCTGAACGATGAACCCGAAATCCAGTCTCGGCGCGCTGAATTTCGGCAACCCTCTCGGAATCTTGCCCACCACGGCACCGGCGCCGGTTAAGATAATCGCATCCTCTTTCAGGACGTCGTTACCCACCTTCAAGCGCCAGTGGCGGCCGTCACTGTTCTCGCCCGACGGCGCTTTACCCCACAGATAAAACTCCTTTTCCCCTCCCTCGCCCTCCGCGGTCTCGAACAGGAAAGAACGGAGCCTTGCCCTCGAAGTCTGGCTGTGTTCCTTGCACTCCTCCAGGTGAAGTGTGAGAAGCGCTATCTCATGACGAAGTTTCATGACCTCGGCGGAATGTCTTCCGCTGGCCTTCTGCGCCTTCTCCAAGGCAGGCCATAGACCCGTTCGTTCTGCCGAGACACGCTCGATTTCCTCAAGACAGGCGTTATAGTCGCGGATGACTGACACGACGGGTTCAGACTGGATGTGTGGCAGGTCGGTCTTTACGTTGTTTTCAAATTTGGTCGCCCACGAGAGAATCGTGGTGATTACTACAGCCACGAGCACATTTGGTATCTTGGGGTTCAGCCGCCTGAGCCCGTACATGATAACAAATGCGAGTACGGCCATTCCAAACGTGGGCCAATGCGTGTAGCCAAGCGCGGCGTTGATGACTCGGTATATCGTTTCGTAGTGGTGCTCGGCTTCATCCACATGAACGCCAAAGAGCTTCGAGAGCTGCGAGGTGGCGATGATGATGGCGGCGGCGTTCGTGAATCCGTTCACCACGGGATGCGAAAGAAAGTTCACCGCGATGCCTAATCGCAAGATGCCGAGGGCAAGCTGGAAAACGCCCACCATCATCGCTAATAAAATGGCGTAAGCGATGAATGCCTCGCTGCCAGCCTTCGCCAGCGGACTCAGCGCGGCAGAGGTCATCAGCGAGACGACGGCGACGGGCCCGGTGGCAAGTTGTCGGCTGGAGCCGAACAGGGCGGCAATGCTTACGGGGAGAAACGCTGCGTAAAGGCCGTAGTATGCGGGCAGGCCTGCCAATTGGGCATAAGCCATTGACTGCGGAATCAGCACGAGCGCGACCGTCACGCCCGAAATCAAGTCGGCCCGAAGGGTTGCTCCTGTGAAATCCTCGAACCAGGCGAGGAATGGGAAGATGCGTTTCAGCACCTGGTTGTCTCCCTCTTGCTTCTGGAGGAAAAAGTGCGTCACTGCCAAAGCGGGACGCCCTTGGGGTATTGCGCCAGAGTCCGCTTTGTTTCAGTTCGGCATCAAATCGCGAATATCGGAAAACCACTATACCATATGAGCCGCATAATGGGCAACCCGCTGCAAGAAAAATCAGGACAGAGCCCTATTCCTCAGACCGCAATGTGAAGGCAATTGCAGGCTGTGTCCCGATGTCGCCGGGGAGAAAATGTCGCTCGGTGTGTTATAATGCCAGCCAGTCTGTATATGAGGGAATAATTAAGGGGAGCCAAACGCATGCCGCGCAACGTGAAAACGGCGCTCAAAAGACTCTTCCATAGTGTCTCCATCCTTGCCCGCCCAAGCAGACTTCTCATGCGGCTGAATCAGCTTGAGACCGATGTCGTATCGCTCCGGAAGTATCTCGATACGCTCGAGGAAAGGATTCAGGAAGACGGCCGCGCGCCTCTTGAGCTTCCCTATGCTCGTGGTTGCTACGACCAAATAGATCTGAAGGGCGATAGGTTCGTTGTCTCCGGATGGATGCTGCTTCCCGAGCGAAGCCTTGATTCGTTTGCTCTCCATATAAACCAGCACAGGGTCGGCGTATGTGCTGTGATGCCACGGGATGATGTGGCTGCAAGTCTCCCGTTCATGGCGCATGCCCGGAATTCCGGCTTTTCTTTCAACGTTCAGAGACCCGGCAGCGGCCTTGAAGGAATGATTGATGTCCGCGTGGTCGGGATATCGCGTGGTCGGGAAGTCGCGAAGACGGAGACATGGTATCGGGCAGATTTATCCGACTTGTTTCCCACTCCCCCCGCCAATCTTATGCTTCGAGTCGGCGGCAACAAGAATCCTCTTCTTCATTTGATGACAGGGATACAGACGTACCGGGAATTCTGGACAGCGGTCTCCAGGCATGTGAATCCTCAGTCAATCAAAAGTATGCTTGATTGGGGATGCGGCTGCGGCCGGGTGACCGGATTCTTCGTGAAGTTCTCCGGAATTCCACGGATACACGGGTGCGATGTGGATGCAGAGGCCGTTGAATGGTGCCGAAAGCATCTCGGGCCCGCCGAATTTTCTGCAATCTCGCTGCATCCGCCGACTCCTTATCCCGACAAGAGCTTTGACCTCATCGTATCGTTCTCCGTCCTGTCACATTTGCCGAGGAACGTCCAGATAGCATGGCTGCAGGAAATGAAGCGAATCCTGGCGCCCGGCGGTCTTTTCCTTGCTACGGTCCACGGAGAATCAGCCGCGCTGTTCACCTTCCCGGGACGAGTAACAATGGACGTCCTGAGGGAAGGGATTTATGATGATGTCGTTGACAGAAATCTTGGCCCGATAGTGCCCGGGGACTACTATCGCTCAGTATTCCAAACCAGGGAATACACATTCCGGGAGTATTCCAAATATTTTGAAATTCTGGAGTACAAAGAGCGTGGAGGGAATAGTTTCCAGGACCTTGTCGTGATGCGGAATGCCTAGTGTTTGCGAACGATTTCCTTGACCTTCATGAGGCGGGTGAGGTTGCCGCGCTCGAGCTCGCTCAGCTTGGTGCTGATGTATTTGATGGTTTCCTGAAGGCTGGGAATCAAGATGTGCTCGAGCGCATTCACGCGGCGGCGCGTGCGCTCGAGTTCGGCCGCGAGCATCGAGACGTGTTTCTCCAACTGTGCCATCCGGACCATGCGCGGCAGCAGGTCTGAAAGCATTGAGAGCGCCCTGTCAAGGTCGCCGTCGGTATCGAGGAATCCGTAAGCGAACTCGCCCGTGACGGCGCAGTCGAAGTAGGGCACACGCAAATTCATGATGGGCTCGATCCTGCTTTTGAGGTCTATCTTCTTATTTGTGAACGCGAGCGCTTCTTCCATCTCCGGCTGGAACGAGTCGAGCCGGGCGGAGAAAAACGAGTGCATCGCGATTTCCAATTCCCTGTCAACGTCCTCGCGCGTCCGCTTGGCCTCGACCACGAGCGCCATGAACTGGCGCATCAGCTCTTCCTGCTTGTCCTTCAGCAGCTTGTGACCCCGGCGCGCAAGCTGCAGCCTGCGCCGCAGCCTGAGCAGTTCCATACGATTGGGATTGACGCGCAGAATCATGACACTTCAACTTTTTCAGGATAATATTTGTCGATGTATTCCTGGCGGATTCGTTTCAGCTCGCTCTTCGGCAGGAGCGTGAGGAGCCGCCAGCCGAGTTCGATGGTTTCCTCGATGGTCCGGTTCTCATCGTGGCCCTGCCTGACGAATTTGTCCTCGAACACGTCGGCGAATTTGTAGAACGCCTTGTCTTCCTTGCTGAGCGCGGCTTCTCCGAGGATCACAGCCAGTTCCTGCACTTCCTTTCCGCGCGCATAGGCGGCGAAAAGCTGGTTCGATACGTCGGCGTGGTCCTCGCGCGTCTTCCCTCTGCCGATGCCTTTATCGCGCAGCCGCGAGAGAGAAGGGAGCACGTTAATCGGAGGATAAATCCCTTTCCGATGGAGCGGCCGGTCGAGGATAATTTGTCCTTCGGTGATGTATCCCGTGAGGTCGGGTATCGGGTGCGTCTTATCATCTTCCGGCATCGAGATGACCGGAATCTGTGTGATCGAGCCGGAGCTGGTCTTGAGCCTTCCGGCGCGCTCGTATACCGTCGAGAGGTCGGTGTAAAGGTATCCGGGGTAGCCGCGGCGGCCCGGTACTTCCTTGCGGGCGGCGGATATCTCGCGGAGCGCCTCGCAGTAATTCGTCATATCGGTAAGGATGACGAGCACGTGCATATTCAAGTCGAAGGCCAGATATTCGGCTGCCGTGAGCGCCATGCGCGGCGCCGCGATGCGCTCGATGGCGGGGTCGTTGGCAAGGTTCACGAACAGCACCGCGCGGTCGATCGCGCCCGTTCGTTTGAAATCCGAAATGAAATATTCGGCCTCCTCGAACGTGATTCCCATGGCTCCGAACACGACGGCGAACTGCTCGCCCGTGCCTCTCACGGTCGCCTGGCGCGCTATCTGCGCGGCAAGCTCCGGATGCGGGAGGCCGAATCCGGAAAAGATGGGGAGCTTCTGCCCGCGCACCAGCGTATTGAGGCCGTCGATCGCCGAGATGCCGGTCTGGATGAATTCCGAAGGATACGCGCGCGCATACGGGTTGATGGGGCTGCCGTTGATGTTCAATCGTTTTTCGGGTATCACGGAAGGGCCGCCGTCTATCGGACGCCCCATGCCATCAAACACTCGGCCGAGGACATCGCGCGAAACGCCCAGTTCCAAACCGCGGCCGAGGAAACGCACTTTGCAGTTGCTCACGTTCACGCCCGTCGCCCCCTCGAAAAGCTGAACGAGCGCCGTGTCGCCAGAGACCTCGAGTGTCTTGCCGCGCCGTATCTCGCCGCTCGGCAATTCGAGCTCCACAAGCTCATCGTACTTGACGCCTGAAGTCTCGCCCACGAGCACGAGCGGACCCACAATTTCGCGGATTGTGCGATATTCTTTTACCATTGTCAGACCTCTGCCTCGGCTTTCTCGGTGAGCGCCTTCACCTGCTCGACGGCCCGCTTCCTGAGCGACTCCAGTTTATCCAGTTCCTGTTCGCCTATGTAGCGCATTCGGCCGATCTCCTCGCGCACCGGCAATCTTGCGATTTCCTCGATGGAGGTGTCTTGTCCCAGCGCCTCGACCGACGCGCGATGGAAGTGCATGATTATCATGAGCATCTTGTATTGCTTCGAGAACGATGCGTAGCTGTCTATCTCATGAAATGCGTTCTGGTGGAGAAAATCCTCGCGAATCGAGCGCGCTGTCTCGAGCACGAGGCGGTCGCTCGGCGAGAGCGCGTCGAGGCCGACGAGGCGCGCGATTTCCTTGAGTTCCGCCTCCTTCTGAAGCAGAGCCATCGCCTCGAGACGCAGGTTTGTCCAGTCTGCCGCCACTTCCTGCTCGAAGAACGACCGCAGATGGTCATGATAGAGGGAATAACTCGTCAGCCAGTTGATGGCGGGGAAATGGCGCTCGTACGCGAGCTTGTCTTCGAGGCTCCAGAACACTTTCACGACCTTCAGCGTCGCCTGAACGACCGGGTCGGAAAGGTCTCCGCCCGGCGGTGACACTGCTCCGATGGCGCTTACGGCTCCGATGCGATTGTCCGACCCGAGGCACACCACCCTCCCCGCGCGTTCATAGTATTCTGCGATGCGGGTGGGCAGGTATGCGGGATAGCCTTCCTCGCCCGGCATCTCCTCGAGCCTGCCCGACATTTCGCGAAGCGCTTCGGCCCAGCGCGAAGTCGAGTCGGCCATGATGGCGACACTGTAGCCCATGTCGCGGAAATATTCCGCCATCGTGATACCCGTGTACATCGAGGCCTCCCGGGCCGCCACGGGCATATTCGATGTGTTCGCTACAAGTATCGTTCGCTTCATGAGCGGTTCACCGGAACGCGGGTCCTTAAGCTCCGGGAACTCGAGCAGCACATCGGTCATTTCGTTGCCGCGCTCGCCGCAGCCAACGAACACGACTATCTCGGCATCAGCCCACTTGGCGAGCTGGTGTTGGACAACCGTCTTTCCGGCGCCGAACGGTCCGGGCACGCATGCCGTGCCGCCCTTGCCGATGGGAAAAAGCGCATCAATCACGCGTTGGCCGGTGATGAGCGGAATGATGGGCATGAGCTTTTCTTTGTAAGGACGTGCCTTGCGAACAGGCCATCTCTGCATCATGGTGAGATGATGCGTCTTCTCTCCGTCGCGCAATTCCGCTATCACGTCCGTGACCGTGAAACTGCCCGGCTCTATGCTAACGATTTCCCCTTGCATTCCGGGCGGCACCATGATTCGGTGCTCAACGAGCGTCGTCTCCTGAACCGTTCCGAGGATGTCGCCCGCAACGACACGGTCGCCCGCCTTCACCTTCGGCTGGAAGTTCCATTTCTTCTCGCGGTTCAAGCCGGGCACGTACAGGCCGCGCGTGATCAAGTTGCCCGCAAGCCCCATGATTGCGTCGAGCGGGCGCTGAACCCCGTCATAAATCGCCTCGATCATTCCGGGACCAAGCTCCACGCTTAGCGGCTGACCTGTAGTCTCGACCGGCTCGCCGGGGCCGAGTCCCTGCGTGTCCTCATACACCTGAATCGAGGCTTTGTTGCCCCGGAGCTCGATGATCTCGCCGACAAGATTCTTCTCGCTTACCCGGACGACGTCGTACATCCTTGCGTTCGTCATACCTTCGGCGACCACGAGGGGCCCCGAGACCTTTATTATCGTTCCCTTGGTTTCTCGATTCATTAACGTGCCTCCACGTTCTGGATGGCTTTCATGTGTTCAGACGGTCGATAATCATTCATCGGTCAAATGAACTCCGCGCCCATCGCTCTGCGGACGGAGTCGCGCACCATCTGGGCGGCTGTTCCGCGATTTCCTTTTACGGAGGGTATGAGCGCGATGGTCGGCATTGCCTGCTCGGCGAGGGCGCTTATTCTTTCTCGCGCGCTCTCGTACACGTCCTCGGTCACGAAGATAATCTTGAATTGTTTCTGTATCACTTCACTCACGAGCCGGGACGGCGCCGCATGCTCGTCAGAAAAGAACACCTCAACTCCGAGCGCCTTAAACGGCCACACTGTGTCGCGGTCGCCCACACATGCTATTTCAGACATACAGATACCTTAAGCGTTCTTCTGTCTCCGCCCGCCGCATGCCGCTCAGTTTGCAGCGGACGACGGTGCGGATGAGCTTCGCTTCCGCTTCTTTCCTTAAGAGGTAGTAAATCAGAGGCGCGATGCTGAAAAGCTGTCCGCGCATCTGATGGAAGCTGTACAGGACAAAGTTATCGCGTGCGACCTCCAGCCGCCAGAAGGATTCATCTTCCTCCCACGAGCCGAACCCGTGAGCGATGATGTGGCGCTCGCATTCGCCGTCTCTCAATCGGCTGAGGAAAAGGCTCGTATCTTCGTCCATGAGGGGAAGGAAGAAATCAAGCTCATAGTCTCCGCCCGGAATGAAGTAGTGTCTGAATGCCTCGGCGGGGGTCTTCGAAAACTCCTTCACCCGCACGAACGCCTTGATGTTCGCCATGTTAATGTAATCGCGGAACAAGGTAATCACAATCTTGTTGCGATGTTTCAATGCGTTCTGCATCAGGTAGCGCCACATCGAGCGATCGCACGTGTAGCTTATGACATACAGCGCCTGCGCCTTCCGGTATTCCGCGAGCGCCTCGAGAGCCGTTTCGCTGATGTACCGTGGAACGAACCGGTACGCTTCTCCCCTGACCGCGCTGCTCAGCTCGCCGATGCTATATGTTCCGAGGTCAACGATGGCGTCGGCGTGCGGGACGCCCGTTATCTTGGATTTCAACATCGCCTTCAAATTGTGAAAATCGTATCGCTTGCGGAACAAGCCTATCAGTTCCTTGTCCGGGCAAATGGCGCCAAGCAGGTCATGCGTCTTTTGAAGCTCCCGGATAAGTCCGCCCTCGAGCTGGCTCACGTTGTCCACAGCCGTGAGGCTCTCGGCATATGCCGTCTCGCGGAGCATAGGAAGGATATCACTCGGCTCAGCAGCGTCCAGCATTCGCGATGCGAACGCCCGGTCGAGGAGCTTGGTGCTCAGCGCGTTTATACGCGCAACGGCATATGAATAACGCAAATCATCCATTCTTGCCGTCTTCACCGAATAAAATCGCCGCTATCGAAGGCTCGATCTGGTCGCGGCGGTCCTTTATGATGCTCTCGAGCGTCAGGTTTGTTTCCTTGTTGCTCTCGCGCAGGATGAAGCCGGCCGCGAAATCGCCGCTCTCCTCGCTCAGTCGAAGCTGACTTCTTTGCGGGCCAAGCTCGTCATTGATTTCTTTCAGGAAATCGGGCGTAAACAAATGCCGGTGAGCGGCCGACGGGATGATTTCCTCGCGGCCCGATTCGACCGCGCTCACGATGAGAGGTTTGAGCAATGCGCAGTATTCGTCTGGAGCGAGCGTTCTGATTTTTTCCTCGGCTCTCGTGAAGGCTTCTTCCACGAGGTTCCTTTTCTCTTTCAAAGTCTCTTTGCGCTGTTCAAGTCCCGCCAATACCTGTATGCGGTTCGCATGTTCTTTCGCCTTTTTCTCCGCTTCCCGCAGCAATTCCGCTCGCAATTCCTCCGCCTGCTTTCGGGCTTTTTCTTTGATGGAATCGGCTTCCGCCCGGGCGAGCGAAAGGAGCGATTCTGCTTCGGCCCGCGCGTCTTCGTCGATTTTCCGGATAATGTGTTCGAGTGCCATGTTTGATGCGTGCCTCGCTTCAGTCTCGTTCCACTCGCGTAAGGAGCATCGCCATGAAATCGTGCTCTGCTGCAGCAAAAATCACGCGTTATCCTTGTACCGCCTGCTGCACTCTGAGGAGGAGAATCAGCGTGGACACAAGGCCGAGCACCGCATACGTCTCGACGACAATGGCGAATATCAGAGCCGAGCCGAGCGTTCCCGGCTGCTTGGCGACTTGGCTGCACCCCGCAACGCACACCTTCCCCTGAAAGATCGCTGAGAGAAACCCAACGATTCCTATCGGAGCACAGGCAAACACTATCTGCCAACCTTGCTGTGGCGTCGGCATCTTTCCACCGCCCAGTACGATATTGATGACGAACATAAGGGCGACAAAGCCGTAAAATCCCTGTGTTCCCGGCAATGCCTGCAGTATGAGCATGCTCACGAATCTCTGTGGGTCTTCGCTTACCACGCCCGAACCCGCTTGACCGGCTATACCAGTGCCGATGGCCGACCCGAGGGCCGCAAGCAAAAAGCCAAATGCCGCGCCGATCAGTGCAATGGTTAATCCTTCCATCCCGTGCGCCTCCTTCTACCGATGTGACTCCATTAGTGGCTTCGCCGGACTCGATTGGACTATCGTATACATTCTTTCTTCGGCGAATGGCTGGAACATCATGCCTCCGCCGGTGAAGAACTTCGAGAAGAACTCGAGATATTGCAGCCTGAGCGAATGAACAAATGCCCCCAAACAGTTGATTGCCAAATTGAATGCGTGGCCGAACACGAGAATCAATGCTGCGAGTGCGTAACCAATTCCATAAGGAATCCCCAGGATAAGCTGAGCGATGTCATTGATCGTCATTCCGAGAAATGCGGTTGCAAGACCCAAGGCCATCAAGCGCGCATACGACAGCACATCCCCGAAATAGTTCATTACTCCGTAGAGCTTGAGCAATCCCCTGAGCGGGCTGAACACCAGTGGTCTGGTCTTTCTGCCCTGGGTGAGAACGAGCGCCACGGCCAATATTTTCGCGGCTCTCACGGCGTGTGAGACAATCGCTTCGCCGACGGCGCCACCGAACAAATACTTGTAGCAAAGCGGCGCCAGGGAAATCAGGAAAAGTATCCAGAGTGCCTGGTCTAAGATTGCGTCGATTACATGACCTTTGCGCACGTTGAGCGCCATTTTGATGCCGATTCCGAAGAGTATCTGAATCAGGCCGAGCCCGAACGCTATGTAAAGAAACAGCAAAACGTCGCCGGTAGCCTCAAAAAGCATCATACTCTTGAAAATTGCCGGGAGTTGCTCTGTCTTCATGCAGAACACGCCGCCCGACAAAAGGCCGAACACAAAACTGCCGATCCCGCCCCAAACCAGTATTTCCAATAGTTTCCGGGGACCGCCGTAAATATTCAGTTTTTTCAATGCGATGAAACACGCGATTGCCAATATTGCGCCATAACCTGCATCGCCGAGGCAGATGCCGAAGAACAGGCCGAAGAAAGGTGCAAACAACGGAGTCGGGTCGAATTCCGTATACTGAGGGCGGCCGTACAGGTCGGTAATGAGCGTGAAGGGTGCTATCGCTCGGTTGTTTTCAAGAAAGACGGGAACGTTTTCTCCGGGAGCAGGGTCATAACATCGCAACTCAAAAACTTGTGTCACCTCTCCCAGGCGTTTCCTGAGCGCTTCCTCGTGGTCAGCCACAATCCAGCCGCTGATGAGGAACACACGCGTGGTAAACAGAAAGTGGCGCTGGACCTCCAATGTATGACATTCCTGAGAGTAATGGTCATGGAGCAACATCAACTTATCGAGGGCCGGAACGAATTCCCGCATCACGCGCTCGCAAATATGTTGGGTGTGCTCGTGGAGTTCTTTGATCTCTTCCCGCAAGGTTGCAACTATCTGAGCCGGCGTACCATTCAGTTCGGCGAACCTCACGGGACGCCACGCATACTTCCTGAGAACTGGCGCCAGCAAGTCTTCGACGCTCTTGGAATAGATGAGTACCATCGAAACCGAGGTTCGTGAGCGGCCCGTGACTTCGATGTGATAGAGGGGGGAGACCTCGGCCATCTCCTCAGTCATCAAGTTGAAAGCGCGCCCGTCGCAGATTCCGAGCGTGACACACGTGGTCTGCGTGTCACGGATCATTTCGAGCGGCCACGGAAGTTGCAGCCAGTGCGAGACATCCGATATAAGGGTCTCTTTTTTCTCTATCTGGCTCCGGTTCTCTTCGAGGTTCTTTTCAAGCCGCGAGCATTCCTCGTAAAGCTTGCCGATATCGATGGTGGCAAGACACTCTTCGAACTCCTGTACCGTGAAGACAGGCTTGGACTTGGCAAGTTTCTCAAGAAACGGAGGCTTGGGCGCGAATCGCTCCACGAAGAGGATGCAGTAAAGCAACTGGGCGAGCTTCTCTTTGATGTGAGAGAGGGAACCCTGAAGGTATGAGGGAAGTTGGTTCTCCGACTCGGGAAAAAGCTCTCGTATGTCGGAAATATGGACTGCGCCCAAAGAACGCAGCGCGGTCACAATTTCTTCACGACACTCGGCATGCGCTACGAGCTCAAGTTTTCGAACCTTGCTTACGGCCATCAGGGGTTGCCGGCAATAGAATCGGTTATCAGCTTGACCGCGCGCTCCATGTCCTTTTGGGCTGACTTACGGAGCGACTCGAGCGCTTTCTCATTATTTTTTCGCGCTTCTTCCGCCTGTCGCCGCGCTTCGGACTCTGCTTCGGCTATCATGCGCGACTCGATGGTTTTGCACTCTTCGCGCACGTGCTCGATCAGTGTGCGCGCCTCTTCGCGAGTCAGTCGGATAATCTCCTCGGCTTCGCGCTTCGCATTCGCTATGACTTTCTCGCCTTCGTCTTCAAGCCGCCTGATTTCGTCCAGAAGTTCCATGGGTTACACGGTCTTTCAAGAAGGGGAAACAATACGAATAATCGCGATTTTTCCGCATAATGCTAGCACAGGCGTGAGAACAATGTCAAGGAGAATACAACGTCTTGGGTTATCAGAAATCCATTGCCCAGTATATGGATTTTGACGGCGCTCCGCTGATGCAACAGGCGGGAAGATCAAGCGGCGAAGCGCCATGTGTTTTTTTCTTCATGGCGCCTGCGGTCTCTCGTCCTCGTTGGATTCAAGCTCGACGCTTTCCACCACGTTCGTGTCGGGATTGTACCGCCCTCGCAGCTCATCCCGAATAGTGCCTTCCCACAGCCGGACACCGATTCCGTATGCGGCTCGGCTGATTAAGTGGGCGGAAACCGGCCCGGTAACGACGAGAAATGTTATCGTGGCGACGGCGCGCATCGTGGTACCGAGCTCGTTGAAGTGAAATGCCAGAGAGAGCAAGATGAAGCCAGCTCCCAAGGTGGAAGCCTTGGTCGAGCTCGACACCCGCATATAGAGGTCCGGAAAGCGTATGACTCCCACTCCGCCGACCACCATGAAAAATGTGCCGGCAATCATCAGCGCGGCGCATACGGCGTCCTGCATGGTCAAGCCTTTCTCCTCAAGTAGTAGGCAAAGGCAACTGTCCCCAGGAACCCGATGAGCGCCATCACGCTGGCGACATTGAGGAGGATGCTCTGGTCGCTGGCGATGGCGTAAGCGCTGACGAACCCGATTCCTACGACCGCTATGAGGTCGAGCGCAACCACCCGGTCCGGCAGAGTCGGCCCGCGCAGAAGGCGCACGAAGGCAAGGAAGAACGCCACGCTCAGGAACGACAACACCACGGCGGAGGTGAGCGTCAATTCACTCATCGAAGCACCTCCAGCAGCCGCTGTTCAAGCCCTCTCTTGATGTCGCGCCGGAACTGGTCCGCGTCCGTGACGTACATGGCATGGATAAAGAGGACGCGCCTGTCGTTGGAGACCTCAAGGCTCAGCGTGCCGGGCGTGAGGGTTATTAAATTGGCAAGGAAGGATATCTCCATGTCAGTCTTCGCATCCAGAGGGACGGCGATGATGGCGGGCCTCATCCGGTGGCGCGGCGTCAGAATGTCGTAGGTAACGCGCAGGTTCGCTTTCAGGAGTTCCCACAAGAAAAAGAAAGCGAACTTGATCACTTGCCGCGCTTTCTTGAAGTAACCCGACGGAGCGTCCGCCCTCCGAGCCATCCATAGTGTTCCGTAACCAAGCAGGAAACCGATGACCATATTCGTCGCCGTCAATTCGCCGGTCAGAGCAGTCCACGCCAGCGCGAGCAAAACATTCAGCAGGAACAGCGTCATGGCAATTCTCCCAGAACGGCGCGTATATATTCGGCCGGATTCATCAGTTGATGGGCAGCCTTCTCGAAAAGAGCGAACACCGGCTGCGCCGCCAACCCAATGGACACGATTAAGCAGCCAATCACCACGATGGGCGCAAGAAGCGCCAAGGAAGATTCTGCTTCGCCGAACGAATCGGTTTTTGCCGGTTCCTGCTCTCCCTCCGCGGGGTCTGTTTTCCAGAACACCTCATTCCAAATCTTCGTCATCGAATACAGCGTGAGCAAGCTGACCACAAGCGCAACGGCGACGATTGTGTACTCCCGCGCCTGCAATCCAGCTTGCACCAGAATGAGCTTTGACCAAAAGCCCGAAAGTGGGGGCATCCCTGCAAGCGAGAAAGCCGATACGAGGAAGAGAATCGCCAATCCGGGAGACGACCGGGAAAGGCCGCCGAGACTGCTTAACTGATATGTTCCCTTCACCCGATGGACAACGCCGCTTATAAGGAACAAATTCGTCTTGGCGAGCATGTTGTGCACTATGTGAAAGATCGAGCCGGCAAGTCCCAACGGCGTGAACAGTCCCAACCCCATGATCATGTACCCAATCTGGCTGACGATATGGAAGGACAGCAGGCGTCGAAAGTCATTCTGTGCGACGGCGCCGAGCACGCCTGTCGCCATTGTCAGGCCGGCGACGGCGAGAATGAGTCCGTGTGTCGCGGCCGTCTGCCCCGTAAAGAGCAGGCTGAAGACGCGGATAAGCGCATACACTCCGACTTTGGTGAGCAATGCCGCGAAAATCGCCGACACGGAAACGGGAGGCGTATGGTACGATGCCGGCAGCCAGAAGAACAGGGGGAAAACAGCCGCCTTGATGCCGAACGCGAGGAAGAACAGCATAGATGCGGTCGTCACGAGACCCGACGGTTTCACCTTTGCCAACTGATTCGCGAGGTCTGCCATGTTCAAGGTGCCGACCATTCCGTACAATACTCCCACCGCCGTCAGGAACAGGGCGGATGACACGAGGTTGAGCGTGACATACTTGATTGCGCCCTCGAGCTGTGCCTTTTCGCTCCCGAGTTCCGTGAGCACGAAGGACGCAATCAGCATGACCTCGAACCAGACGTACAGGTTGAAAATGTCGCCGGTCAAGAATGAACCGCATACGCCCATCAGCATGATGTGGGTGAGTGGATAGTAGCCGAACGACTCGCGCCGCTTGTCCATGCTGGTCAGAGAATAGACCATGACCGCGAGGCCCATGAGTCCGGCCATCACGACCATGATAGCGGCGAAAACATCGGCCACCAGCGTGATGCCGAAGGGCGCGGGCCAACCGCCGACCTGAACCGCTTGAATCCCCTCTTTGCAGACCGTCCGCAGGAGTCCGACCGCCGAGCCGAGCAGCCCCGCCATGCCTATGACGCCGAAGATGCGCTGCAGCCGGCGGTCCCAGACAAGGAGCGAGATGATGGCGGTGAGAAGCGGAATCAAGAGCGGGAGAAGCAGGAGCACTTTCATTTCATCGCTTCCATGCCGAGAGTAAACTGCTTTTTCAATCCACGTCTGTTGACTGCATTTTATCGAGATCGTCTGTGCCTAGGGTCTCGTGCGCGCGTCGGATCAGAACAACGGCGAATGCCTGCACGCCGAAACCGATGACGATAGCTGTCAGGATGAGCGCTTGAGGAAGCGGGTCGGCAAACGGCGCCACAGGGCGCACCGCCTCGGGGGGCGTTATCGGGGGGCCGCCCCGCGTCAGGTATCCCATCAGGAACAAGAAGAGGTTCGAGCCGTGGCTGAGGAGCGCCAGGCCGATGATTAATTTGAAGATGCTGCGCCGCATCATCAAGTAAAGCCCTGCCGCATACAAGGCTCCCACAACGAATGCCATCACCGTTTGCACGTCAATCCTCCGCCACAGAAAAGATGATCATTAAGGTCACCCCGACCACTACGAGGTACACGCCAACGTCGAAAAGGGTGGGAGTGCCAAGTTTCCACTCCACCGGCAGCGTGACAGTGGTCCACAGGCCTTTAAGAAACGGCTCGTTCGAGACGAACGCGATGACGCCGCTCAACAGCGCGGTGAGGAGCCCCAGACCGATCA
The DNA here is from genome assembly GCA_003598055.1 of Candidatus Abyssobacteria bacterium SURF_17. Classification (GTDB taxonomy): domain Bacteria; phylum Abyssobacteria; class SURF-5; order SURF-5; family SURF-5; genus SURF-17. The sequence continues at coordinate 46,296 of QZKI01000015.1, read as the reverse complement.
ACGTCCGGGGGTGTGTGTGCAGAACGCGCCGCGCTTCTTCGACGCCGTGGGCAATGGCGTACAATGCGAACGCAGCGGCGGCCACTACCCCTCCCACGAACCCGCCTCCCGGAACATCGTGCCCGTGCAGCAGCAGATATACCGACAAGAGCAGCAGCAGTGGCAACAGGTAAGTCGTAGCCGTTGACAAGATCAAAGAAGTCATCATCTCTCTCCTCATTGGTCAAAGCGCGGAGCCGTCAACCACGTCCCAAACCCGAAAACGCATATCGTCCGCGAATTCGCAGGGTTATCGTCATCCGTCGCTTCCGTTCCCCCGCAGCTTCATCAGAGAATACACGCCGATTGCCGCAACGGCCAAAACGGTAATCTCACCCAGGGTATCGAACGCGCGGAAGTCCACGAGGATTACGTTCACGACATTACGACCTTTCGCAAGGAGATAGCTGTTCTCCGCAAAGTAGGAGGATATCTGTGAAATCGGCGGGACGGCTGTGGCCGCAAGCGTCAAGCCGGTCACCAGCACGCCCACCGCTAGTGCGATGGCGGCATCGCGGAGCCGTTCGAGCGTCGTTGAATACCGCGCGTACCGGGGCAGGCGATAGAGCACCAACAGCAGCAAGATGACCGTCAGCGTGTCTATCGAAAATTGCGTCATCGCGAGGTCAGGCGCGCCGAAGATGATGTAGATGATCCCCATGCTGTACCCCACAACGCCAAGCGCGACGACCGAGAACAGCCGCGAACTCGCGCGAACGATCACAATGGTGGCGGCCACGATAACCAGAGCCGTGAGAAATTCGTAGAATCGAATATCCGCCCATCCTTCAAGCCGCATCAGACCATAGTAACGGACCAACCACGAGCCAACCAATCCCACGGTCACTGCCAGGATGATGAACAGATAGATGTGCAGGTGGCCGCTTTGCAGAATGCGAGTCTGCAGGCGTGCGAGCGCAGTCATCCCGTCGAGCGTCAGGCTGTATCCTTTCGCAGGCCCCAGGGCCGTCCCGAGGTCGAATCGAGACACTGCCCGTCGAAGCGCGTCGCGCCTGAGGTAGGCCGTGACGCCGAGGGCAAAGGTGAGACCGCTCAGTCCAAGCTGCACCGTGAGCCCGTGCAGAAGCGCCAGCTTTATGGCGGCGGGTTGTGCCAGCACTGCGCCAACAGCGGAAGATACAATCCTGCCCGCCACGAGATTCGGAAGAAGTCCGATGAGCAGCCCGAGCCCGGCCAGCACAACCGGCCCTGCCGTCATGGTGAGCGGGACGCCACCGTGTTTTTCGGACAGCGTCATGGTTCTTCCGATGAAGGGACCAAGACTGACGATGCCCGCGACTGCAACGAGCAGTGCGCTTGTGAGCAAAACCGCTGCCGTCAGGATTGAATTCGCAAGCGGCGCCTGCAACGTCGCCGTATAGAGGAGCTCCTTGCCGATAAATCCGAAAAGTGGCGGCAAGCCGGCCATTGAAAGGCCCGCTACCGCCGCCGCGAGCGCGGTCACAGGCATAATCCGGGCTAATCCGCTCAACCGCGTCACGTCGCGGATGCCGGTTTCATGGTCAATGATACCGGCGACGAGGAACAATCCGGCCTTGTAAAGGGCATGAATGAACAGGTAGGCCACCGCGGCTTCGACGGCAGCCCTCGTGCCGAGACCGAGCAAGAACGTCAGAACGCCGAGAATGCTCACGGTCGAGTATGCAAGAATGCGCTTGATGTCAGTTTCCTTGATGGCCAGGCAGGCACCGATGAGCATGGTAATCGCTCCAACTACCACAATGGTTCCCTGCCAGATGCGCGCTCCGCCGAGGACCGGGCTCAGTCGGGCCAAGAGGTAAATGCCAGCCTTGACCATGGTCGCCGAGTGGAGATACGTGCTCACAGGAGCGGGCGCCTCCATGGCGTTCGGCAGCCAAAAATGGAATGGAAATTGAGCGGACTTCGTAAATGCGGCGACCATGATGAGGACAACTATGGGCACGTAAAATCGGTGGGAACGAATTGCCTCCCTTTCACGGAGCAATTGAGACAGTTCGAAACTCCCCCCAGCCTCTCCGAGCAAGAGCAGCCCCGCCAGCAACGCGAGCCCACCCACACTTGTTACCAGCAATGCTTGTCTCGCAGCGCTTCTCGCCGAACTCCGCTCGTGGTCGAAACCAATCAACAAATATGAGCTGAGACTGGTCAATTCCCAGAAGATGAACAGCGCGATCACATTGTCCGATAGCACAAGCCCGAGCATGGATGCCATGAAGATGAGCAGATACGCGTAAAAACGGCCAAGTCCGGAATGACCCTTAAAATAGCCGCTCGAGTAAAGGAACACGAGTGCGCCGATGCCGCTGATCAGGATTGCAAACAGGAGGCTCAAACCGTCCAGAACAAAGGACAGATTTACCCCCACGCTTGGCGCCCACGCGTGTGATGAGGAGAGCACCCCTCCTGCGGCAATGGGTTGGGTGAGAAAGGAAAAATAGATGAAGAGGCTGAAGGGTAGAAGAACGACCAGCCAATCCGTTACGTTTCGAACGGTTCGATGAAGCAGCGGAACCGCCAGAGAGAAGACAAAGCCGGACACCACGGCTATCAGCATTCTCTTAACCCCGCATTCTCCTCCGGCAAAATCTCGTGGGCTGCGGCGGCATCGTTTTCATGAGGGGATACATACCCTCTCACATACTGCTGCTACGCCATGAACCTCCGCCTTCCGCATTGAAAGAGAGACTCGCCCTCAATTCGCCTTCCCCTCGCGCTTTTCATTGCGACCACGTTCCCGCACGCGCGCCGCACATAAAGAACGGAGTCTCACGAAATGCCGTATGAGACGTTCTCTGTGAAAGTTCCTCGGGTTCCTTAGAGATCCACGGCCTCACACAGATTCGCGGCCTTGGCGGAGGCCCGACCACAAATGTGGCAAACGTATTGCGCGTTCTTTGCCAGCTTGCCTACTTTTTCCATCTGTCGCTTCGCCGTCAACTCGCAAAGGTGGTTCTCGTGACCCCTGTGTATCTTCGCAAGCTTGTGTTCCGGCACGGTCATCTTCTTGGAATTCTCTCCCGCCATGTTGCCCTCTCCTTCTCTTTCATTGAGGAATGCATTAGGTATTCTCATTAATATTTACCTGTTTCGCGGAACTGGCTAGCTCCTGCGAGCGGGATTCCGCTGGCCTAGGGCCTTCGGCAATTTGGCCCATAACGGAGTGGCGCCGACGCGAGAGGAAGAAGGAGGCGCGTATTAGCGCAGACCGGTCTCGGACTCGATCTCCGCGAGCTCCTCCGTGAACTCTTCGAGGAACCTCTCCTTGTCCTTATCGGGAAGAAAACTTCCCCTGATCCCGTTAAGGCATAGCAGTTTCAATTCTGACCAGGCAAGGCCGAGCTCTTGCCAGCACACGCTGTACTCCTGAGTCAGGGAAGTCCCGAACATCGCGGGGTCGTCGCTGTTCACGGTAACAAGCAGCCCGCGCCGAAGGAAATCCGCAAGCGGATGGTCCGCATAGGAACGCACCGCCCCTGTTTCCACATTGCTGGTGGGACACATGTCCACCGGAATCTGCCGAATACGCAGCGTCTCCAGCAGCGCTTCATCGCCGCGCGCCCCGAGGCCGTGGCCGATGCGTTCGACCCCGAGCGAATTCACCGCGCCCCACACGCTCGCGGAATCACCGACTTCGCCCGCATGGGCGACAAGATGGAGCCCTTGTTTTCGCGCCCACGCGAACTGCTCCACAAAAAGTTCGGGCGAGTAGTGCACTTCGTCACCACCAAGACCGATTGCGATTACTCCTGAATCCTGCTGGCGCGCAGCTTCTCGCACCGTCTGCCACGCATGCTCGCGCCCGAATTGGCGTCCTACGTCGAGGATGAATCTGGCCTCGAGCCCGTTCTTCTTCGAGAACTCCCCTGCGGTTCGCGCGAGCACCGGCATGATTTCGTCCATAGAGAGCCCGTTCATTCTATGCAGTGTTGGGGCAATCATTATCTCTGCATAGCGAACGTTTAGTGCATGAAGGCTCTCAAGAACATCTGTGCACGCGACCTGAAAGTCGTCGGCGCTTCGCAAGCATTTGCAGCGAACGCGATAGGCTTCGAGGAAATCGACCAGGTGGCCATACCGCAGACGGGCAGGATTCGCTCGTCCGCGCGCGGCATACGAATCAATCCCGTTCTTTCGGGCGAGTTCCTCAATGGTCTCGTGCGAAATAGACCCTTCCAGGTGCACATGAAGCTCCGCCTTTGGCATTTGCTCTATCGCCTGCGCAAGGTTCGATTTGCGAGCAACATTCATGAAAACTCGTCCTTTCTCCGCCTCTGAAGGGGAAATGGACAGCCGCAACCATACGATTATGCAGCATTCTAACATATTGCAAAGAGGCCCTCAATAACACTATAATGCTTTGTGCATCTCAGGAAGGCAAAGGGTGTTGGCGGAATTGTGAAGCGGCGACGAGTCCGGGCCGAGAGGTGTGCTCGAGGACGCTCCATGCGACGGAATGCTGAAAAAGTAAAGATGCTTATCGTCTTCGGCACGAGGCCGGAGGCAATCAAACTTGCTCCGGTTATCCGTGAGGCCCGCAGGCGGCCTTGGGCGAATCCCGTTACCTGTGTCACCGCACAGCATCGGGAAATGCTTGACCAGATGCTCCGTGCATTCGGCATAAGACCGGAGATCGACCTCGGCGTGATGACCAGAGGGCAATCGCTGCATTCGCTCACCTCGCGCATGCTGATGCGCCTGCAGAAAGTCATGCGGGAGCAGCGCCCGCACCTCATTGTCGTGCAAGGCGACACGACAACCACGTTTGTCTCAAGCCTCGCCGCCTTCTATGAGAGGATTCCCATCGCTCACGTGGAGGCAGGGTTGCGAACATGGAACAAGCATGAGCCGTTCCCTGAGGAGATGAACCGCAAGCTTGCCGACAGCCTAGCCGATTTCCATTTTGCTGCAACGAAGGACAATCGTCGGAACCTCATCAAAGAAGGATGCGACCCGCGTCGCGTATTCGTCGTAGGGAATACCGTCGTGGACGCGCTCCACTATATCGTGAAGAGCAATCGCATGAGAAGCACATTCCCTGACATACCCCCTCTCGGGCCGAGGAAAAAAATCATAGTGGTCACCGCGCACCGAAGAGAGAGCTTCGGAGAGCCATTGAGGAATATCTGCAAGGCGCTCCAACAGATATCCCATCTGAGGGATGACATTGAAATCGTCTATCCGGTGCACCTCAATCCCAATGTCTTGAAGCCGGTGCGCAAGCTGCTCGGCGGCAACCCAAGAATTCATCTGCTGCCACCGCTCGACTATCTCACGTTCATCGAGCTGCTCCGGCGCTCGTTCTTTATACTCACCGATTCCGGCGGCATTCAGGAGGAAGCGCCTTCACTCAGGAAACCGGCCATTGTGATGCGGGATGTGACCGAAAGGCCGGAAGGCGTCAGGGCCGGATTCGTGAAGGTCGTCGGCACGCGCATGGAAGCGATAGTTGATGCAGCGAAGCACCTGCTCAATGATGCATCTGCCGCCAGACGTTTGAAGAATACGCCAAACCCGTATGGAGACGGCCATTCCGCGCGGAGAATACTCACCATAATCGGCGAGCATCAAACATCTCTCCAGGCACGGACGCGTCTCCATTCCCCTCGACTTCACTCGAAGTACCGCCGAGAAGGGGCCTCTTCCTGATTAAGGACTGCTCCCCGGCTGACGGCTCGTTATCGCCAAAATATCCATTGGTTTATGTCATGAATTGATACATCTGTGCCCATATGCATGTGTCAGAATGGGCAAGCGGAAGATGCATGTCCACATAGACGTGATATCCATCCCTTTACGCCAGCAAGGGTTACAAAAATGAGACGACATGTGGCATGAAACGTGCCTTTGGCGAAGAATGGTTTATTTTCTTTATTTTAGCTGCTTCATAGATTCTTTCTTAATCAACCGTGAAGAGGAGAGCCGAAGATGAGCAGAAACATTGCGGTCGTAGAAGATGACCGTGACCTCGGCAAGCTGATATGCACTCGCCTCGAGGGAGCGGGTTACCAGTGCAGCTATTTGGCGAACAGCGAGAAGGCCTTCGCTGTACTTAAAGAAAAGAAGCCGGACCTAATTATTCTCGACGTCATGATGCCTAAGGTGAACGGGTATGAGCTTTGTCGGCATATCAGGCGCGACCCGCTCATCTACCTAACGCCGGTACTCATGCTTTCGGCGCTCGGGGGTGAGCCGGAAATGGCACATGCACTCGAGCAGGGGGCGGATGATTACCTCATGAAGCCCTTTGATGTTGGAGTGTTGTTTGCGCGCGTCAAGACGCTTCTGGAAAAACATGCTCGCATCATGCAAAAGAATCAGCTCACCGGCTTGTACGGAGGCGAGTTTGTCAAGAAAGTAATCATAAATAAACTGTTTAGAGATGAGACCGTGGCGGCCTGCTATTTTACACTCATGCATTTTGCTCCCTATACGAAGCTCTATGGCCCCCAAAAGCGGGACGATGCCACCAAACTTCTGGCTGACATTCTCAAAGAAGTCACGCACGATACCGGCGTGTATGAATGCGTCATCGCACATCTCGGCGGGCCCGATTTCATGGTGCTGCTGTCCATAAAGGATTTCGAAAGGTACTGCAATGAGGGGGTGCTGCGCTTCCGGAACCGAAGAAACGCCTTGTACAGTGCCGTTGACGCCAACCGCGGGGCAATTACCGTGGAAATGGAAGGTGGGGGAATGGCTGATTACCCGCTCATGTCGGTCGCCGTGGGAGTGGTGACCAATGAAAAAATGAAATTCCGCGACAGCAGCCAGATGGTTAAGGTCGCGGGAGAAATCAACCGCCGGGCCCAGCTACAGCAAACCAACGGGCACATAGAAGTCGTTCGAGAGGGAATGTTGATATGAATCAGAATAGTCGGCTCCTCAGGGTTGACGCCGACTATCGTGCTTCGCATACGTGGTGAAATGTTTGATCATGCAATGTAGGGGCGACTCGGCGAGTCGCCCCTACATTTTAGCAGTATCCTCAGACTCGGCCGCCTTCCTGCGAAAGCTCAATCATCACGCCGTCCGGCCCCGTCACAAACGCGATCGTGACGCCTTCCCCCAAACTCACGGGCTCCATCAAGAATTCGGCGCCCCTTCTTTTCAACTCCTCAGCGGCTGCCTCGACGTCTGCCACCCTGAAACCGATATGGTCAACCGATGACCCCGCCGGCGGAGCACCCGGGGGTCTCTCGTTAATCAGAAAACGCGTGCCGCCAAAATCCACAATCACCATCTGTGTTCCCGCAACCTCAACTTCCCCGACTCTCTTGCCGTCGAACTTTTCGACGTAAAAGTCTGCCGCGCCCTTTGCATCGCTTGAATTCAAGTGTACATGGTCAAATTCAAACCGCATCGTGTTTCTCCTCTCGTGCCTCTGTACCGCCGTGCGTTCTTCACACACCAGTCACCGTGGGCGGCATTGTAACAGATGCTGTAGGGGTAGTCAATCTCCCTCGAATTGCACACTTTCCCTCCGCCGGTGGAGCCATGTGGAGTAAAGGGGGAGAATATCAAATCCCTCAGAATGGCCTAAACTGGGGGAGCACGCAGTCCATCAATTTGGCCATAACCTATTGTTGAGATTAGACTAATGGAATGTTTATGCTGGCCAAGAATTCTCTTGACATGATTGGGGGTATGTGGTAAAATGTGGATTCACAGAACAAGTTTATGGGTAAACGTGGGATTCCAGGGCAATGCTCCTTTTTTCAGGGACATATAAATATTCCCTTGACGAGAAAAATCGCCTCATAATTCCGGTCAAATTCCGGGAAATCCTCAGTGCCGAGGGAGTCGATAAACTGTATATCACAAGAGGCGACAATCATCTCTACGTTTTCCCCCTTCCTATATTCCTCAAGCTCTCGGACAAGTTCGAGGCGTGGGATTTCACCAAGGAAGCCAACCAGGACTACGTGCGCCGGTTCTTCTCCGACGCGTTCGATGTTGCACCCGACAAGCAGGGCAGGATCATGTTGCCGAAGGAAATGTGCGCAGAGACCGGTATTGACCGCGAAGCTATCATCATCGGTGCGTTGAACCGAATGGAGATATGGCCGCCTGACAAATGGAAAGAATTTCGCGAGAAGTCGACGCTGCGCGGTTTCTCGGCGAATCTGGATGCACACTCGCGTGAATGACAACAGTACCGTGGGGCGCGTAACCAAAAGGAGGACGGCAACAGTGGGAGTCGAATTCGAGAAAGTGAACCGCGAGAATGTGTCGGTGCTGAAAGTCACGGGCAACCTTGACACCTCCACCGCCAAGCTTCTCAAGAAGGCCCTCCTGGACCTTGTCAAGGAGGAGCATTACAACATCGTGGTGGACATGAGAAAGGTCGTCCAGATCAACTACATGGGCGTCGGTACGCTGCTTGAGCGCCTCAGACAGGTGCGCAAGCTCAGCGGCGACTTGAAGCTTGCCGGCCTCAACCAGATCACTCGTAAGGCCCTAAGCATGGTCGGCGCCTCGAAGGTTTTCGAGACCTACGATAGTGAAGAGGCGGCGATAGCGAGTTTCACATCCAGGGAAGAGCACACGAAAGCCGTTGCTGGCCCACTGGGATAATGATAGGACCATTTCGCCTCACGTTCCGGTACTGGCGCGAGAGGTCATCGAGTTACTTGTGCCCGCACACGGCGAGGTCATTGTTGACGGCACAGTCGGCGGCGGCGGTCATGCCGAACTGATTCTGAGGGAGCTGGGCCCGACAGGGCGTCTCATCGGGATTGATTGCGATAAAGAGGCCATCGAGCTCGCGGCGAAACAATTGGGACCTCGGCCGAATGTTACATTGGTCCATGAAAACTTCCGACATTTGAACGAGATACTGGACAGCATCGGCATTCCTGAGGTGGACGGACTCTTGCTGGACTTGGGCGTTTCTTCCTTTCAACTTCAAGAGGCAACCCGCGGCTTCAGCTTCATGGCTGAAGGGCCGTTGGATATGAGAATGGACAAACGTCAGAGCGTGACCGCGGCCGACATCGTCAATACTTTCTCTGAAATCGAGATTGCCGACATCCTCAAGCACAACGGCGAAGAACGAGATGCGCGAAAAATCGCGCGGGCCATCGTGAGAGAGCGCTCTCGCAAGCCAATTCTGACGACGACAGAACTGGCCGATATTGTTCGGAGGTCCGTGCCGCATCGGCCTGGCCGCGCGAGGATCGACCCGGCCACGAGAACCTTTCAGGCCCTTCGCATCGAAGTCAACGCCGAGCTGGAAAACCTCGCGAAGGCCCTCGAAGATGCGCTTCCCCGTCTGAAACAACGAGGACGGATATGCATCATCTCCTTTCATTCGCTCGAGGACAGGATCGTCAAGAGAACGTTCGCACGCGCTGCCCGAGGCTGCATCTGTCCGCCTGAGTTCCCCCAGTGTATCTGCGGGAGAAAGCCGTTCTTGCGCATATTGACTCCGAGACCCGTCAGGCCGTCTCGTGAAGAAATTGCCGTGAACCCGCGCTCGCGAAGCGCAAGGCTGAGGGCCGCGGAACGCGTCGCATCCGAAACGATGCATTGAGCACGAAGCCCATGAGGAAGAGCACACAGAAAAGAAGGAAAAGACGTTCCAGAAACGTAATGATGCGAAATCTCAAGCACTGGCTCCGTTTTCTTCCATGGGTGGCTCCGATCCTGATAACTGCCTTCACTTATGCGTGGCTGTATACCCGCATCAACATAGTCGCCCTTCCCATTGAACGTCTGAGGGCCCGGAAAACAGACCTTGTCAAACAGAACGAGTCCATCCGCCTCCGCATTGAAAAGTTGCAAGCTCCTGCACGCATCGAGTCGATCGCCCGCGAGAAGCTTGGCATGCTCTCGCCGCAGAAGTGGCAAGTAGTGGCTCTGGACGAACCGATTCAGCCGCCGGATCAGACCGAAGGAGCCGCTCCGCGGCCCGAACACGCGGTGGCATCCGAGCGGGAATCGACCAGATTGTTTGGTTTCTTGAAGAAACACGGAGACGCCGACAACGCTTTGCGGAAGCACCCATCGCCGGAAACGACTGAGCATTCCGGTTAACCTGAGTTCTGTGTTTCTTCCCTTCGGCCCGTAAGATTCACTTCGGAAAATCTGGAAATGCGCAGAGACATGGCGTTCACATCCCCCGGGTCGGTGATGGCCGGCGAACGATTGGAAACCGCCAGCCGATTCCGGACCAGGCTTTGCCTCGGTTTTCTGCTCCTGGGATTTGTCATAGTCGGACTGAAGCTCGTCAGCATCCAGATACTCCGCCACGATTCATGGGTTGACTTCGTAGATGACCAACGACAAACCGCAATAACCATCTATCCGAAGAGAGGAACGATTTATGACCGCAACAGGAGGGCTCCCCTGGCAACTTCCGTTGTTGAGGAAGTTCTCTGCGTCGTTCCCTCGCGTGTCACCGACGCCGCCAAACTGGCCAAGACGCTCTCCCCCTACGCGCAAATAGCTCCGAACAAGATTATCGAGAGAATCAAGAACACCAATCTCCATCTGGTGTATCTGAAGCGCGGGTTCGACGTCAAGACGGCGGACGAAATCAGAGATCTTAATCTTGTCGCGGTAGAGTTCAGAAGCGAGAGTTCCCGCCAATATCCCAGGGGAACTCTGGCAAGCAACCTTTTGGGTTTCGCAAACCTCGAGAATAAAGGTCTTGCAGGACTCGAGTTCCAGTATGACGCCCATCTCGCTGGCGAGGCCGGCAAGCAGATTATCATTAAGGATAGCTCGCGCAGGGAGATTGTCGCCCTTGCGCAGAAAGTTAAAGATGCACGGGACGGCAATCACCTCGTCTTGACAATAGACGAAGTCATCCAGTATATTACCGAAAAGGCGCTTGACAGCGTGGTGGAATCCTCTTCGCCGGAGAGCGCCTCGGCAGTTGTCGTAAACCCGAACACAGGCGAAATCGTGGCCATGGCTTGCAGGCCGACGTTCGACCCGAGCAAGCCATCCACGTACAGGGATGAGAGGCTTCGCAATCGCCCGATAGCAGATATCTTTGAGCCGGGCTCGGCGTTCAAACCCGTGGCAGCGGCCGCGGCGTTGGATCGCAAGGTCATCTCACCGACCGACCGCATCTACTGCGAGCTTGGTAGAATGAGATACCACCGGCACACCTTTAACGATGTACATCCCTTCGCCGAGATTTCGTTCGCCGACGTCGTTGCTCAATCCAGCAACATCGGCATGATCAAGGTTGTAAGCCTGCTCGAGCCGCAGTGGTTTTACACCTACATCAAGAGTTTCGGATTCGGAGCCCTCACTGGAGTTGATCTTCCAGGAGAATCCGGCGGAATCGTCCACCCACCGTCGAAATGGTCAGGCCTTTCAATGGGTTCGATCCCCATCGGGCAAGAAATCGGCGTGACGGCCCTTCAGCTCGCGACCGCCTTCTCTGCCATTGCCAACGGCGGCACGCTCTTAAAGCCGTATGTCGTTTCAGAGATCATCGGGCCGGACGCAGAAACACTGGCTCGCGCCCAGGTGCGGCCAGTGCGGCAAGTGATGAGACCGGAAACCGCGCGCGCGCTAACAGATATGCTTGAACAAGTGGTCATCTCAGGTACCGGCAAGGCGGCAAGGCTTAAGGGATACCGGTGCGCGGGAAAAACCGGAACCGCGCAGAAACCCGACCTTGTGAATGGCGGTTACCTGCGCGGTAAGTACGTCGCCGTGTTCGCCGGGTTTGTACCGGTTGACGACCCCGTCGCGTGTATCATTGTCGTCGTGGATTCGCCCGAGGGAAAATACTATGGGGGACAGGTGGCGGCTCCGGCATTCAAGGAGATCGCTCAAGGCATACTCAACCATCTCGAGGTGCCACCGAGCGCGCCGGAGGAGCAAGTGGTTGCAGAGTCAGTGAAGACTTCACGCAAAGATCCGCTCGTGGCGCAGAAGGCGCCGTCTGAAGCTTTGCCATCGCCGGCTTCGGACGGTGTCCCACGCATGCCGGATGTGCGGGGAATGACAATGAGGGAAACCATGCAGGCGTTGTCGGCATATTCGGTCGAGTTTGATTTCGACGGCTCGGGAATTGCAGTCAAGCAGCATCCTGCTCCCGGAGAGAAAATAGAGAACGGTCGACGATGCCAGGTCGCCTTCAAGAGGAAAGAGTCTCCATGAAATTGTCAACGCTGCTCGATGCCTTGCCCGAGAGTGCAATTGTTGGCAATCCCGATGTTGACATCACGGGTATCGCGACGGATTCCCGAAAGGTCACGCCCGGAAGCCTCTTCATAGCGGTTGCCGGAACAGCCGAGGACGGGCATCGCTTCATGGAAGACGCCGTGGCACGCGGGGCGGTTGCCCTCGTCGGCGAGACACAACCCAGCGAGGCGCAGGGCGCTGTTTTCATCAAAGTGCCGAACAGTCGAATTGGTGCCGCGTTTCTGGCCGAGGCATTCTATGAATTCCCGTCCCGGAAGCTGGAGGTGGTCGGGATCACTGGGACGAACGGAAAGAGTTCCACTCTTTACTTAACCCGATCGGTCCTCGAGGCGGCAGGTCTGTCTTCGTCCGGTATCGGCACCATATGCTATTCCATAGGAGGTTCGACCCAGCCGGCGCGCAATACCACTCCCGGCCCCATCGAGCTCAGCTCGTCGCTGCGGCGAGCCGTGGACGCCGGCGATAAGTACGTCATCATGGAAGTCTCTTCACACGCACTGCATCAGTTCCGCGTTGAGGCTCTCCAATTCAAGGTCGCGGTCTATACGAACCTCTCGCTCGACCATCTCGATTATCATCGCTCACTCGATGAGTATTTCACGGCGAAACGGCACTTGTTTGAACTTCTCTCGAAGACACCGGGCGATCCGTGCGCCGTCATATCTGCGGACGACGCGCGAAGCGAGGACATAGCGGCTGCGACCACAGCCCGTAAACTCACTTTTGGCGTGACCAAGCCAGCCGACATCTGCGCGCGCAACGTCGAGATCGCTTCCTCGCACACCGCTTTTGACATTGTTACCCCCGACGGCGAGTTTTCGGTTATGTTGAAGCTCCTCGGCCGTCACAGCGTTTACAACGCACTTGCTGCGACGGGCGCCTGCATGGCGCTCGGCATCGAGCTCCCGGCGATCAAGAGGGGCCTCGAAGCGCTCTCTTTGGTACCCGGCCGTTTCGAGCGAATCTGCGAAGGCCAGCCGTTCGAGGTGATTATCGATTATGCGCACACGCCGGAAGCCCTGAAGCTGCTCCTCGAGTCAGCTCGTTCAATCTGCAAGGGAAAAGTAATTGTCGTGTTCGGAGCCGGGGGCGACCGAGACCGGAGCAAGAGGCCGGAGATGGGAAAACTCGCGGCCTCTCTTGCCGATTTTACGATAGTGACATCGGATAATCCTCGCTCCGAAGACCCGTACACAATAGCGCTCGACATCGAAATCGGCTTCCAAAAAAAAGGGAAAGAGCGCGGCCAGAATTACCTTGTCATTATTGACCGACGCGAGGCGATCGAGGAAGCGCTCGCCACTGCCGAGGCCGGCGACTTGGTCATCATCGCCGGCAAGGGTCATGAGACATATCAGATATTCAAAGACAAGACCATTGAGTTCGATGACAAAGCAATCGCGCGTACGTGGCTTCAATCAATGTCCAAGCTTGAGAGATGAGCAATGGTGAAGCTGAATCTGAGAGATGTCGCGGAATTGTGCGGAGGCACGATGCTCTGCGGCGACCCGGCCAAGGAAGTGCGGAGCCTTTCCACTGACAGCCGCACCATGCACAAGGGCGACATCTTTCTGGCCCTCAAGGGCGAACGCTACGATGGACACGACTACGCCGAGGTCGCCCTGAAGAAAGGCGCGGCATGTGTCATCGGGGAATCCTCAAAGCTAAAGGATATTGCCAAGCGGAACAATCGCTCCACCTGTTTGATCGAGGTGGGCGATACCCTTGCAGCGCTTCACCTGCTCGCGCAGAGGTATCGCGCGAAGTTCGACATACCGATTGTCGCCGTCACAGGGAGCTGCGGCAAGACAACGACGAAGGACATGTTGGCCGAAATTCTGAGCAGGTCACGGAAAACGCTCAAGACGACGGGCAATCTCAACAACTTGATCGGCGCGCCCCTCATGGTGCTGCGGCTGGATTCGAAAACACGGGCAGCCGTCATTGAAATCGCATCCAACGCCCCGGGCGAGATTGGACGCCTTGCTCAAATTGTAAGCCCCTCAGCGGGAATCATCACCAACATCGGTCCCGTACACCTTGAAGGATTGGGCTCCATCGAGGGAGTCTTCAAGGAAAAGACCTCGCTCGTGCCCCACATCGCCTCCGACGGATTCCTCGTGATACATGAGGAAGACATCCCGGTCGAGCGCGTCCAGCCGCTATTCGGTGGAAAGATCGTTACGTTCGGGCTTCGGGATTCCGCGCAGTTCTATGCAGCCGACGTGCGGCAGGATATTAAGAAAGGCGCGAAGTTCCTCCTTAACAATCAACACCCGATGAAAATCCCAGTTTTCGGAACACATAATGTGCTGAATGCATTGAGCGCGATTGCGGCAGCGACCGAGTTGGGTGTCACTCTTGAGGAAATCCGCGAAGGACTTGCCGCATTTGCTCCCGCCGATATGCGCATGGAAGTGCATTCCTATCGCGGTGCCACCATCGTAAACGACGCATACAATGCGAACCCGCGCGCCATGCGAGAGTCAATCTCCGTCATTGCGGCCATGCCGGCAAAGAGGAGGATTCTCGTTCTGGGCGACATGCTCGAGCTCGGTGAGTACGCGCGCGAGGCTCATCGCTCCCTGGGGCAGTACGTGGCAAAGAACAATGCTGACGCGCTCTACGTGCGCGGAAACTTCAGCCTCGACGTGAGAGACGGCGCCCTCGAAAGCGGGATGCAGGCGGCACAGGTTTGTTGCTGCACCGACGCGGCTGAGATTGTCGACTCACTCAAGAAAATTCTGCGTCGAGGGGATGTTGTGCTGGTGAAGGGTTCCCGGGGGATGCACATGGAAGACGTTGTCCAATTGCTTTCAAAAGAGGGATAAATGCTGCACTTACTCCTGACAAAACTAATACCGGTTGTCTCGGCGTTCAACATATTCACGTATATCACGTTTCGTTCGGCACTCGCGGCCATGACTTCGCTGGCGCTCAGTGTCTTGCTTGGGCCATGGGTGATCCGAAAACTGAAGGAATTGAAAATCGGCCAACAGATACGCAAGGAATATGTGGACGACCTTCACAAGATACATCAATACAAGGCGGGCACGCCCACCATGGGCGGACTTCTTATCATAATTGCCGTGGTGATTGCTACGGCGCTCTGGGCCAACCTCCAGAACAGGCTGGTGGTCATCACGCTGCTGTGCATGTGCTGGCTTGGATTCGTGGGCTTCCTCGATGACTACATCAAGATGAGGAAGAAGCGCTCCTTGGGATTGACGGCCAGATTCAAACTTCTCTCTCAGATTGCGCTCGGGCTGGCGCTCGGCGTTTACCTCTATTACTATCCGGTGAACGAACAGTACGGCACGAAACTCGAGATACTCTTTTTCAAGGACACCTACCTTTCGCTTGGCCTGCTCTACATCCCCTTCGTGATACTCGTTATCGTCGGGGCCTCAAATGCCGTGAATCTGACGGATGGTCTCGACGGACTCGCCATCGGGTCGGTTATCATGGCGTCTCTGGCATACACGGGCATGGCATATCTCGTGGGTCGCAGCGACTTCGCGAGATACCTGTTCGTGACTCACGTCGTCGGCGCCGGTGAACTCACGATATTCATGGCAGCGCTCGCCGGAGCTGGCCTGGGATTCCTCTGGTATAACGCTTATCCGGCCGAGGTTTTCATGGGAGACACCGGCTCGCTTGCTCTCGGGGGTGTGCTCGGAACGGTTGCCGTCCTCATCAAGCAAGAGCTTCTGCTCGTGCTTGTGGGCGGCCTATTTGTCCTGGAGGCTGCATCGGTAATTATCCAGGTGCTCTCATATCGCCTGCGGGGCGGCAAGCGAGTCTTCAAGATGGCTCCGCTCCATCACCACTTCGAGCTCCTGGGGTGGTCCGAAACCAAAGTGACCGTGAGGTTCTGGATCATCGCGGCCATGTTCGCGCTGCTCAGCCTCAGCACGCTGAAGGTGAGATGAGAAAATGCTGGAGCTCTCCGGCAAACGGGTGGCGGTGGTCGGCATGGGATTGAGCGGAGTCGCGGCTGCAAGAATGCTTCGCAGGCAAGGGTCCCACGTTGTCCTGACCGACGATAAGACGGCCGATGAGCTGAAGGACGAGATGAAAGCGCTCGTGGAAATGAACGTCGAGTATCATCTTGGAGGAATCGAGGCGAAGGTTCTGCTCGATTCCGACCTCGTCATACTCAGTCCGGGAGTGCCTTCCGACCTGCCTCAGATCGAACGCGCGCGAAGGGCGGGCCTGGAAGTGATCAGCGAGATTGAACTCGCATACTCCATGTGCAAAGCTCCGATTATTGCAATAACCGGCACGAACGGAAAAACCACCACAACCATGCTTACGCATCACATCGCCACGCATGCCGGCCTGAAGGCAGGCCTGGCGGGCAATGTAGAAATACCATTTTCGGAAATCGTGAGCGAAGGGCCATTTGATGTGATGGTTCTCGAAGTGAGCAGTTTTCAGCTCGAGAATATCAAGGATTTCCGCCCACACGTCGGCGCTCTCCTGAATATTTCGCCCGACCACCTCGACCGGTATCAACGCCTCGATGATTACGTCGCGGCTAAATTCCTTCTTTTTGAGAACCAGTCCAACAATGAGTTTGCCGTGCTGAACGAGGACGATGCGGCGGTTGTGCAGGTTGCAGAACGGATTCCTTCCCGCGTGCTCCGCTTCAGCATGAAAACGGAAGTTGAACAAGGGGCATTCCTCAGAAATGAGCATCTGGTTGTACGGTTCGACGGCAATGAGAGTCGTGTCATGAGTGTAAGCGGAATCCCGCTGTTCGGGCGGCACAATGTCGAGAACGTGCTCGCCGCTATCGCCGCCACTCTGCCGCTCAAGGTCCCGGTTGAATGTTACGCCCCCGCCGTAGCCAGTTTCCCCGGAGTGGAACACCGGCTGGAGAGAGTGCGAGAGATGGACGGCGTGCTGTTCGTTAACGACTCCAAGGCGACCAACATCGGGGCAACCGAAAAGGCTCTGGAGAGCTTTGACCGGCCCATCGTTCTGATAGCAGGAGGGCGCGGCAAGAAGAGTCCCTATCAGCCTCTCCGACCGTTGGTGAAGAACAAGGTGAGGGCGCTGGTCGTCATAGGGGAAGATGCTGCCCTCCTGGAGGACGCATTTGGCGACCTCGTCCCGACCCGGCGCGCTGACACTCTTCCCGAGGCGGTAAGACACGCCGCATCGCTCGCGCGCTCGGGCGATTGCGTATTGCTCGCTCCGGCATGCGCGAGTTTCGATATGTTTCGGAATTACAAGCACAGGGGACGCGTGTTCAAGGAGGCGGTGAACGCACTATGAGGCTCAGCGCCGAGTTCAAGTTCCTCCTCTTGATAACCGGTCTGCTGCTGTTCTTTGGACTCCTCATGGCGTATAGCGCAACCGCGCCGGTCGGACAGAAAGTCATGGGAGACGACTATCACTACCTCAAGCGAATGATTATATTCGGCGTCTTGGGTGCGTTCGCGATGTTTCTTGCTGCGGTCATTCGCTATGACACGTGGACAAAATACTGGCCCGTCTATTATGTGCTTTCGGTTGCAGCTCTCATACTGGTATTTACTCCTATGGGGGTGTCGATGGGAGGGGTGCGAAGGGGCTTATGGCTTGGCTTCATAACAATCCAGCCGTCCGAATTCGCGCGGCTCGCAGCCATATTTTTCCTCGCGAGCTTTTGCGCGAGAAAAGCGGAGCATCTGAAAAACCTGAAGCGGGGGTTTCTGCCCCCGATGATGGCGGTTGCGCTCGTGGCCGGGCTCATCCTTGCAGGACGCGACCTCGGCATACCGGTCACCATCGGGATGACGGCGCTCCTCATTCTCTTTATCGCCGGCGCTGACATACGCCATGTGGCCGGCATTGCCGGAATTGCGCTGTTGTCGTTGATACCACTTATTCTCATGGAACCTTACCGCCTGAAGCGGTTGACGGTCTTCATCGACCCATGGAAAGACCCCAAGGGAGGCGGATGGCAAATCATTCAGTCGCTTGCAGCGCTCGGGAGCGGAGGGTTCTGGGGGGTCGGCCCGGGCCGCGGTCTTCAGAAATGTCTGTATCTGCCCGCGGCACATACTGATTTCGTCTTCTCGATCGTGGGAGAGGAAATGGGATTGATCGGGACAATGACTATCAATCTCGCCTTTGCCGCGTTTGCTGTTGTGGGTGTGCGCATCGCCTTGAAGGCAAGCAATCGTGAGGCTTCGTTCCTCGCGCTCGGTATCAGCCTCATAATTGCCATTACCGCCCTTATCAACATGGCGGTTGCAGTCGATATGCTGCCCACCAAAGGCATTACGCTTCCGCTCGTCAGCTACGGAGGTAGTTCGCTCCTGACAAACATGTTTGCAGTAGGGATACTTCTCAATGTCGCCCGGGTTTCCGTGCAACCAGACCCGATGGATTCCGTTTACCACTCGATGTAGCGTGGTTGGCACTCTCTTGATATCGGAGGTTCGATGAAAGCCGCGATCGCAGGCGGAGGCACCGGCGGACACGTCTTTCCCGCAGTCGCGATTGTCGAAGAGTTGAGACGACGGGACTCGAATCTTCAGCTTATGTACCTCGGGAGAGCGGGTTCGATCGAAGAGCGCGTCGCGGGTGAGATGATGATCCCGTTCCGGCCGATCATCGTTGAAGGGTTGCCCAGCGGAAACGTGTTCAAGAAATTTCGCGCCCTCGCAAGCGCTCTGGTAGGACTTCTGCAATCCGTGGCCATTTTGTGGCGATTCCGCCCGCAAGTAGTGATCGGCACCGGCGGCTACGCGAGCCTGCCGCCGATACTTGCGGCAAGCATTCTGAGGATTCCCTCCGTGATTCACGAGCAGAATTGCGTCCCCGGAAAGGCGAATCGGCTATGCTCCCGGTTCGCTGATGTCGTAACGGTCCACTTCGAAAAGTCCGGGGCCTATTTCCCCGTAAAGGAACCGCGGGTCGTCGGCAATCCTATCCGGTCCGACTTCCTGCCCCAGCGGCTCGAGCTCGTTGACCGCGACGAATCAAGGCGAAAGCTGGGACTGAGCCCGGACAAGTTCACCGTCTTCCTGCTCGGTGGGAGCCGCGGCGCTCACTCACTCAATATGGCAATGGTCGATGCGCTTCCTCACCTCGACCCGCGCCGCTTTCAGATCGTGTGGATGACGGGGAAGGATGACTACCGCTGGGTTCGCGCTTCTTGCGAGCGAGCGGGTATTATGGCGGCGGTATTCCCTTTTATATCTGAAATGGTTGTCGCCTACTGTGCAGCCGACCTCGCCATCTCGCGCGCAGGGGCGAGCACGCTGGCGGAACTTTCCGCCGTTGGAGTCCCGGCGATACTCGTTCCCTATCCACATGCGACCGACCGCCACCAGGAGCTGAATGCACGCGTGCTCGTGGATGCGGGCGCTGCTCAATTGATGATGAATGGCGAGCTTCACGGCGAAACGCTTGCGCAGAGGCTCAAATTGCTGTCTGACGACCAGCAGGCACTCAGTCTGATGCGCTCGCGCAGCAAACAATTTAGCAGGCCTGACGCGGCCGAGCGGGTGGTAAATATTCTTTTTGAACTCGTCTTCTAGTTGCTCAGACGGAATGGAGAGGAACAGTTGATTCGAACGATCAAGAAAGTTCACTTCGTGGGCATCGGCGGCATCGGCATGAGCGGTCTCGCTGAGATTCTCCTCAATCTCGGGTATCAGGTCTCCGGCTCCGATGTCCAGGCCAGCGCAATCACGGATAGACTCAAGAAACTCGGAGCAACGTTCTTTGACAATCACTCGGCCGATAACATCGCGGGCGCCAGCATCGTCGTGTATTCGGCCGCAATCCCCAAGGATAATCCTGAGCTGCTCGCGGCCCATGCCGCCAACATTCCCGCCATCCCGCGGAGCGAGATGCTCGCCGACCTGATGCGCCTGAAGCCGAATGCCATAGCGGTTGCGGGCACCCACGGAAAGACAACTACCACATCCATGATCGCGGCAATTCTGGAGAAAGCCGACATCGAATCGACCGCAATCATCGGAGGCATCCTGAATCGCAAAGGGAGCAACGTCTCGTGGGGAACGGGCGATTTCCTCGTCGCGGAGGCCGACGAGCATGACGGCTCCTTTCTCAAACTGTTTCCGACAATAACCGTCGTGACCAGCATAGATGCCGAACACCTCGAATACTATGGAACCATCGACGCCATCAAGCGGGCGTTCGTCGATTTCGTCAATCGCATCCCGTTCTACGGCTTCTCGGTCATCAACAAAGAGGATGCCAACGTCCGTGACATCCTGCCTCAGATACGTTCGCATCACATCACGTACGCGATAAACTATCCGGCCGACCTCGAGGCCGTCGGAATTGAAACGACTTCTCTGGCCCTCCGTAACGGCCGATACAGTCTCGAAGACATGGAGACATCCTTTGAAGTCAAGAACTCGAACAAGCTTCTCGAACCCTATGGCGTGCTTGGCAGGGTCAGGGTGAAAGCAGCCGGGAAACATAACGTCCTCAACGCGCTCGCCGCCATCGGAGTCGGACTTGGCTTGGGAATGCCGTTTGACCAGATTTGCGGCGGCTTGCTCCTCTATGACGGAGTCGAGCGCAGAGTGCAGGTGAAGGCGAATGCCGGCGGCATACTCGTTGTTGAGGACTATGCTCACCATCCGACGGAGATTTCGGCGACGCTCGATGCCGTCAAACATTTCGGGGGGAAGCGCCTTCTGGCAATTTTTCAGCCGCACCTGTACAGTCGCACGAAATTCTTCACGAAGGAATTTGCTGAATCGCTGCTTCCCGCCTCGAAGCTGATTATTACCGAAATCTATAAGGCTCGCGAGGAACCGATGCCCGGCGTGAGCGGATTGAATATCGTGAACATGGCCAGGGAACTCGGTCATCCGGACGCGGAATTCGTCGAGGATAAGTGGAACATTCCCGACGCGCTCGAGGCTAACCTGAAGCAAGGGGATATTGTTCTTGTCCTCGGCGCCGGGGACATCTGGAAGATAGCAGATGAAATCGCCCGGCGCGTCCGGGCGAAATTCGGTTCGACTGCCCAGGGGTGCACACGTTGAGGGTCCACTGCTCCAGAATGGACATGAAGACGATAAGCGACGCAGAGTATGAAGAAATCGGGTCGCTCGTGCGAGGCCGACTCAAGAGGCATGAGCCGATGTCAAGGCATACCTCGTTCGGGATAGGGGGCCCGGCCGATGTGTGGGCTGAGCCGGAAACCTGCGAGGAACTCATTGCCGTGCTCGATTTCTGCGCAAGAAAAAAGATCCCACACAAAGTCGTGGGACGCGGCACGAACCTCCTTGTGCGCGACGGCGGAATCGGGGGAGTGGTCATCAGCCTCAACAAAGCATGTAAGAACCTCGAGGCCGATTCCTCTCTCGTCCGCGTCGGCTCAGGCGTCGCGCTGAATGCTCTCGTTAAGTTCACCTGTCAGCGAGGTCTGCAGGGGCTTGAGTTTTGCATCGGCATACCCGGCTCTGTCGGGGGAGCGCTCGTTACGAATGCCGGCGCATGGGGCAGCAGCATAGGCGACAGTTTCATCAGCGCCCATGTCTACGACCCGCAGAAACAAATGGCCCGACAGGTAACCAAGCGCGAAGCGTTGTTCGAGTATAGAAAGAGCACCATCGCTTCCTGTGGCGTGGTCCTTGAAGCAGAGCTTGCGGTGAGAGAAGCGGACCCGTCCGAGGTATCCGCTCGCGTCGAGGATTATCTCGCCCGCAGAGCAAAGACACAGCCTCTTAACTTCAGAAGCGCCGGGAGCGTCTTCAAGAATCCATCTGGTCGCTATGCCGGCGCGGTGATAGAGGCGCTCGGGTTCAAGGGGCGCGCCCGGGGGGGCGCCCTGATATCGCCGCTTCACGCCAACTTTATCCTCAATACCGGTTCGGCCACGGCAGCGGAAGTGCTCTCGCTCATTGCAGAGATAAAAGAGCGGGCTCGCAGCGAGGCCGGTGTCGAGCTTGTGGAGGAAATCGAGATTCTCGGAAGAGACTGCTGCCGATGAGAGAATTGCTGAAAAAGGCGTTCAAGCTGCTCACGGAATGGGACGACCTGCGCCAGACGCTCAAGCGCGGAGACCCGCGGCGCATCTTCGTCGGAAGATTCTCGAAGGGAAACACCAAGATTATTCAGACGGCCAACAGCGCTCCCAAGCGGCGGCAAAACGTGAAACGGAGACAGCGGGTGCTCGTGGCGAGGAGGGAGCGAATCGCTCGCGCAGTTGCATCCGGAGTGAAGCTCGTCCTTCTTGTGATCGTAGTGATTGTGGTCACGGCGGATGTGCTCAGCTATCTGCGTTCATCCCCACGATTTGCGATTGCCCATATCGGCGTCACAGGGAACACGCATGAGACCGCCGAGACCATAATGCAGAGCTCCGGCGCCGCGGAGGGAATGAATATTTTCTCGATTGACCTCACAAGGGCCGCAGAGAGTGTCGAAGAGATTCCCCGAATCAGCCGCGCATGCGTCAAGCGCAAACTTCCGAACGAAATTTACATCGAGGTCAGCGAGCGCCAGCCCTTGGCGCTCATTCTCTCGCGACAGCTCTTGTATATAGACGGGGAAGGCAAGGTTTTCGCGCCGTTTGAGCCGGGCGATGTGTTCAATGCTCCCATCATCACGGGCAAAAAGCTCGAACGCCTTGAAATAGGCGATGTTGCCGAGGCGGAAGGTGTTGATACAGCGCTGCGCATAGTCGAGGCGCTCGGCTCGATGGGATGTACGGACTCCATCAGGGTCTCTGAAATAAATATAGATAATCCCTCCAATATCCTCATGGTCGCGGAACAGTCGGGTGCAAGCATCATTCTCGGCTCGGGTGACATGAAGGGAAAACTCTGGAGGCTTGCTAAGGTAGCGGAAGAGATAGGACGAAACGAACATCTCGATATCGCCAACTTGGAACGGGTCGACCTGAGGTTCGAAGCCACCGTACCCGCCAAGTTCAAAGGAAGCTGAGTCCGAGCGGAAGAACGAAAACAGGTCAAGGCGAAAGGCGCGGGTAGAGCGGAAAGGCAGGTGCAGAAACGGCTATGGCGAGGGAAACTCCACTAGTAGCTCTTGACGTTGGCACGAGCAAGGTATGCGCGCTCATCGGGGAGCCGGGACCTGACCAGACGGTGAAGGTCCTCGGCTTCAGCGAGAGCAAGTCCGACGGACTCCGTAAGGGGGTCATCGTAAACATCGAGCGCACCATTGCGGCTATCCAACAGGCGGTCGAGGAGGCCGAAAATCAAGCCGGGATCGACGCCAGTTCGGTTATCGTCGGCATCTCCGGCGGTCACATCAAGAGCCAGAACAGTCGCGGAATGACCGGCGTCGGCAGGCACGACAAAGAAATATCCCAGGATGACGTGAAGCGTGCCATCGAGGCGGCCAAAGCAGTGGCAATACCTATTGACAGGGAAGTCGTTCATGTTATTCCCTATGGATTCATCATCGATGGACAGGACGGCATTCGCGACCCCGTCGGCATGCTGGGCGTACGGCTCGAGGTGGATGTCCATATTATTACCGGGGCAGTGACCTCCGTGCAGAATCTCATAAAGAGCATCAATCGAGCCGGCTTTGACGTCGACGGCATTGTCCTTGAGCCTATGGCATCCGCGGAATCGATACTCACGGAAGATGAAAAAGACCTCGGGGTCGCGATGGTGGATATTGGCGGCGGAACATCCGACATCGTCATCTATTTGAATGGAACCGTTCGGCATAGTGAGGTCGTCAGCCTGGGCGGAGAACATGTGACACGAGACATCTCCCTCGGACTTCGCACACCTCACGAGAGAGCCGAAACAATCAAGAGGTCCTACGGCTGCGCTCTTGTCTCGATGATAAGCAACGGGCAGACCATCGCCGTCCCGAGCGTGGGAGACCGGCGCGACCGCGAGGTTGCGCTCAGAGAGATGGTCGAGATAATCGAGATCAGGATGGATGAACTCATGCGACTCATCCAGATGGAGATTCAGCTCACGGGCTACAACGAATTGATAGGAGGCGGCGTTGTTCTCACCGGCGGCGCATCGCTGCTTCCCGGCATTGTGGAAATGACGGAGGGGATATTCGGATGCCCGGTGAGAATTGGCAAGCCCAGATACATCGCCAATAGCGAGGATTTCCCGGGATTGGATTCCCCCGCCTATGCCACCGTGACGGGCCTCGCGCGCCACGGACTGTACCAGCGTGGCAAGCGAGACACCTTCGGTCCGAGCGTATTCGGAACATTCGGAAAGTTATTCGAGCGTGTCGGAGAATGGGTGCGAACGAACCTATAAAAGGATGTGCCGGAAAGGGTGAATACCATGGCTTTTATTGAACTTGTTGACGAACCGAATACGGGAGGCCGTCTTATCGTTATCGGCGTCGGCGGCGGTGGCAGCAATGCCGTTGACCACATGATGGAGGCGAGGATTACGGGTGTCGAGTTCATCGTGGTCAATACGGATGCCCAGGCTCTCGAGCGTGCGCGTGCGCCCCTGAAGATGCAAGTCGGCGCAGTGCTCACCAAAGGACGCGGCTCAGGCGGAAACCCGGAAGTAGGAAAACAAGCCGCTTTGGAGGACGTCGACCTTATCCGCGAGACACTAAAGGGAGCGGAAATGGTTTTTGTGACCGCCGGCTTTGGCGGTGGAACCGGCACGGGAGCCGGTCCCGTTATCGCCGAGGTTGCCCGGAACATGGGCGCGCTCACGGTCGGCATCGTTACGAGACCGTTCCACTTCGAGGGTAAACCGCGTCACGACAATGCCAAAGCCGGCATTGAAGAGCTTCGAAAGTGCGTCGATACATTAATCGTCGTCCCCAATCAAAGGCTCCTTGAAGTGGAGATGGTCAACAAGAGCACCACGATCGTGGAGGCGTTCCGAATGGCCGACGACATCCTGAGGCAAGGAGTGGAGTGTATCTCCGGTCTCATCACGATGACCGGCCTCATCAATCTCGACCTCAACGATGTCCGCCGCATCATGTCGAACACTGGTTCCGCCCTCATGGGCGTCGGGTCCGCCTCGGGTGAGGGACGGGCCACCACGGCCGCAAGGAAAGCGATCACGTCGCCGCTTCTCGAAAGCTCGGATATGAGCGGAGCAACCGGCGTCATCATCAATATCGTCGGCGGCACCGACCTCGCCCTTTACGAAGTCAACGAGGCGGCGACAATCATCTCGAAAGCGGCCGACCGTGAAGCGAACGTCATCTTCGGCGCGGTAATCGACCCGGACCTCACTGATGAAATAAAGGTGACAGTTATCGCAACCGGCTTCAAGACGGATGAAGAACGCGCTCAGAAAGCCGTCGCTCACGAAACGGGCAGGCCGATGGAGCTGTTCTCGTTCGAGGAGCTCGCGAGCACGCCTGCTTTCGCTAGACATGCCGCCGGCAAGAAAATGAAGGTAGCCCATACAAAGAGCAATGAAAAACTCTATAAGGAAAACCTTGAGGTTCCTACGTTTATCCGGCGAAAAGGAATGCAGAAGGTGTCCTGTGAGCACGCGCTGGGCGACGCCTGAACGAATCACTCGTTCAATTTTCCATACGAACTCTCGCGAAGGATGAATGGGCAGAAGGCGTTCTCAGGCAGAACAGTGTCGACGCTCTCTCCTCTCGGCAGAACGCGGTCTTATGCCAAAGAGGAGTGCACCGCTTGCCGTGTGTCTTGTCTTCCCGAATACTTACCACACCGGCATGTCAAACCTTGCGGTCCATACGCTCTATGGCATCCTCAACACAAGGACTGACTGCCTGTGCGAGCGAAGTTTCTGTGACGAGCATCTGCTCGGAAGCTCACTGGAAACCGGCTCTCCGCTCGGAGCCTTTCACGTCATCGCGTTTTCGATTTCCTTCGAGCTCGATTACCCCAATGTGCCGAAGACGCTTCTGGCGGCGCGCGTCCCCTTGCGAGCCACCGAGAGGAATGAATCCCACCCACTCATAATCGCCGGCGGCCCGTGCATGTTCTCCAATCCGGAACCGCTTGCCGACTACATTGATGCCTGCGTCATCGGCGAGGGCGAGGAAGCTATTGGCGAGGTCATGACGGTGGTCTCCAAGGCGCGTGAGAACGCGTTCAGCAGGACAGCCACACTGCGGGAGCTCTCGCAGATTCCGGGAGTATATGTGCCCAGCTTGTACAATCCCGTATATTCAGCCAAGGGAGAACTGGTCGGCATGGAAAACAGGAACGGCAGCGGCCTTCCCATCACGGGCCGTGTCGTCGCCGACCTCGACGAATATCCATGCGCGTCGGTTCTGGTGACTCCGAACACTGAATTTGCGAATATGTTCCTGGTCGAGCTCGGGCGCGGGTGCAGACGTAACTGCAGGTTTTGCTCCGCCTGTCACATCTACTTGAGGCGCAACCGCTCATTGGACTCACTCAAGAATCGAATCCTCTCGGCCCGTGGATTGTCGAACACCGTGGGTCTTGTGACATCCGACCTCTCGGACTACCCTCAGAGAGACGAGTTGCTCGCGTTCCTGTTGAATACCGGCTTCGGGTTCTCCGTCTCATCTGTCAGGGCGGATTTTATAACCGAAGACCTGCTCGCGGGCATGCAGGCGAGCGGACAACGCACGCTTACACTAGCGCCTGAGACCGCTTCGGCCAAACTCCGCGTGCTGACCGGTAAGAGAATCACCGCCGAGGCGCTTCTCTCCGCTGTTGACTTGGCGCTCAACCATAGTATAATCAACTTCAGGTTATACTTCATGATCGGTCTTCCGGGCGAAGAGGATGATGATGTGGAGGCCATTGTCGAACTTGCTAAACTTGTGCGCCTGAGGATGCGTCGCGCGGCGAAACGCTCACGGAAGATGGGGAGACTCACCGTGTGCACGGCGCCGTTTGTGCCGAAACCGTTCACTCCTCTGGAATCCGTTGCGTTCGCGGACGCAGCCGTGCTCTCAAGACGCATTAAGCTCTTGCGTCGAGGATTGGCCCGGGTCGCGAATACCCGCTTGACCCTTGAAAGTCCTCGTATGGCGCGACTCCAGTGTGTGTTCGCGCGCGGGGATAGGACTGTTGCCGCCCTTATTGAAATGATCGCGCGCGGGCAATCGCTCGCACAGGCCATGCGAGAATTTGGCGATAAGCTGAAGACGTATACCGACGCTCAGGCCGAAAGCGGCTGCGTGCGCCCCTGGCAGTCAATCACGCCGCCCGCAGCGCAGAATAACAAGGGCCTTAGAAAGGATTAACGTGAAAAGGGTAACCTTCGTGTTCATGCTTATCTTGCCGTTTCTTGTGGGTTCACAGGCTGTGCTTGCCGAATCCGCAGGGAAGGCAAACGCCATCTCCGTGGTCAAGCTCTCCGAAGGAGCGCTTCCACTGGACATGAGTATTGCCCGTGAAGTCTGGGCCTCGCCCCAGGAGCTGCTCCGTGTCCGCCTGAGGATCGGATTCCCGATAAACGCATTACTCAATCAGACCATTGTCTATGTCAACCAGCAAGCACAGGTCAATTACATCCTTCCGATTAACGCTGACTGGCTCGAATTCGGATACACGAAATTGGTCGTCTCGGACGGCGCCAGGAGCCTCATCCTGCCAAAGGACGGCGTGATCATTCAAATAGCCGCAACCACGTCACAGTTGCAGGAGTTGGTTGCGCATGCTTTTCAAGCCGACCCGATACACTACCACAAGATCAGAACGACTCAACTGCCCGAAGGATGGAGTCTCGTGACTGAGGAGTATTTGCCAAAGGGAAACATCTCGGAACTCGAAAGGAACCTCAACGGAAAGATTCGAACTGCCCTGGTTCAGGAATTCATCGTCAGACGGCTTCAGATCAAGGTCAAATGCTTCCACTGCGACTCCGACCGCACTGCCGAAGAACTCGCGGACCTTCTTAATCACCGACACAATCCGATTGTCAAAACAACGGCGGAATCTTCAGGGTCAGTCGTCGTTTCCGCCGAGTCACAGGACGAAGAATTGAACAGCGCGGCTCTGGCTCTTGCGAATCTGAAGCCCAACGAAGTCTCCCGCGGCTCTCACTGAGGCAATATGCATATAAGATATTTGTTTGCAATGTCTTATGTATTACGCATCACGTCACCTACCCTTGAGTTCAACGCCGTTTTATGTTATGATAATAGGTGCTATGGGTGAAAAAATCGTGGTCTTCAACCGCAAAGCGCGGCATAATTATGAAATCATTGAGTCCTTTGAGGCCGGAATGGTATTGCAGGGGACGGAGGTGAAGTCTCTGCGCGAGGGCCGCATGAGTTTGAAGGACAGCTATGCGACTGTGGATAACGGTGAGATCTTCCTCGTGAACGCCCATATTAGCCCGTATTCCCACGGGAATATTCAGAACCACGACCCGTTGCGTGGCAGGAAACTGCTCCTCCATAAGGCGGAAATAAAACGTTTGACCGGCAAGACAGAGGAAAAGGGACTGACAATGATACCCCTGAAAGTATACTTCTCTCGCGGCCGTGCGAAGGTGGAATTGGCGCTGGCGCGCGGGAAGAAAGAGTATGACAAGCGTGAGGCGATCAAGAGGAGGGATGCGGACAGGGAAATTGAGCGAGAATTGAAACACAGGCAGCACCAATGAGTTAGCCCATGGGGGCGAAATGGGTTCGACAGAGATAGCTGCTTCATGGGTGGCATGCCGAGCTCCCCGACCACTCGTTAAACGGATGGGACCAAAATGTAACTGCAGAGCATCAGCTCGCAATGGCGGCCTAAGAGGCTGCCCAGTCCTCCCGGCCTTTCCTGCGGGGCGGGAAGGACTGTCGACCAGCAGGATAGCGTGAGCGAACCGCCCGATTCGCCAGCGCGAATCTCTTCGGGCTGGCGGCAAGTATACCCTTCTCGTGGGGGATACTTGTCGTGAGGATAAAACGCGAGGTAAGCATGTAGAGGCCCACGGGGTGATATCTTTGGACGGGGGTTCGATTCCCCCCGCCTCCACCAGATTCGTAATGAAAGAATCGAACTCACGAGATGATGTAGTAGGAAAAATCAGTGCCGCGAGGACGTGAACGCAGCAGCTTGCTATTTCCGGTGAATTTGAAGAGATTGACAGTAATTCTTATGCTGGCATCTGTTGCCGGCATTGCTTGTTTTGTGGCCGGCGAATCCTTCGCGCAGGCCGGGACCGCGCGGGAAAACGTGGTTCTGCCGGAGGTCGCCCGTTCCTTCGGAGTGGCGACGTCATGGATGCCTGCCGATAGAAAACTGTCTCTTGCTTACGGAGACCATGACGTCGAAATCGTCATCGGAACCGACTACTTGATGTTCGACGGCAAGCCGCTCGAGTTGCTTGCTCCTGTCGTCGTGCTTGATGGCGCCGTGAGCATGTCCTTACCCGACGCAACCACGCTCTTCTCCCGCTTACTCGGTCGCGACATTAATCCAGCGGAAATTCTGTCGGCAAGCTCGGCGTCACGCCAGCACTCCGATATCGTCGGGCATGACCTCATAAAGAGCATCCGCTATATTTCCTATCCAGACCTTACACGTTTGATCATCAATATTGCCGCGATTCGCGGTTCCGATGCAATCGAGGTCAACTGTGTCCGCTCCGGCGGAACATTGAGGGTCACGTTTCCCGGCTTCCGAATGCTGCAATCCGTGGCTCCGTTTGACATCGGGGATGCCATAGTGCGCTCGGTCGAACCCGTTCAGGATGGCACGGATGCCACGCTGGTGATTCGTACTGTCGCCGAAGGGGGCGAGTGTGAGGTCCAGAAGCATGACGACCCGCTGAGAGTGGTCCTCGACATACGACCTACTGACTCTCTCGCGAAACGGACACCGTTGACTCGATCCGTTTCAACCTCCAGGTCGAGCGAGTGGACGGAGCCGGTTCCGATACTGCCGGACCAACGCATTTCCTTCACAACAGTCGTTATCGATGCAGGACATGGAGGCAAGGACGTCGGAGCTCGCGGGCGAGACGGGCTGCTGGAGAAAGATGTTACCCTTGACATTGCTCTCAAGCTCAAGGAACTCCTCGAGCGCGGCACGAATGTGAAGGTTGTCCTGACGCGCACGGATGACCAATTCGTTTCGCTGAAGGAGCGCACGGCCATCGCCAACCGGGCCAAGAATGGCTCCCCCGCTGACCTGTTCATCAGCATTCATACGAATTCACACGCAAGTACGGCGGTGACGGGCTTCGAGGCGTATTATATTTCCGATGCCGTCGACCCAAGCGCCGAGGCTACGGCGGCGATGGAAAATGCCGTAATTGCCTTTGAGAATGAGGGAAACGAAGCCGTCGAAGCGAGGCTTACCCCGATATTATGGGATTTGCAGTTCACTGAGTTCATCTCGGAAAGCAGCGAAATGGCCTTCATGGTGCAACGGGAAATGGCCGAGCGACTCAGCACACAAGACCGCGGGGTAAGGCAGGCGCAATTCATCGTGCTTGCCGGCGTTGCGATGCCGTCGGTGTTGGTTGAAGTCGGATTTATATCTAACCGTATCGAGGAAACGAGATTGAAGACGGACGACTTCAGGGGCAGGGCCGCCGAGGCGTTGGCGGCCGCGGTGACTGATTATAAGAACCGGTTCGAAAGCAGGCTCGGTTTCTCGAACGGCACATCAAATCCTTGATGAGAAAGCGCCCCCTGCAAATAGCCTTCGTCGTCCTATGGACGGCGGTGGTGATTCTCCTGGTTGGATTCGGCTGGAGACTCTTGAGGGAACTTGTTCCTGGCCCCGAACCGACAACGGTCGTGCCTCCGCTGCCTTCCGTGGCTCCGCCACCCAGTGAACAAGAGATAACCCTCTATTTTGCCGATGGAGAAACCCTTGCACTCCGGTCCGAGAAAAGACGCACGCGCCTGGGCTCAGAGACGGCGGGAAATTGCGCAACAATAATTTCTGAACTCATCAGGGGGCCACGGTCGCCGACGCTCTCTTCGACAATACCTTCCGATGCACAGTTGCTCGGGGCGTATCAACTCGGTGACACGCTTGTGCTCGATTTCAGTCGTGAGCTGCAAACCAATCACTCCGGCGGATCCGCCGGGGAATTGCTTACGGTTTACTCTATCGTGAATACGCTGGCGGAGAATATCCATGGAATCAGCAGAGTGCAAATACTGGTGGAGGGCAACGAGGTGGAGACGCTCGCGGGTCACCTGGACCTGAGAGAACCCCTCTCCCCGAATACGACGTGGATGACCGACATGTCATCCGAGCAACCGAAAGTCTGAATACCACTGTGAGCGTTGACGCTTTGCTTTTGCGCAAGCTCGTCAGAATGGCATGGCCCCCGGCACAGCCGCAATCAATGAACGGGCTGGGCGCCATGAATCGCACGTCTGCGGCCGCTGCAAGGGCGCGATTCATGGCGCCCGTGTATAAGGGAATTCATTCTTATAACTGCCACACAGGGAATTCAAGAAAATTGGAAATTGGGAGTGCGGCGTCTGCGCTCCCCATCCGCCGCAGTCGATGCCAATCTCCGTTCAAGGCCAATTTCCCGGAGACGGTGCGTTCAGGATGAAACCAAGGATACGCAAGAAGGTCAGGGTGGCATTGCTTCTCGCGGCGCTTGTCGCATTCTTCGCGGGAACATATGTTGCAACGGCTCTGCTCTTCGAGAGCAACACGAATCTTTCACTCCTCGCCAGAAAAGTTGACTCGAACTTTTCTGCAACCCTGTCGGCGGCCGAAGCGAGCCCGCTGGAAGTGCGCAAGAATTACGTCCGAAAACATAATGGAACGCTTAGCTGGGAACAGATCGAAGTTGTGGTGACGCTCGATGAATCGCAGTCAATGTATTCTCTCAGCAAAAGCCTGCAGCACGGCCTCGACATTCCCGCCACTACCGTGAGAGAGGAAAGAAGAAGTCGCGGGGCGCTTCACAAAGAACTTCAGTTGTCGGTTTACTTTGACGATCTGCCCATTTATCAGATGCTCCTGCGGCAGAAGCACATCGTCTCCATACCCAAAGAGGAAGTGGAAGAACAGAGGCCCAAAGTGGCGCTCATAGTGGATGATGTCGGATACGATGTCCGACGCGCCCTTGAGCTGCTGAACCTGCGAAGGCCGATGACCATATCCATATTCCCGCAGCTCAAACACTCGCGGCACATCGCGGAGGTGGCGCATGAGATGGGATACGAAATCATGCTGCATCTGCCGATGGAATCCGGCCGGCATCTGCGGCGCAACCCCGGGTTCATTTCGCCCGACATGAACGATAAGACGCTGCGGTGGATGTTGGAAAAGGACTTCGAATCTATCCCTCACGTCGCAGGAGTCAATAATCATCAGGGCTCCAAGATGACGTGCGACCGGCAGGCAATGATGCGCGTTATGACGTACCTCGCCGAGCAAAACATGTACTTCATCGACAGCCGTACAACGAGCGAATCAGTTGCATATCAAGTCGCCAGGAGCTTCGGCGTGCGGGCTGCGGAGAATGATATTTTTCTCGACAATGAGAAGAATATAGAATACATTAAGGGCCGTCTGGAACTCTTGATGGAGGAGGCCGAGCACAAGGGAAAGGCTATTGGTATCTGCCACGTCCACCCGGCCACCATGCAGGCTCTTCAGGACATGTTTTCCATAATGGACGAGCGGGGAATCGAGCTCGTCTACGCCTCTCAGTTGGTCAACTAGCGCTCAGCAATGTTGGTACTTGGAATCGAAACATCCTGTGACGAAACCGGCGTCGCTATCGTCGAGAGCGGAACCCATATCCTTGCAAACCAGGTCGCGTCTCAAATTCCGCTGCATGAACGGTTCGGAGGAGTCGTGCCCGAGATTGCCTCCCGCGCGCACCTCAGGGTCATCACGCCGATGCTTCGCGCGGCGCTCGAAAAGGCCGGCTGCTCCCTCGGGCAGATTGACATAATCGCCGTGACTGTCGGCCCGGGGTTGGTGGGGTCGCTGCTGGTCGGCATCAGCTTCGCCAAGGCGCTCGCGTATGTTACGGGCAAACCGCTTGTACCTGTTCATCACCTCGAAGGGCACATCTACGCAAACATCGTCGCAGGAGCATCTTTGCGCTTTCCCTTTGTCGCTCTCGTCGCGTCGGGCGGACACACGGACTTGATCGAGTGCAGGGGACCGCTTCAGTATCGCATTCTGGGCCGCACGCGCGATGACGCGGCGGGAGAGGCGTTCGATAAGGTTGCGAAGCTGCTGAATCTTGACTATCCCGGCGGCCCGGCAATCGAACGCATCGCAGCACACGGCAATCCGCGTGCGTTTGATTTTCCCCGCCCGATGCTTTCCGAACCGGGGTTCGACTTCAGCTTCAGCGGCCTGAAGACGGCGGTTCTTTATTGTCAGGCCGAGCTGAAAGAACGCAGCGATTTTGTCGAACTCGTGCCCGACGTCGCGGCCAGCTTTCAGGCTGCCGTGGCCGATGTGCTCGCCGAAAAAGCGCGGCGGGCCGTTCGCGAAACCGGCGTAAGCAATCTCGCGCTGGGGGGCGGGGTTATCGCCAACCGCTGCATCAGGGAGACTATTGTGAGCAAG
Source organism: Candidatus Abyssobacteria bacterium SURF_17 (assembly GCA_003598055.1). Classification (GTDB taxonomy): domain Bacteria; phylum Abyssobacteria; class SURF-5; order SURF-5; family SURF-5; genus SURF-17. Next base: position 12,656 of record QZKI01000015.1, on the reverse strand, counting down.
GCTGGGTGTGATGTCTTTGTTCCACCGCCGGAACTCTGCCTCGATAATGGCGCAATGACCGCTTCGGTGGGCTACTACCGACACCGCTCAGGGTATTATGCCGACAAGACTCTCAACGCCGAGCCGAATCTGCGGCTCTCATCTTCGCTATGGAAAGAGCTCAAACACGAATAGGGCATGTTGAAGTGGATGCCCCCGTGGTGCTTGCGCCAATGTCCGGTATCACGGATATCGCGTCCCGGCTGATCGCCAAGTCTTTCGGAGCGGCACTCGTATATATTCCCCTCATCAGCGCGAAAGCCTTGTGCCTTGGCAGTCGGAAGACCTTCGACCTTCTCATATCCGACGCGGCCGAGAGACCGGTCGGAGTTCAGATTTTCGGGGGCGAACCGGACATCATAGCCAGAGCCGTTGAGATATTGAATTCCCATCCAATTGACCTGATTGACATCAACATGGGCTGTCCAGTACCCAAGGTGGCGGGCCACGCGGGTGGCGCCTCCCTTCTGAGAACACCGAAGCTGGCCTGCGAGATCGTGGCAGCAGCCGTGGGATCCACCAATAAACCGGTGACCGTGAAATTGCGTGCCGGCTGGGATGAAAGCACAATAAACGCGCCTGAGCTTGCGCAAATGCTTGAGAAGGCAGGTGCTTCTGCGATTGCCCTTCATCCTCGCACAAAGGCGCAGGGGTTTGCGGGAAAAGCGGACTGGAGTTTGATCACGCTGACCAAAAAGAACGTGAATATTCCAGTCATCGGCAGCGGCGATGTCCATTCTCCGAATGATGCGAGACAGATGCTTGAGGAAACCGGGTGCGACCTCGTGATGATAGCACGCGCAGCACAGGGGAACCCCTGGGCCTTCAGTCGAACACTCACGCTGTTGGAGCGGAACGAGCTTGCGCCTGAACCCTCTCAAAGCGAGAGATTACACACGATGGTCAGACACTGCACGCTTTTGGTCAAATACGAGGGTGAGCGGACCGCGGCCCTGAAAATGCGCAAACATGCCGCATGGTATGTGAAAGGAATGAAAAATGCCGCAAAGGCGAGGGAAAAGATAAATCGCTCGAAGACCGTTGGAGAGATAATCGATGTCTGCCAAGCGATGGTAGGGGAGTGGCACGAGTCTTGCTCCTCGGACGGTGGATGGAAATGCTTCGCAACTACCGACTAGCGTAGACCGGAATCGACAGGAGATATGCCCATGAACTTGCATGCGTTGCTGCACACCGTGGTCGGTCAATGCGGGTCCGATATCCACTTCAAGGCAGGCAATCCGCCGGTGATTCGTTACGACGGACGGCTCGTGCGGCTTGATTACTCTCCGCTTACCCGGAAGGATATCGATGAAATCTTGAACCAGATTCTGACCGACCAGGAGTTGAAGACGTTTCAGGAAAAGCGAGAACTCGATGTCGCATATGCCGTGTCCGAGTTGTCAAGATTTCGCGTCAACGTCAGCCGTGAAATGGGAAACGTTCGTATTGTGTTCCGTCTGATTCCCTTTGAAATCCCGACGATCCGGGAGCTGAAACTCCCGCTCGTGTTGGAGGACCTCTGCAAGACTCCTCGGGGATTAACCCTTGTCACCGGGCCTACCGGCAGCGGAAAATCCACCACGCTGGCAGCCATGATAGCTTATATAAACACAAATACCCCCAAGCACGTGGTCACAATTGAGGATCCGATCGAATTCGTTCATATGGACAGGAAGGGAATGGTCACCCAGCGGCAGGTCGGCAGCGACACAAATTCGTTTGTCGATTCCATGCGAACGGTCGTGCGCCAGGACCCCGATGTCATCATGCTTGGTGAAATGCGCGACCCCGAAACGGTTTTCGCTGCCATGCAGGCTGCGGAGACCGGACACCTCGTTCTCTCGACACTGCATACGCCGGACGCGATTGAAACCGTCAATCGTATCACCGACTTCTTCCCGCCGTCGCAACATCAACAGGTCAGGAATCAATTCGCCGCATGCTTGAGGGCCGTGGTCTCGCAGCGGCTTGTCCCGCGTAAATCGGGCGTCGGCAGAATTGCTGCCGTAGAAGTTCTCATCGGCACCCCGCTGGTGAAGGAGCGGATAAAAATGCAGGCTGACCCGTCGCAGATTAGCGCCTTGATGAGCGAGGGCCGCGAAACCTACGGTATGCAGACCTTTGACCAGCATCTTTATGAACTCTGGGAAGCCGAGGAAGTATCCGAAGAGGTGGCGCTCCAGTTCGCGTCCAGCCCGAAGGACCTCTCGCTGAGATTGCGCGGCCTTATCTGAACACAACCGAAAGACTCTCGGGGATTGCGCGGCAAACATGGACGAAGTCCGCGATTGGGTGGAGCTCAGTCTTATTCCCGGTGTGGGGCCGAAGACGTTCTTCAAGCTCGTCCACCATTTCGGAGGTCCGCGTAGTGCCCTCGACGCATCCAAGGCTGCGCTCAGAGAAGTGCCTGACTTGACCGCTTCCGTGATCGAGTCCATCCGGACAGGCTGCGCCTCCGAGCTTGCCAAAGCCATTGACCTGACCCGTAAGCATGGCGTCGCAGTGCTCACCTTCAATAGCGACTCCTATCCCGAACGATTGAAAAATATCCATGACCCCCCCCCGATTCTCTATGTGAAAGGAACGCTCCATGCTTCAGACGTGAACGCTGTCAGTATCGTCGGCACGAGACGGGCCACTCACTACGGAAAGATGGTGGCCGAACGGCTTGCGGCAGACCTTGCCCGCCTCGGGCTCACGGTTGTCAGCGGTCTCGCTCACGGCATTGATGCCGCTGCCCATAAGGGGTCACTCGCCGCGGGCGGACGCACTCTCGCAGTGCTTGGCTGCGGTGTCGATGTCGTCTATCCGCGCGCCAATGCGAAAATTTACGAGCAGATAGCACGTTCGGGAGCGCTCCTATCGGAGTTCCCGATGGGCTGTGAGCCGGACCCCGGCTTCTTCCCTCTGCGCAATCGTATTGTAAGCGGCCTTTCACTTGGAACGCTCGTGGTCGAAGCTCCAAACAGGAGCGGCGCTCTCATAACCGCGCGGCATGCGCTCGAGCAGGGGCGGGAAGTCTTCGCTGTGCCGGGGAATATCTATTCGCCATACAGCGAAGGATGTCACAAACTGATAAAGGACGGCGCCAAGCTTGTAGAAAACGTGTATGATATTATATCTGAAATTGAGAGGAACCTTGAAGGGGTCACGTGCGAGGAAGAAAAGCAAGTCGAGCCCGATGCATCGGCAAACGTGCCCATGTCCGCCGAAGAAAAAAAGGTTTTCAATTTCCTTTCCATGGTGCCGGTACATATTGACGACATAGGGGAGGGATGCAACCTCTCCGCCTCGCAGACCGCCAGCATCCTGATGCAACTCGAGCTCAAAGGACTTATTCGACAGCTCTCGGGCAAGCACTTTATTCGCCGCGTCTGATCGTGGCCGCCGCATTCCATGAATCGAGAACTCCACATGCGAATCGTCTCAGGTGAGGCGAGAGGCATCGGCCCATCCATCGCCCGCGCTGCATTATTCGCCGCCTCCGGCTTCTATTTCCTCGGCTATCAGGCAAAACGGACAGCGTTTGACGCGGGCCTCTTGCATCAAGTCAGGGTTGACGCACGGGTGATTAGCATAGGAAATATCGTAGCCGGAGGCACGGGAAAGACGCCTGCGGTAATACACTTCGCCCGACGTTTCACGAACGACGGCAAGAAAGTCGCTGTGCTCAGCCGGGGCTATGGTCGTATCACGCCGATTGACGAGCCGCTTGCCGTGTCGGATTTCACAAAAACTCGTCTCTCACCGAGGGAATCCGGCGATGAGCCATATCTCATTGCAGAAAAACTGCCGGGCATTCCCGTGGTTGTGTGCGGCAACCGGGTCAAGGGAGCACATTTTACAATCGAACGCTTTCAACCCGATATCATCCTGCTTGACGACGGCTTCCAGCACCGGGCATTGGCGAGAGATGAGGATATTGTCACTATCGACTGCTCGAACCCCTTCGGATTCGGTCATCTGCTGCCGCGGGGTCTTTTGCGCGAGCCGCTCTCGGCTCTGGCAAGGGCCACGTGCTTTCTCGTCACTCACGCGGATGAGCGCGATTGCACTCATGCTGTGGCAATACTCAGAACGGTCAACCCGACCGCCCGGATACTCAAGAGCGCGCACCGGCCCGTTTGGCTGGTGCGACTGAACGACGGGACGAAGCATGTGTGCGACATGCTCGCAGGCAAGAAGGTGCTTGCATTTTCCGGTATCGGTAATCCGGCATCATTCGAGCAAACGTTGCGACGAATCGGCGCAAACATAGTGCGCGCCATTGTTTTCAAGGACCATCATTGGTACGACGCGGCCGACATGGACCGAATAAACGAAGAAGCGAAACGGTCAGGCGCCGAATTCATGGTGACTACCGCGAAGGACGCTGTTCGGCTGCCAGCGGAAACGCGAATGTCCGAGAATCTCCTGGGGCTCGAGATTGAGATCGAACTACTCGAGGGAAACAGGGAATGCGAACAGTGATAAAGTTTCTACCCGCTCCCTTCGGGCATAAGGTTACTTCTTCGGGGTTGAAACAGGCTCGGCAGGCTGGGGCGTGACTTCGAGGAGGCTGTCGAAGTTCGGCGTAAACGTCGAGGCGATGTATTCGGCTTTCCTCACGAGAACTTCCGAACCGAGCGACCCAATTAGGGTAACTCGATTGTTGCGGACTTCCACATCAGCGCCATAAATCCCCGATTCCCTCAATTCCCGCTTGATCTCCCGGGCGAGAATGCGTGCATTGCGGGATGTAAGGGATGTCAGATTGATAATCGATGGGTTGTCGGCGACCACCCGCTCAATCACATCCATATCTGGCAGGTAGAGGATTCTCCCGGAAACGAGAATCTTCCCCTTAACTACTTCGATGTGCACGTTCTGGATGTTGCCTATCTTATCTCTGAGGGTATTCGCAAACTTATCGGGGTCAGCAACGTGGACGCGAATCGTGAAGGCAGCCGTTATCCCGGGCTCTAGTTGCACAATAGCCTTGCTCACCCCCGGGGAATTCGCGCGCACCACCATCTCATGATCCGTTGAGAGGAACACGTCAGCCACCTCCGGCCGCGTGACTGAGACAGTGAGAATGCGCGCGTCAAGACGGACCGTCCTCTTCTCTCCAACCCTGGTTTCGATTGTCTCGTCGCGAGTGATGATGTATTCGGCACGCTCACCCGAGGCGTCGGAGCTTGACGCATTCTCTCCGGCCACCGGCCCGGCAGCGATTACCATCCAGACCATGCTGCAGAGGAGAATGACCAAGTGTGTGCTCTTGCTATTCGGCCTCATCGAATTCATTTTTTTTTGACACACCTGACATCCGGCTGGAAGCAGGCAGCTTTGTATCTCCGAATCTAAGGATGCCTGACCGTTCGTTCAGCGGGCCCGGCGGACGACGGGCCTCACGCGCACACTATATCAGTCATTCTCAAATCACGTCAAGCATTCTGAAACCACGAAACAATCGTTCTCATGTCCGGCTCGTTGACAGCGTTCTTGATTATCCTGTAGAATTGACCGTCGGGTATTCTGTCCAGCTTGGCCGATTAAGACTGAATGCCCTGTTGGCCAAATGAAAAGCATGGATTTCCCGGTCAAACGGGGAATGACAAAAAGGGAATTCTTGCGATTCTTGTCATTCCGGCGAAAACGGACCATCCAGATTCTTCGTAGATGAGCATTCGGAAAACACGCCCTGAACTCTTTTACCCGCACTTCATGACGGCTCGGAATTGTGAGATATGCACTAGCCAACAGACCCCTCGCTGTGCTGAGAAGGGAATGATCTGATGCATATCATGAACACCAAACGAGATGCGAATGTGAGCAATAGCCGGATGAGTTCCGTTTCGTTCGCCGCGCCTTCACAGTCGGCTAGCACAGTGAGCCGAGTCATCCCTGACCTCGTTGTGGTTGGATTATTTGTTTTGCTCGCCTTCATTTACACATATCCCCTTATTATTCGCTTGAACCTGATACCTCAAATCGAGCGGTCCGGAATCAACGACCAATATATCTTCCTCTGGAATTTCTGGTGGACGAAAAAAGCCTTGCTCGCGTATCAAAACCCATTCTTTACCGACTATATTTACTATCCTTACGGCACGAGCCTTGCCTTCCATTCATTTCCATTTGTGTATAACCTCGTGGCATTCCTGCTTATGGTGGGCAGTTTCGGCATGGTCGGCCTCGTCGCTGCGTACAACGTGGTGGCCCTCGGCTCATTCATTCTTGGAGGTTTTTTCCAATACCTGCTCATGAGGGAGCTCGGTCTGAGCAGGAAGGCCGGTTTCTGCGGAGGGGTCATTTTTTCTTTCAGCGCGGCCCACGTCAGTATGATACCGGTTCTTCATTACTGCTGTATTGAACTGTTGCCACTTCTCATGTTCTTTGCTCTGAGATGGTTTCATACGCGAAAACGCCGCTTCTTGATGCTGTCCGCAATCACGATGAGCGGCCTTCTTTATAACTCGCTGGCATATTTCTACCTCGTTGCGCTCTTCGGTGTTCCCTTCATCGTTCTGCTCATGCTCATGAAACGCATTACAGTCGGCAAGCAAGACCTTCGGGATTTTGCCCTTGCCGGGTTGGTGTTTGGCGTCATCTCCGTTCCTCTCCTGGCGGCAATAGTCAGAGAGCTTGTCGGCGGAGGGTTTCGTATCACTTTGTTCATGCCTGAATGGCTTCCGCTCACCGCCGACTTGGCTAATTATCTCTGCCCTTCACTGAGTCACACGGTGTACAAGGCGATAGGATCCTTCCCGGGAGGGCAGGAGTATGTTAAGATGTTTGGTGACGTGTTCATCACGTATTCTCTTGCGTCTCTGGCGATTCTCTCCCTGTTTCTCATTGACAAGAAAAAGAACCTTGTATGGTTGATTTTAGCTTTCGTATCGTTTTTTCTCTCGCTCGGGCCGCGCGTAAAGTTCGGCGGGTTGCCTCTGGTGGGCTTTCCCATGCCCTTTGCCTGGCTTCGGGCAATTATTCCCTTGTTCTCCATGTTTCGGTATCCCATGATCTTTGTTTTCCCTTTCCTGCTCGCGCTCGCGGTCCTTGTGGGTGCGGCGATGGATACGTATTGGGGTCGTATCGCCATGAGCAGATGGAAAGCTCTGGCGCCCGTACCCTTTCTTCTCACTTCCCTTGTTTTTCTCGAAGGACTTAAGGTGCCCTTTCACTCTGTGCAGCCCACCGTTCCTTCCATCTATTCAGTCCTCTTGAGTGACGACTCAGACTACGGCGTGTTGGAATGGCCGCTGTCGGAACCATTCCTGAACAGGAACGTTCTCTATTATCAGATGTTCCACGGAAGGAAACTGGTGAACATCGCCGACCGCCGTGCTGTCTTCCCGCGTTCGTCTTCAAGAACGAGCGAGTTGATGCTGAGCAGCCCGTTCTATCGATACGCCAGATCACCGGAATCCTTCTTTGCACTGACCTTCACGGAACAGGGGCAGGTGCTCATGGACGACGAACGATTCCTGCGGGAAAACAACATCAAATACTGTATAATTCATGTTGATCACATAGAACGACATCAACTGGCAGCATTCTCTCGGTTCATCAGGAGGCATCGGTTCATGGATCACATGACTGAGGACACAATAGACATTTATCGTGTCTATTAGAGCTGTGATAGGCAAGGCAGGACGTTCAGGAACTAGTGCTCTTCAGAACGATGATTGTCTTTCGTCAAGTCGCGGAGATACCAGTCAGCACCTAAGTGAACATCCGGCTCATCTGATAGGGGGAAATACCATGAGAATGCTCCCTCATAATACAGAAGATATTCCGCTGCCTCAGGGATGGGCTGCGGGCCTCTCCAAAAAGAATTGACCGGAATGATCGTCCTCGTTAGTTTCTCCCCGAACAGGGGGTATTCATACGACGAATCGTACAGATGAACTGCCACGGTTGCATCCTTGGGGACGAGACTTTCGAACTTCTCAATGGGCTCATGATAGGCTGGTCGGGTCCTTGTTAACTGCTCAAGTCTGTCCATGCTGAAAACGGACGTAAGAGATGTCGAACCGAGTCGCATCGAGATTATTGGCCTGTTTGCCCGAAAGATGATAGCGCTAATCGCTGACAAGCAACCCATCAATACCACTGCGATCAGATAGAGTCGAATTGGTTTGCTGAATCCTTTCTTGATAGAACTGAGCGCGCATCCCACAGGTGGAACCGCGAATATGGCCGAGGTAATGAAATATCTCCCCCGCCATGGGTCATAGGGCCCGGCGTACGATTGCACAAACAGAAATGCGACTGTGGCAAGGGAGAGAACCCTACCCCAAGACGATTTCATGAGTCCGCATATATAGAATATGATAACAATCCATATCAGACCGAATCCCAGAACTCCCCAATATGAGAAATCCTCTTGCGCAAACTCCTTCTTTGTGTAGGAAAAAGATGATAACCAAGAGTCGGTCTCCAACTTGATTCCGAAGCCGCGAATCAGTTTGGCGGGGACCATTCGAAGTGCATCCCGCACTTTCTCCGACAGCCCGAGCGGGGGGAGGCCGTCCGGAAAAAGGAACTCGAGCGTGTACCGGATGAGGTTCTTCGAGCCATCGCTCAGAACATAATTGATCGGCTTTCCTTCATACGAATGAACTTTCCGATATGTCTCGGGCCCCAGTGGGTGTCCGAAGATCCGATAATTATCCCAGTACCCGGAGACAAAGGCAGAAAACGAAACCCAGAGGATCAGTGAAATCGCGAATATTTTTAAACCTCGAAAACAGCTCGCGACAGTCTCGTCTGAGCCACGTAAGAGGGCGAACACTGCCACAATGAGCAATGAGGGAAGGACCAGAAACGCAGAGGCTTTGACTCCAACTGCAAGGGCAATGCTCAAACCGGCGAAGACGAGGTACTTGCTGTTTCGGGCTTGCTTATACGCAACGAGTGAATACACAGCCGAGCCAATATAGGCGGTAATTACCATGTCATTTTGCGTGGTTACCGATTGCATCAGGTTCTCAATCAAAAGCCCAAATATCAAGCAGGCAAACAGGCTCCAGGATTTGCCTGTCCCCATAGCCCTCGATATCCCATAAACAGAGCACACTGCTACCCAGTATGAAATGAACTGGACCAGTTGTGTGAGATTCTCGTTGCGGTCAGTAACGAGGTATGCATAAAGAAAAAGCACCGAAGAGTTCTTAGGATGACTGACTTGAGCCCAGTAGTTTGCATCAAAATAATCAAGATTCCCCTGCTGAATGTAGTATGCGACCCTCGCCAGGTGATAAGTCATGCCATCCCAGTTATGGGGTGCACTGAATAGCACGACGGCCAAGTTGATGGCTCCGACGAGGCCCATGGTCGTCAAAAGCAGCCAGAGAAGCTTCTTGTCATAAGAAGAAAGTTGCCCATACCACTGTTTGAGTGCGGGAACGTTTGCGGTTGCAGGCTTGCGGAAACATAGCCGGCGGAACCTCTTCATGAGAAGGGCCATGCTGACAATGGATAGTAGAACAAGTACGCTGAACAAGGCCCAACATGCCGGCGTGGCGATACAGTTCATCCATGACAACACATATCCCATTCCGATTATGAGTCCTGTCAGGATATTGAACCAGAAGAGAGTAAACTCTGCCGTAGCTGAAGGTCTCGAAATACGAGTGAGGAAAAAGGCCGCTAGAACAATCGTACTTACTGATATGCAACCATACACGAGTTCCATTCAAAAGGTTCCTGCGGAATAAGCTGCTGTCAGTTAATAAGAACGATTGTTGACAGTTAAGCCCATGCAAGCATCATCATGAACAAGAGGCATTCCTCAACTCTTGCAAGAAGGGCCTCCCCCCTGATGCAGTTGAGGAGTTGTTTCGAGCGTACCTCATTCTCCTCTCATTGTCAAAGAGAAAGACGTTGCGCAATGTCGGGTTGACTTTTCCGCAGGAATCCATATTATAATTCACGGGTTCAGTAAAGTTTGGCAGTCGCCAAGCAAGCTGAGTTGTTGAATACACTCTATCCATATATCCGATTCGCCGTTGCTGCGGGGAACCGAGCATGATTGCCGTGCACAACCACAACCGCTACGTTCTCTACGTGACCCTTCTCATGTCGGTGTTCATGCTAGCATGGACTTTTTTTCCCCCACTCGTGAATTCACCGCCGTCCCTCATGACTCTAATAGCTTTCGGAGGGGTTCTTGTCTTTCCTTTCCTGCTCGCGCTCGCGGTCCTTGTGGGTTCGGCGATGGATGGATATTGGAATCGTGTCACTATGAGCAGATTGAAAGCTCTCATGCCCGTACCCTTTCTTCTCTCTTCTTTCGTCTTTATCGAGGGACTTAAGGTGCCCTTACGCCCTGTGCAGCCTATCGTTCCTTCCATCTATTCAGTCCTCTTGAATGACGACTCAGACTACGGTGTGTTGGAATGGCCGCTGTCGGAACCGTTTTTCAACAGGAACGTGCTCTATTACCAGGTTTTTCATGGGCGAAAGCTCGTAACCGTTGCCGGCCATTCCTCGGTCTTCCCGCGTTCACAATCGCGGACGACTGAGTTGATTATGAACAGCCGCTTCTATCGATACGCGGATATGCCGGAGGCTTTCTTTTCGCTGGCTCCATCGGCCCAGAAGCAGGTCATTCAGGGGAACAGACAATTCTTCCTGACGAATCAAATCAAATATTTCATCGTCCATGCTGCTCATACGGACGCCAAGCAACTGCCTTTTCTGACTCGTTACGCGGGTCTCCACGAGCCGGTGTATGAGGCTTTGGAAGACGGGATATATCTCTTCAGGATGTATTGATGGTGAAAGATTGTGTGGAAGAGGAGCGAAGCGCCCAGCAAGATGTACAGTTTCACCGATACATTTCCCAGATTGAACAGCGGAGGATATTCCGACCTGTCTCGTCATAGCGCATGCATTCTCCAGGCCGTCATGCTGGTATCGATCGGGCTTCTCCTCTGGAACTTCGTATCATTCCTTCCGAAGACGCCGATGTCGCCGGCCACGTATCTACTCTTGGGTGGAGGCCCAAAGGAAATCATTCATCCGCTGGACCTTCAAATCAACTACGCCACTGCGTATATGTTCATAAGAGAAGGGCATCCCGACATAAGAAGGGCGTTTCCTCTCTCCAGCTACAGAGAAATCTCGGATTGCATTCCTATCGCTCAGCATGGCATCTCACACACCGCATACGGCTTGCCATGAAAGAAGACCCTCTTGCGAGTTTACTTAAGGGTATTGTAGAAGCTGATGAAACTTATGTCGGTGGCAGTCCGCGAGATGATGGGAAAGAACACAAGCGCGGACGTGGAACCAAGAAAACTGCTGTACTTGCTGTGGTGGAACGTGGCGGAAAAGTAGTTTCCAAGCCAGTCAAAGATGTGAGCGCCAAGACACTGAAAACAGCCATTAGAGAGGTTGTAGACCGTAAGTCCGCCATAATGACAGATGAATGGATAAGCTACCATGGCTTGGAAAACGAGTTCAGTGGTGGTCATGCGGTAGTGAATCACGGTGCGGGAGAATACGTCAGGGGCTTGGCCTCGACCAATACCGTAGAATCATATTTCGCGCTCCTGAAAAGAGGCATTCACGGCACATTTCATCATGTTTCCAAGAAACATCTCCTGAGATATTGCAATGAGTTCTCGTTTCGTTGGGACAATCGCAAGGTGACTGACGGCGAGAGAGCCGAAGAGGCTATTAAAGGGATGGATGGGAAAAGACTCTTGCTGAGTGAATTATTGGGGGACGGGAGCAATAACTTACATGAAGAAAGAATTGAAGAAGAAATACGATAAGCCGGTTTCATTATATCCGCTGAAACCCGAAGATGCGCTTGCTGCCTTTATGAAGATTGACCCAAGGAAGTTTAAGCGGCGCAAGCGGAAAGATGAAAAAAACAGGGAAAGGAAGGGCTTCTAATGATAAACACTGAAAGATTCATTCGAAGATTATGGTTGTTTCTGTTCGGTTGGTTTATTATCAATATTAATCTGTGTCTGCTGTATATACTTGTCGATTACAATAAATACCTGTTTTGGGTCTTGTGTCACCTCTTGGTCCTCAATTGCTATTTTATGGGGGTTACCTTGTTTAATACGATTGTGAAGCCAGTTTCGAAAAAGCTGTATGGCTGAAACGCCGCCGGTAACAACAACTATCAAATTGCTAAGGAGTTCCAATACAGGTGGAAGTTCTACAGAAGCAAAAGCTCGAATCCGTTGGTCAATACTCAAATCGGGAATATGCGCTTCTTTAAGGTCGCGAAAGAAATCGGGGTCATCAGTCTTAATGATTAATTCTGGCATAATATCTCCACATTGGACTTTCATCATATGAGAGCGAACGTGGTTTGTCAAGTAAATAGTTCCGAAAAGAAATTGGAACGGTCATAGCATTTGCAGTATGTTTTTCGACGATTAACTTCTTCCCATTGTATAATAGCAAGGTTCTTGTTGACCTGAAGTTCTTTGCGCTCGCAGTCCTGTGGGTGGTTTTTGCATTCAGATTGTGGAAGGAAAAACAGAACCAAAGCAATCCGGTAAACGAGGTCAAAAGGAGAATTGTTCATGCCTAATACGCGTCGCGCCTGCGTAGGGATATTTCTATTGGCCATGAGTGTCCTCATGTTGGAAGTAGCGCTT